>CALMQI010000184.1 GCA_937871935.1 uncultured Burkholderiales bacterium
TCGCTCCACCGTCGCGGGAGACGTGCACCAGGCCGTCGTCGCTGCCGGCCCACAGCAGGCCCTTCTCGAGCGGCGACTCGGCGAGCGCGAAGACGGTGCCGTAGAACTCGACGCCGGTGTTGTCGCCGGTGATCGGCCCGCCCGACCACTGCTGCTTGGTCTCGTCGTCGCGCGTCAGGTCGGGGGAAACCGCCTGCCAGGTCTGACCCGCGTCCTGGGTCCTGAAGATCACGTTCGCCGCGTGGTACACGGTCTTCGGGTCGTGCCGGGAGATCAAGATCGGCGAGGTCCACTGGAAGCGCACCTTGCCGTCCACCACGCCGTGGCCGGAGAGGTTTTCCGGGTAGATCGAGACGTTGCGCACCATGCGGCTCTTGCCGTCGTAGCGCGACACGCCCTTGTTGGTGCCGAACCAGAAGCTGCCGTCCCTGCCCTGCGCGATCGAGTACACGATGTTGCCGACCAGGCCGTCCTTGGCGCTCAAGTTGGTCCAGCGCTGGCCATCGAACCGCGACACGCCGCCGCCCCAGGTGCCGGCCCACACGCTGTCGTCGGGCGCCACGTGGATCGAGAACACGTAGTTCGGGTTGTAGGTCGCACGGCCTTCGGTGGAAATCGTCAGGTCGTGCCGCGTGCGCGTGCCCAGACCGGTGTTGGCCGAGAACGGCAGGTTCTGCTCGTTGCCGGCGCCGAGGCCGTCCTTGTGCGTCCAGCTCTTCCAGCTCTTGCCGTCGAACATCGACACACCGCCCTCGGTGCCGAACCAGACACGATCCTTGCTGTCGACGCCCAGGCCGTAGACCCATTCGTTGACGAGCTGCTTCACGTAGGTCGTGAACTTCATGGTCTTCAGGTCGACCTTGTTGGCGCCGGCCCAGGTGCCGATCCACAACGTGCCGTCCTTCTGCGAGGCGAACGAATAGATCCAGTAGTCGGCCAGGCCGTGCATCGGGAAGTAGGTCTTCCATTGGCCGTCCTTGAAGCGCGAGGTGCCGCCGGCGTTGGTGCCGAACCACTTGTAGCCCTGCGCGTCGATGCCGACGGAGAACACGTACTCGTTGGCCAGACCCTCCTTGCGCGTGAAGGTCTGGCGCGCCTTCAGTGTGTCGAGATCGACCTCGTGCACGCCGACCGAGGTGCCGACCCAGATGACGCGGCGCGCCGGCTCGACGGTGAGCGCGCGCACGTAGGCGGTGCTGCCGACCTCGAACGTGTCGACGACGCGCCATGGCCTGTGTGCCGGGCCGGCGGTCGCCGGCGACGCGGACGGGACCGGCGTCTGTGCCACGGCCGGCAACGCGGCAGCAGCGAGGATCGCCAGCGAGACGAAGGGGGTGATCCGGCGCGGCAGCATCAGTGCATGGTCCTCAGGTAGGCGATCAGGTCGAGCATCTCGCGCTCCTTGATGATGCCCAGGTACGCCGGCATCGCGCCTCTGCCCTGCCGGATCACCACCAGCAGCTGCGAGTCGGATCGCACGAGGCTGGTCGAGCGCTTGAAGTCCGGGGTGCCGGGCCAGATCGGCGAGCCGTTCTGGCCGTGGCAGTTGGCGCAGAACGCGCCATAGAGCTGCTGGCCCCGGTCGATGCTCGCCGCGCGTGTCGGACCGGCAAGCGACAACGCGCCACACAGCGCGGCACACCACCACAGCACATCGCCGACGGGCCTCCCGAACCATCCGGACCCGGCCCTGCGCACGGCGGCGCTGTGCGAGTTCACCGCGACACCTGCGCGCGCAGCGACTTCGCCTGCGCTTCGAGTCGCGCAGCCTCCTGCGGGTCGCGCGGCAGCCCCATCGAACCGGCGCGATGGGCGCGGGCGAGCGCCTCGATGGCCGGCGCATAGAGGCGCGCCACCGCCTTGCGCAGCAGCGCGAGCGCCTGCTGCGGGTCACGGGCAACGCCTTCGCCACTGACCATCATGCGCGACAGCCCGTACTCCCCGGCCGGATCACCTTGTTCGGCGGCTTTGCGGTACAGCGCCACCGCTTCGGCGTCCTGCTCGGCGGCGTCGAGCAGGTCGGCCAGGCGCGCCTGCGCCGGCGCGTAGCCCTGGTCGGCCGCCTTGCGCAGCATCGCCATCGCGGTGATCAGATCGCCACTGCGGAACGACGCTTCGGCGCGCTCGGTGTCCTGTTGCGGATCGGCCTGCGCCGCCGCCGCGCACAACACCAGCACCCAGCCACAGGTGGCAGCGCGCAGCCCGCTGGCGATCGGACGCAGTTGCAGATTCACGGCGGTCGAAAACGCAAGAAGCGTTCCAGCCTCGCCGGATCACGAGCCCGGTGCGGGGGCCGCCACAGGCTTCGCCTGAGCGGTCTCGAACTCCTCGATCTTGCGATACAAGCTCGACAGGCCGATGCCCAGCCGCAGGGCGGCCGATCGGCGGTCGCCGCCGCAGGCATCGATGGCCTGGCGGATCAGCGCATGCTCGAAGAATCGCACCTGATCGCGCAGTGGCTGGCCGTCGCGGGGCAGCGCGGCCGCCGGTGAGCCACCAGGCGCAGAGATCGCCGGTTCCGGCGGCGTGATCTGCGGCGGCAGGTCGGCCACGCTGATGCGGTCGTCCTCGGCCAGGATCATCGCGCGGTGCAGCACGTTCTCCAGCTCGCGCACGTTGCCCGGCCAGTCGTAGTGGAGCAAGATCTCCTCGGCCTCGACGTCGGGCAGCGGCGGGCTCGCGAGACCGAAGCGCTGCGCGCCGCGCTGCAGCAGGAAGGTGATCAGCGCCGGCAGGTCCTCGCGCCGCTCGCGCAGCGGCGGCACGTCGATGTGAAATCCGCTCAGGCGGAAGTACAGGTCCTCGCGAAAGCGCCCCTCGGCGGCCATCGCGCGCAGGTCGCGGTTGGTCGCCGCGATGATGCGCACGTCGGAGGCGATGACCTTCGTCGAGCCGATGCGGCGGACCTTGCGGGTCTCGACGGCGCGCAGCAACTTCGGCTGGACGTCGAGCGGCAGCGCTTCGATAGCGCGCAGCTCGAGCCTATCTCCCTTGCCCTTGACGAGATGAATGCGGCCCAGCAGCCCCCAGTCGCGGCAGATGCCCTTGCCTGCCATGTCGGCGGTGCCGTGGTGCAGGAAATTGCCGAGGCCGTAGAAGATCACCTTGTTGCCGACGCGCTCGACGCCCTGCGGCACGTGCGGGTGATGGCCGAGCACGAGGTCGATGCCATGCCGTTTGACGGCGATCTCGCGCCAGTCGCGGATCTGCTCCGCCTCGGCCCTGACCTGCATCTCGGCGCCATAGTGGGCGGAAAGGATGCGATAGTCGCCCGGCGTCCAGGCGAGCCGCCGCGTCACCTCGGCGAAGTCCTCGTCGTTGTAGCCGGCCTGGCCGGGGTGGCCAGGCGCGGCGCGGTGATGGCCAAGGCCCTGCGTGACGATGCCGAGGCTGCCGAACAGCATGCGCACGCCCTTGACCTCGAAGGCCGCCGCCCGTGTCGCCTGCTCGCGGTTCTTCCCCGCCCCCGCCGCGGCGCGCAAACCATGTCCGCGCGCGTCCTCGACGTGGCGTAGCGTCTCGATCAGGCCGTCGGCGCCGTAGTCGAGGCCATGGTTGTTGGCGAGCGAGAACACCGTCAGGCCGGCGCCGATGGCGGCGCGCAGCGCTTCCGGGTGCGAGCGAAAGTTGAACTGCTTTTCTTCCGGCCGCAGGTCGTTGCGATCGGTGACGACGGTCTCGAGATTGGCGATGCCGAAGTCGGCCACGAG
>CALMQI010000185.1 GCA_937871935.1 uncultured Burkholderiales bacterium
CCAAGCGCTTCAAGGTCGAGGAGGTGTGGCCCGCCGAGCTGATCGCCAAGAAGCCCGAGCTGAAGGGCAAGACGCTGTTCGACGTGCTCTACCGCAACGGCAAGGTCAACAAGTACGGCCCGGCCGACCTGACCTCGGTGAACGCGAAATACATCAAGGACTACAGCAACGACGAATCCAAGGCCTTCGGCTTCTACGTGCAGAAGGGCCTGTTCGAAGAGTACGCCGAGTTCGGCCGCGGCCACGGCCACGACCTGGCGCCCTTTGACACCTATCACGAGGTGCGCGGCCTGCGCTGGCCGGTGGTGGACGGCAAGGAGACGCTGTGGCGCTTTCGCGAGGGCTACGACCCGTACGTGAAGAAGGGCGAAGGCGTGCGCTTCTACGGCTTCAAGGACGGCAAGGCCAACATCTTTGCGCTGCCTTATCAGCCGGCTGCCGAATCACCCGACAAGGAGTTCGACCTCTGGCTGTGCACCGGCCGCGTGCTCGAGCACTGGCACACCGGCTCGATGACGCGGCGCGTCGCCGAGCTGCACCGCGCGGTGCCCGAGGCCCAGCTCTTCATGCACCCCGAGGACGCGCAAGCGCGCGGCATCCAGCGCGGCATGCAGGTGAAGGCGATCTCGCGTCGCGGCGAGATCCTGCTGCAGGTGGAGACCAAGGGCCGCAACAAGGTGCCGCGTGGCCTGGTCTTCGTGCCGTTCTTCGACGAAGGGCGGTTGGTGAATCGGTTGACGCTCGACGCGACGTGCCCGATCTCGAAAGAGACCGACTTCAAGAAGTGCGCCGTCAAGGTCGTGAGAGCCTGAGCTTCACAACGAGGCAGCTGTGATGAACCTGGACCGCCGCACGCTGCTGCAAGGCAGTGCCACCGCCGCCACCGCCGCGCTGATCGCCGGCGGCGCGGCGCTGGTGGCACGGCCCAGCGTGGCGCGGCCGGCGCAGGCGCTGCGGCCGCCGGGGGCGCTGGCCGAGGAGCGGTTTCTCGGCGCGTGCATCCGCTGCGGCCTGTGCGTGCGCGACTGCCCGCCACAGAACCTGAAACTCAGCCGCTGGGGTGACGGCGTCGCGCGCGACGTGGCGATCGGCACGCCGTACTTCGAGGCGCGCGACATCCCGTGCGAGATGTGCGAGGCTGTGCCCTGCGTGAAGGCCTGCCCCACCGGTGCGCTCGATCCCCAACTCACCGACATCACGCAAGCCCGCATGGGCATCGCAGTGCTGGTCGACGAGGAGAACTGCCTCAACTTCCAGGGCCTGCGCTGCGACGTCTGCTACCGCGTCTGCCCGCTGATCGACCAGGCCATCACGCTGGAGAAGTTCAGCAACCCGCGCAGCGACCGCCATGCGCTGTTGCTGCCCACCGTGCACGCCGATGCCTGCACCGGCTGCGGCAAGTGCGAAAAGAGCTGCGTGCTGCCCGAGGCCGCCATCAAGGTGCTGCCCGCGACACTGGCGCGCGGCGCGGCCGCTGCGCACTACCGCAAGGGCTGGGAGCCGGGCAACCAGCCGGGCCGCCCGGGCTTCGAGCTGCCGGTGCAGCGGCTGCCGGCGCAGCCGGTGCCGGGTGATCTGGCGCCACTGCGCTCGGGCCGCGAGCCCTATGCGCGCCCGGCCTCGGAGGCGGCACGATGAACGCGCCGGCTGGATCGACCCGCCACGCGATCACCCAGACGATCGCCATCGCGCCTGCCGCCGCCGCGCCGGGCGGCGTGCCGCCGCTGCCGTCCCGACCCGGCGCCGCCGCGGTGCAGGCCAAGGGCTGGTGGCGCGCGCACCGCTGGCTGCTGCTGCGCCGCGCGGTGCAGCTCGCCATCCTGGCGCTCTTTGCACTCGGGCCGTGGGCGGGGGTGTGGATCGTCAAGGGCAACCTGTCGTCCAGCCTCACGCTCGGCGTGCTGCCGCTGACCGACCCGTTCGTGCTGGCGCAGACACTGGCTGCCGGACTCGCCGTGGGCCACTGGCCCGGGCAGGCGGCGTGGATCGGCGTGGCGATCGTGCTCGTCTTCTACGCGCTGGTGGGCGGCCGCAGCTATTGCGCGTGGGTCTGCCCGGTCAACCCGGTGACCGACGCCGCCGCCTGGCTGCGCACGCGCTTGCGCATCCGCACCGGCCGCGCGCCGAACCGCGCGCTGCGCCTGTGGCTGCTGGGCGCCGTGCTGGCAGTGAGTGCGCTCACCGGCAGTGCGGTGTGGGAGTTCGTCAACCCGGTCTCGCTGACGCAGCGCGCGTTGATCTTCGGCGGCGCGCTGGCCCTTGCCGGCGTGGCGGCCGTGTTCGTGTTCGATCTGCTGATCGCGCCGCGCGGCTGGTGCGGCCATGTGTGCCCGATGGGCGCCGCCTACGGGCTGATCGGGCGCGCCAGCCTGCTGCGCGTGGCGGCCACCCACGGCAGCCGCTGCAACGACTGCGCCGACTGCTACGCCGTGTGCCCCGAGCCGCACGTGATCACTTCGCCGCTGAAGGCCAGGGCCGGCGCCGGCCCGGTGATCGACAGCAGCGACTGCACCAACTGCGGCCGCTGCGTCGACGTGTGCGCGAGCGACGTCTTCACTTTCACCCACCGCTTCGATCGTCGAAGGGACTGACCCCCATGCGTGCCCAAACCCTCGTGAAACTCTCGCTCGCCGCCGGCCTGTTTGCGCTGATGGCGCTGAACATGCCATCCGCCGAAGGCGCCGACCAGACGGCCGTCAACGTGACCGGCCTGCGCGGCAGTGCGTCGCTGGCCAACGACAACCCGACAGCGGCTTTCAAGCAGGAACGCGACCGCGCGCCGCTGGATCGCGACTTCGTGCAGCAGCCGCCGCTGATCCCGCACACGGTGGCCGGCTACCAGATCACCAAGAACTTCAACAAGTGCATGGACTGCCACGCCTGGCAGAAGACGAAGGCGAGCCACGCCACCAAGGTGAGCGTCACGCACTTCCGCACGCGCGAGGGACAGGAGCTCGACAACATCTCGCCGCGGCGCTACTTCTGCACCCAGTGCCACGTGCCGCAGACCGACGCCAAGCCGCTGGTCGACAACACCTTCCAGCGCGCGAGAGGGCTGCAATGACAGGCGAGAAGAGGAAGGGCCTGGTTGGCTGGGTGTGGGCGCTGGCCACCAGCGGGCTGGGCCTGGCGTTCGTGCTGGGCATCGTGTTCTGGGGCGGCTTCAACACCGCGATGGAGTGGACCAACACCGAGGCGTTCTGCATCTCCTGCCACGAGATGAAGGACAACGTGTACGTGGAGTACCGCAACACCATCCACTACCAGAACCGCACCGGCGTGCGCGCCACCTGTCCCGACTGCCACGTGCCCAAGGAGTGGGGCCCCAAGATCGTCCGCAAGATCCAGGCGAGCAACGAGCTGCTGCACAAGGCGCTGGGCTCGATCGACACGCCGGAGAAGTTCAACGCCAAGCGCGCGGTGCTGGCCGGCCACGAGTGGGCCCGCATGAAGGCCAACGACAGCCAGGAATGCCGCAACTGCCACAACTTCAACTCGATGGACTACGCCGAGCAGAACAAGCGCTCCGCCGCCAAGCACCAGGAGGCGGTGAACCAGGGCATGACCTGCATCGACTGCCACAAGGGCATCGCCCACACGCTGCCGGAGATCGAGCAG
>CALMQI010000186.1 GCA_937871935.1 uncultured Burkholderiales bacterium
GGCATTGCGCTGCACCAGGGCCGGATCGCCGAGCAGGTTGTACTGCTCGCGGAAGTCCCGGTCGCCACTGACCGACTTGGCGCGCTGCAAGGCCTCACCAAGCGTCGGCGCTGCGAGGATTTCCTTGAGCAAGCCTTCGCTCATGCCGCGATGCGGCGCATTGCGCCACGACGCGGCGATCACCGCCACGGCGCCCCGCCCGGGTTCGCGGAGCAGCTTCTCGCCGATCGAGTCGGCCGTCGGATGATCGAACGGCGCCGAGTAACAGGTCATGCTGAGCACCACCGGCAGTCGTTCCGTCGGCAGCAGCTGATCGATGTCGCCGAGGCCGAACAGGTCGCGGTGCTTGGTCCAGTCGGCGGGGCCGGTGCGCCAGATGAAGCGGCCGCCGTGGCCCACGAAGTGCACCAGGAGGTTGCCGCGATCGAGTTCTTCCCGCAGCTTGGCGGGCTCCTGCACCTGAGGATCTCGCGTCGCGTCGGGATGCGGAAAGAACTTCTCGCCCGAGAAGCCCAGACCCTGGAGCCACTGCGCCAAATCCGAACTCCAGGCCTGGAAGGAGGGCTCCTCGTTGGCGATCCACAGGACGCGCTTGCGCCAGTCGCCCTCGGGCGGCGAGGTCAGATATCGCAGGGTCTTCTGGACGATGGCGCGCAGTTCCTCGGGCTCGACCACCGGGAAGCGACCGATCGCCATGCTGGGCTTGTCGCCTTCGCCCAGCGCCACGAACCAGTTGTCGCCGGCGGCGTGGCCGTCGTAGGTGCCATAGCTCCAGGTGGGGATCAGATTCCGGTGCGCCGTTCGCCCCGCATAGGGCGTGCTTTCGACACGGGCGAAGGCGGTGCCGTGCACCGGCTGGTAGGCCATGTCGGGGTACTGCGAGGCGTCCGGTCGATCGCTGCGGATGTCCCAGCTCGCGTCGCCCACCAACAGCACGAAGCGTGGAGCAGGCGCTCGCCAGGCGCTCGCCGCAAGGCCGAGGAACGCCTTGATGGCCCGGGGATCGGCGATGCCGTGCCCGAACTGGTCGTAGATCTCGTCGATCGTCGCCACCACCACCGACAAACCCTGCCGCCGATGGTAGGCCACCAGCGGTTCGATGTCTGGCGCCAGCGCGGCGGCCGTGATCACCACGTAGTCGGCTTGCAGGCGGGGATCGCGCAGGCGATCGTCCGGCAGCGCCCGCACGGTCGCCGGCTCGAGGAACGCGTCGCCGGCGACGAGATCGATGCTGGTCGCGGCCAGAGCTCGACGGCCGCTGGCGATCTCGAGCCGGGTACCGGCGTCGGAGAACGCCGTCCAACGACGGCCCGCGTCCGCCGGCTGGGGCAGACGCAGCGCCGTCGCCCCGGCGGGGCTCTGCAAGCGAACCTGGTCTCCGAGCAGTTGCCCGTCCCAGGCGTAGCTGGCTTCGATCCAGTTGATCACCACCACGTCGACCACCGGGTTCTGATCGGCGCCGCGGCGCGTCGGTACGCGGAACTCGAGGAGGGGGCTGCTCGCGAAATCGGCGGCGGTCAGTCCGGCGATCTCGAAGGTGCCGGGCTCCTGCGCGTTGTTCCATTCGGGCGCCGCCACGACTCGGCCGCCGAGGAGGACCTCGACGCGATGGTCCTTCAAATCGGCGTTGCCCCGGCCCGGGCGCGACCAACCCTTGAGGGCAACCTTGATCCGCACCGGATCCTGCGCGCCGTGGCGCAGGCCGGGCAGATCGAGCTTGACGCGGAAGGGTTTGGGATCGGCGTGCGACAACTTGGCCCAGAACCACTGCTCGGCGTCGGCTTCGCTGCCGGCGCCGGAGAAGCGCAGCAGCAGGACGTCTTCCTCGAAGTGGCGGATCAGCACCGGCTCCTGGGCGCCGTCCCCGCTGGCCGGTTCGGCCTGGACGAAGCGCTTCGGCGCGGGCTCGTTGAAGTCAAGGACGTAGACGTTGCGGTCCGAGTAGGGGTGAAACCACGTTGTCGACCCGTGCAGGCGGTCGGCGCGAAAGAGGATCGAGTCGCCCACTCCGAAGACGCCGTCGCCGCCGTCGACGACCAGCGCCTGGCCGACGAGGTAGCTCGCGTCCGCCGACGCGAGGAACAGCGCCGCGCGCGCGACCTCGTCCGGCGCGCCAGTGGCCTGTCCATCCTGGTGGTCGCGCCCGAGGACATGGCACCTCCCGACCGACCGATCGCCTTGAGGCGGCCCGAGACCGGCCATGCGCAGCGCCTTGCCCACGCGCGCCTGCAGTGCCAGCGCGCGGCCGCTGTAGTGCGGCGGGTCGACCAGCATCCACTGCACGCCGGAGTCGCGCAGCATGTAGACATGGTCGTCTTCGGACGAGTTCGGGTTCAGCCAGGTCACGCGCAGGCCCATCAGGTAGGCCGCCGCGGTGATGAGAAAGGCCTCGGGCAGGTTCGTCGACAGCGTGGCCACCGGGTCGCCCTTGACCAGGCCATGGGCTGTCAGCGCCTGCACCACGCGGCTGAGTTGTTCACCGAACTCGCGGTAGCTGGTCTGCCGTTCGCCGTGGATGAAGGCCACGCGCTCGCCGCCGCGCTGGACGGCGTCGATCACCAGGTCGCCCATGTTGCCGCCCTGGTAGAGCGCGGGGCTTTGCGGGGGCAGGGTCATGGTGCTGTCCTGAGGCGGGGGAGGGTGGGCAGGGCGCTCACATCTGATTGCTGTCGAACCATCCGCGCCAGGGCCACTACACCTTGGACGGGTCCGGCTCGGCGGCGCGCACGGTCGATTCATGGAAGGTGATGTACACGGCATTCAGGAAAATGACCGTGCCGCCGATCCAGCTCCAGATGTCGGGAACCTCGTCGAAGACCAGGAAGCCGATCAACGAAGCCCACACCAGCCGCGTGAAGTCCAGCGGCATCAGCGCCGTGGCTTCGGCGTACTTGAACGACTTGGTGTAGGCGAACTGGCCCACGGTGGCGATGAAAGCCATGAACACCAGCACCGGCAGCAGCTGCAGGCTGGGCCATTTCCACACCCACACAGCGAGCAGGAAGGTGAGCGGCGTCACGATCACCGACATGTAGGTCACCTGCGTCGTGCTCGACTCGGTGGTCGACATCATCTTGATGACGATGATCGACACCGCCCAGGCGATGGCGCCGCAGATCGCCAGCACCGGCCCCAGCGACAGCGGCACGACACCCGGGCGCACGATCAGCAGCATGCCGACGATGCCGCCCGCGACGGCAAACCAGCGCCTGGCGCTGGAGCGTTCGCGCAGCACCAGGATGGCGACCACCGACGCGAACACCGGCGAGACGAAGCTCAGCGCGGTAACCATCGAGATCGGCGACATCGTCAGCGCCGAGAACAGCCCGAGCATCGAGATCATCAGCATCACGCAGCGGATCAGGTGCAGGTGCAGCCGCTGCGTGCGCAGCACCGCGAAGCGGCTGCCCAGCAAGCCGGGCAGCATGAAGAACAGCGCGATGAAGTAGCGGAAGAACGTGATCTCGAAGACGTGCAGCTCGCGCGAGGCATAGCGCACCGAGGTGTGCAGCAGCGTGAACGACAGCGCGGCGATCAGGCCCAGCAGCAGGCCCCGCGCGCGGCGCGGAATGCGTTCGGCAAGGGCGGTGACGGCGTTCAAGCTGCGGCTACCGCGAACGCAGCTTGCGCGCTGCGTTCGTCATGGCACATCGACCGTGTCGGCCCCCGTGTCGCCTTCGAGCGGCCGCACCGGATGCGGCGGGTGCAGCGGCGCACCACTGACCGGCACGGCGCGGGCCAGAAAGTCGATCACGGCGTTGGCGAAGATGTCGTTGCGGTCGCCTGCCACCATGTGCCCGGCGCCGGTGACGTTGACGTATTCCGCCGTCGGGCACAGCGCCAGGAACTCCTGCGCGCCGGCCTCGCTGAGCACGTCAGACAGGCCGCCGCGCACCAGCAGCGTGGGCAGGCGCAGGTTCACCGAGCAGGCCTCCAGGCGCCGGGCGCGCTGCTCCAGATTGAACGGCGCGGCGCGGTAGCGCGGGTCCCAGTGCCAGTGGTAGCGGCCGTCGGCGCCCAGGCGCACGTTCTTGCCCAGGCCGTCGAGCTTGGGCGGGCGCCTGCGGTGCGGCTGGTAGGTGCCGATCGCCTGTGCCACCTCTTCCAGCGAGGCGAAGCCTTCGGGCTTGAGGCGCATGAAGTCCTGGATGTGGTCGACGCCTGCGGGCTCGATGCGCGGCGCGATGTCCACCAGCACCAGCGCGGTGGCGTCGACATGCGACTCGCCCACCGCCACCAGGCTTGTGCCGCCGCCCATCGACGCACCCACCAGCACCGGCCGGCGCTGGCCCAGCGCGGCGATCACGCACTGCAGGTCGCGCACCATCGCATCCTGCCCGTAGGCGCCGTCGGGCGACCAGTCGCTGTCGCCATGGCCGCGGGCATCGAAGGCCACGGCGCGGTAGCCGGCCGCGCCCAGCGTTTCGCCGGTCCCCTTCCAGGCGTGGCGGGTCTGGCCGCCGCCATGCTGCAGCAGCACCAGCGGCCCGTCGACGGGGCCCCAGGCATCGCCGGTGATGTGCACGCCGCCGTGGGCGGGCCAGCGGTGCATGGGCTCGGGCGTGCCCGGCAGGCGGGTGAGGGCGGTTTTGGCGGTCATGGGTTCGTGTCTCCTTGCATGGCGTTGACAGGCCCCTAGCCGCGCAGCGCCGACAGTCCCAGCTCGCCCTGCGCCAGCAGCAGCGCCTGGATCTGGTTGCTGCCCTCGGCGATGGCGAGGTGGCGCACGTCGCGGTAGTGGCGTTCGAGCGGAAAGTCGCTGGTGTAGCCGGCACCGCCCAGCACCTGCATCGCATCCTCGCACACGCGCAGCACGGCGTCGCTGTTGTGGCGCTTGGCCATCGAGCACCAGCGCTGCGCGTCGGCCGACTTGCGGTCCAGCGCATCGGCGGCGCGTGCGGCCAGCAGGCGCGAGCTTTCCACCCGCGTCATCATGTCGGCCACCATCTGCTGCACCAGCTGGAACTGGCCGATGGGCCGGCCGAACTGCTGGCGCTGGCCGGCGTAGCGGCAGGCTTCCTTGTACGCGGCTTCGGACACGCCGGCGCAGACATAGGCGACGAAGCAGCGGCCGAGGTTCAGGTAGTGCTTGGCGATCGCGAAGGCCTGGCCTTCGGCGCCGATCATGTTGTCGGCCGGCAGCAGCACGTCGTCGAACAGCAGCTCGCCAAGCGGGCAGCAGTGCATGCCCATGGCGTGCACCTCGCGCGCCGAGAAGCCGGCCATGCCGCGTTCGACGATGAAGGCCGAGACGGCGTGGTCCGCGCCGCTGCCGGTGCGCGCGAAGACCACGCCCAGATCGGCGTGCACGCCGTTGGAGATGTACAGCTTGCGCCCGCGCAGGCGCCAGCCGCCGCTGGCGGGGTCGCGTTCGGCGCGGGTCTCGACGCCGCTCGCGTCGGAGCCGACGTTGGGTTCGGTCAGGCCGAAGAAGGCCAGCGTCTCGCCGCGAATCAACCCCGGCAGGAAGCGCTCGCGCTGCTCGGCGCTGCCGCGCTCGGCGATGATCGACAGCACCAGGTTCGAGGTGCTGATCATGCTGCGCAGCGAGGCCCAGGTGCCGGCCAGCTGGGCCAGCAGCGTGCCGTAGGTGACGTGGTCCAGCCCCTGGCCGCCGAGTGCCTCGGGCAGCAGGCCGCCGAGCAGGCCGTAGCCGCTCATCGCGCGCACCATCTCACGCGGCGGCAGGCGGCGTTCGCGTTCGTGCGCGCCGACGATGGGCGCGACTTCGCGCGCCAGGTAGTCGGCGAAGGCGTCGCTCGCGGCACGCTGCCAGTCGGCGAGTTCGAAGTCCATGGGCGTCAGTTCACGGTTCGGGTGGCGTCCGCCAGGGCGTCCGCCGGCAGGCCCAGCTCGGCCAGGATGGCTTGCGTGTGCTCGCCGATCACCGGCGCCTTGGCGCTGGACGCGGGCAGGTCGCGCAGCGGCACCGGGAAGCGCAGGCGCGGCTGGCCGTCGCCCTCGCTCACCATGCCGCGGGCCTGGAAGTGCGGGTCGGCCAGCACGTCGTCGAGGCTGTTGACGGGCGCACAGGGGATGTCCTGGGCATCGAACAGCGCGGCCCAATGCGCGAGCGGCTGCGCGCGCAGGCACTCGGCGATGGCCGCGTCGATGCGCGCGCGGTGCGCCACGCGGTCGTGGTGGCGCGCGAGCGCCGGCCCCTGCAGGTCGGTCAGCCCGAGCGCAGCGACCAGGCGGGCGAAGAACGGGTCTTCGATGGCCGCGATGCTTATGTAGCGGCCGTCGGCAGTGGGGTGCACGCCATAGGCCGGCTGGCGTGGCAGACCCGCGCTGGCCGCCGTGCCGCGCGCCTTTGCCGCCAACCACGAGCCGAGCCGCGGCGTGGTCCAGTGCAGTGCGGCGTCGGCGATGGCGACGTCCAGGAACTGGCCGCGGCCGTCGCGCTCGCGCTGCGCCAGCGCGGCCAGGATGGACACCACCGCGAACATGCTGCCGGCGATGTCGGCCACCGGGATGTTGACGTCGTGGGTGGGGGCGCCGCCGCGCTGCGTGAGGCCCACGACGCCGGCGGCGCTGAGGTAGTTCAGGTCGTGTCCGGGCCGCAGCGCCTGCGGCCCGCTGGCGCCGTAGCCCGAGACCGAGGCGTAGATCAGGCGCGGGTTGAGGGCGCTCAGGCTGTCGTAGTCGACGCCGAGCCGGCGCGTCACGCCCGGGCGAAAACCTTCGACGAGCACGTCGCTGCGCTCGGCCAGGCTGCGCAGCACGGCACGGCCGGCTTCGGTCTTGAGGTCGATGCAGATGCTGCGCTTGCCGCGGTTCAGCGCCTCCACCATGTCGGGCACGATGGCGCGTGCGTTGTCGCCGCCGGGTCGTTCGACCTTGACCACCTCGGCCCCCAGGTCGGCCAGCAGCGACGTGGCATAGGGGCCGGGCAGCAGCTCGGACAGGTCGAGCACGCGCAGGCCGGCCAGCGGCGGGCTGCCACCCGTTGTGCCTGCGCTCATGCTCGGCCCGCCTTCAGAGCCTGCGCGCGCTGCGGGATCGGGTTGTCGTGGCCGGCGAGCTCGGCGCTGTCGTCCTGCGCCAGCACCAGGTCCCACAGCTTCTGGCCCAGCGGTGCGCGCTTCTCGTCGAGCAAGTGCGCCACCAGCCCGGCCGAGCGGCCGATCAGCGCGAAGCCGCGCGCCCACAGCGGGTCCAGCCCCATGTCGGCGACGCAGGCGCCCACGGCGCCGGCGGCGTTCAGCGGCAAGAGCTTGCCGTACTCGGCCTGCGCGGCACGTTCGATGGCCGTGGCCAGTTGCCAGTGCCGGCCTTCAAAGCCGCATTCGCCGGCCACGCGGCGCAGCGCCGGCACGCGCGGGTCGCCCTTGATGTGGATGGGGTGGCCGATGCCGGGCACGATGCGCTTGCCGGCGCGGTACGCGCGCACCAGGGCCGCTGCGCAGGCGTCGAACGCGGCCCCGTCGGCGTCGGGCGCCAGGCCGGCCACCGCGTCCTTCAGCATCTGGGCGCTGAGCTGCATGGTGCCAAGGAAGTGGTTGCCCGCGCCCAGCAGGCCGGCCGCCACCGCGCCCTGGATCGATTCGGGCGCGCCAAGGATCGTCAGCCGTGCCGCGATGGCGCTGGGCGTCAGGCCGTGGTCGGTGACGGCCACCATCAGCGTGTTGGCCATGCGCTTCATCGGCGCGCTGGGCGTCTGGCCGGTGGCGGCCAGGAAGATCATGTCGATGAAGTCGAGCTGGCCGAGGATCTCGGTGGCGATGTTGCGGTCGCGCACGAAGATCTCGTCGCGCGTGGTGTAGCCGATGGGGGTCTTGATGGTCATGCTGCTTCTCGTTTCAGGTTCTCAGGCCGGGCGGCGCTTCACCAGCAGCTTCCAGACGCCTTCGACGACGACCTCGCCGCGCTGGTTGATGACCTGGCGCCTGAAGGCCACGACGCCGCGGTCGGGCTTGGAGGTCTCGCTCTTCTCGGCCACCTCGACACGCACGCGCAAGGTGTCGCCGATGAATGTGGGCTTGGGAAAGCGGCACTGGATGTCGAGCAGGCCCATCAGGCTGGGCTCGAGGTGCTGGTTGAGCTGCATGCGCGTCACCAGCCCCGACATCACCGCCAGCACCAGCAGCCCGTGCGCGATGCGCTGGCCGTAGGGCGTGTCCTTGGCGTACTCGGCGTCGACGTGCAGGCGGTTGTAGTCGGCCGACAGGCCGGCGAAGTTGACGACGTCGGCTTCGGTGACGGTGCGTGTCGGGCTGTCGAAGCTGTCGCCGATGCCGAGGTCTTCGAAGTAGCAGGGCTCGGCGCGCAGGGCGGACAGGTTCATGCGGTCTCTTTCGTGTCGGGTTTCGGCAAGGCCAGCACCTGCTCGACGAGCTGGGTCTTGAGCACGCGGCCGGTCAGGTTCTTGGGCACCTCGGCCATGAAGACCACGCGCCGGGGCTTCTTGTAGGCGGCCAGGTGCGCGGCGGCGAACGCGGTGATGTCGTCGGCCGTCGGCTGCTGGCCGGCACGCGGCACGATGACGGCGCAGATCAGTTCGGTCCAGCGGTCGTCGGGCAGGCCCACGCAATGCGCCTCGGCGACGGCGGGGTGCTGCTGCAGCGCTTCTTCGATCTCGGAGGCGTAGATGTTGATGCCGCCGCTCTTGATGATGTCGCGCTTGCGGCCGACGAAGTGCAGCAGGCCGTTGGCATCCAGCCGCCCGAGGTCGCCGACGGTGAGGAAGTCGCCGCGCCGTGTGCTGGCGGTCAGTTCGGGGTCTTCGAAGTATTCGTCGTACTGCGACTCGCTGCGGCAGCAGATCTCGCCCACCTCGCCGGGCGCCACCTCGGCGCCGTCGTCGCCGAGCAACTTCAGCTCGACGCCGAAGAAGGGCCTGCCGACGCAGTTGCCGTCGAGGTGGTCGCGGACCTCGGCGCCCTTCAGGTTGGCGTAGGGGCCGACCTCGCTGGAGGCGGCGTAGATGTTGAGGACGCCGTCGCCGAAACGCTTGAGCAGCGCACGCTTGAGCGTGCCCGACAGCGCCCCGGCGCCGGACTGGATGACGCGCAGGCTGGCCAGGTCGGCGCTGTGGAAGCGCGGGTGTTCGACCATGGCCTGCAGCATCGCCGGCAGCAGCATCGTCGAGTGGATGCGTTCGCTCTCAATCGCGTCGATCGCTGCACCGGCGTCGAAGTGCTCGTGCAGCCGGATGCTGGCTCCCAGGTACAGCGGCAGCAGGGTGTAGACGCAGCCGGCGCCCAGGCAGATCGGCAGCACGCACAGCGTGCGGTCGTCCATGCCGAAGCCCTGTTCGATGGCGCGTTCCTCGAAGCCGAAGCGTGAACGCAGCGCGCCCTTCGGCCGGCCGGTCGTGCCCGAGGTGTGCAGCATCACGGTGCTGCCGGCGCGGCCCTCGGGCACCGCACCGGTGGCGCCGGCCTGCAGCGCCTGCCAGCGCAGCGCGTCGGCCGGCGCGTGGTCTTCGGCATCGGCAAACCAGATCCAGCGCCGTGCCGGATCGCCCAGCGCTTCGGCGCGCTCGGCCAAGCCCGAACCCAGCAGCACGAAGCGCGCGTGCGCTGCAGCGATGCCGTGGCGCAGGTCGTCGTCGGCCAGGCGGTAGTTCAGCGGTGCCGGGATCGCGCCGATGCCGGTGAGCGCGAAGTAGGCCACCAGCATGTCGGCGTGGTTGGTCGACAGCATCGGCACCTTCTCGCCCGGCGCCAGGCCCAGGGCGGCCAGCGCGCACATTGCGCGTTCGGTGCAGGCCAGCAGTTCGGCGTAGCTGAGCGCGCTGTCGCGGAAGCGGATCGCGACGCGCTGCGGGTGGCGCCGCGCGTTCAGGCGCAGCGCGTGGAGCAGGGTCATGCCCATGTGCGGCGATGCGTCATGTCTTCACAGCTTCAGCTCATTGGAACGCCGAGATGCCGAGCACCTCGCGGCCGATGATGAGGGTCTGGATCTCGGTCGTGCCCTCGGGGATCATGCCGCCGCGCGTGTCGCGGAAGATGCGCTCGATCGGCAGTTCTTCGCTGTAGCCCGAGCCGCCATGCACCTGCAGCGCCATGCCCGCCACCTCGTGCGCGGCTTCGGCCGCGTAGAGCTTGGCGATCGAGCACTCGGTGCGCGCGCTGCCGCCCTGGTCGAGCGCCCAGGCGGCGCGGTAGCCCAGCGCGCGCGCGGCTTCGCAGCGCACCATCATGTCGACGATCAGCTTCTGCACCAGCTGGAAGCCGGCGATCGGCTTGCCGAACTGCTTGCGCTGCTTCGAATAATCGATCGACAGGTCGAGCGCCGAACGGGCCGCGCCGACCGCACCCATGGCCACGTTCAGGCGGCCGAAGTTCAGCCCGGTGAGGATCGCCTTCAGGCCTTCACCTTCCTTGCCCAGCAGGTTGGCCTTGGGCACCACGGCGTCGCTGAAGCTCAGTTGCGAGGTGCCGGTGGCGCGGATGAACATCACGTCGGCACGCCGCGCCTCGTAGGCCGTCTGCGCGCGCTCGACGATGAACAGGCTGATGCCGCCGTCGCAGGTGGCGCTGAAGGTGCGCGCCACCAGCACGCCGAAATTGCCGTGGATGCCGTTGGTGATCCACAGCTTGTTGCCGTTGACGAGGTAGTGGTCGCCCTTGTCCTCGGCGCGCGTTTCGATGCCAGCGACGTTGGAGCCGTGGTTGGGCTCGGTGATCGCCATCCAGTGCTTCAACTGCCCGGCCAGCAGCGGCTTCAGCCAGCGCTGCTGCTGCGCGGGCGTGCCCTGCCGGTGCAGCAGCTGCGCCAGGATGTTGAGCGAGTTCATCATCACGCGCAGCGACAGCCAGCAGTAGCCGGCCTCTTCCATCAGGATCGCCCAGTCGGCGTAGCGCATGCCGAAGCCGCCGGCCTCTTCGGGGAGCAGGCCGCCGAGGTAGCCGAAAGGCTGCAACTGCGGCAGCAGGTCCCAGGCGAATTCACGCTGCTTCTCGCATTCGGCCACGCGCGGCGCGACGCGCTCGCGCATGAAGCGGCGCACCGATTCGCGCATCGTGTCCTGCTCGGGGCTGAAGCCGAAGTCCATCAGAGGCCCTTGTTCAGGTCGCGAAGCGGCCGCCGGTCACGTGCAAGGTGGCGCCCGTGATGTAGCCGGCCGCCTCGCTGGCCAGGAAGGCCACCGCGCCAGCGATGTCGCGCGGCACGCCCAGGCGCCCGATCGGCGTGCGGGCGATCGCGTTGTCCTTGATCTTCTGGTAGTGCGGCAGGTTGCGCACGCCGTCGGTCTCGATGAAGCCCGGGGCGATAGTGTTGACGGTGATGCCGTCGCGGCCGAGCTCCAGCGCCAGCGCGGCGCTGAAGCCGAGCAGGCCGGCCTTGGCGGCCGAGTAGTTGGCCTGGCCCGGATTGCCCAGGTGGGCGCGCGACGAGATGTTGACGACGCGGCCCCAGTGCTGCGCGGCCATCACCGGTGCCACCGCCTTGGTGCACAGGAAGGCGCCCTTGAGCACGGTGTCGACGACCGCGTCCCAGTCGGCTTCGCTGAGTTTGGTGATGCGGGCGTCGCGCGCGAAGCCGGCGTTGTTGACCAGCACGTGCACGCTGCCGAAGGCGTCGCGGGCAGACTGCACCAGGCGCTCGACCTCGGCGGCCTTGGTCACGTCGGCGGCGATGGCAATGGCCTGGAAGCCGTCGCGCTGCAACGCGGCACAGTGGTCAGCTGCCACCTGCGCGTCGATGTCGGTGACGATGACCCGCGCGCCTTCCTCGGCCAGCGCGCGTGCGGTTTCGGCGCCGATGCCGCGGCCCGAGCCGGTGACGATGGCGACCTTGTCGTTCAGTCCGAGTTGCATGGTTGTTCCGGGTCAGGTCAAAGCAGTTCGTCGTCGTGCTCGCCGATGTACGGCGCCGGCTCGGGCCGGGTGGCCGGCGTGCGGCTGAAGCGCGGCGCCGGCGACGGCTGCACCACGCCCTGGCTTTCAAAGAACGTGTCACGCGCGACGTTGTGCGGGTGGCGCGCGGCCTCGCCGGTGCTCAGCACGGGGCCGAAGCAGACGTCGGTGTTCTCCAGCAGCGCGCACCAGTGGGCGCTGGGCTGGCTGCGGAAGATGGCGGCCAGCTTGGCCTTCAGCGACGGCCACGCCGACGGGTCGCGCTGGCGCTGGAACTCCGGGTCGGTGATGGCCAGCTTCTGCAGCAGCAGCGCGTAGAACTGCGGCTCCAGCGCGCCCAGGGAAATCCACTGCCCGTCGGCGCACTCGTAGGTGTCGTAGAAATGCGAGCCGCCGTCCAGCAGGTTGGACTCGCGCTCGTCCTTCCAGTGGCCGACGGCGCGCAGCTCGCAGACGATGGCGGTGAGCAGCGCCGCGCCGTCCAGCACCGCGGCGTCGACAACCTGTCCGTGGCCCGAGTTTCTGGCCTCGAACACGGCGCACATGATGCCGAAGGCCAGCATCATGCCGCCGCCGCCCAGGTCGCCGATCATCGCGGCCGGCGCGATGGGCCCGCCGACCTTGCGGCCGATGGTGGCCAGCGCGCCCGACAGCGCGATGTAGTTGATGTCGTGCCCCGCGGCCTGCGCCAGCGGGCCTTCCTGGCCCCAGCCGGTCATGCGGCCGTAGACCAGGCGCGGGTTGCGCGCCAGCAGCACGTCCGGGCCCAGGCCCAGGCGTTCCATCACGCCGGGGCGGTAGCCTTCGATCAGCGCGTCGGCGCTGTCCAGCATGGCCAGCACCTTGTCGCGGTCCTGCGGCGCCTTGAGATCCACCGCCACCGAACGCCGGCCGCGGTGCATCACGCTGCGCCGGCCACTGGCCAGGAACGCCGGCTCGCCGCGGTCCTTGCCCTTGTCGACCTTGCGGTCGAGGCGGATCACGTCGGCCCCCATGTCGGCCAGCATCATGGCGCAGAAGGGTCCGGGGCCGATGCCGCCGAACTCGATGACTTTCAAACCCTTCAGGGGACCGCTCATGTTCTCCAACTCCTTGCGTTCGGTGTTCAGCCCAGCCAGCGCTTGCGCCGGCGGTAATGCTTGACGTCGCGGAAGCTCTTGCGCCCGCCTTCGCGGTCCAGGCCGAGGTAGAACTCGCGCACGTCCTCGTTGGCGCGCAACTCCTCGGCAGCGCCTTCGAGAACGATGCGCCCGCTCTCCATCACGTAGCCGTAGTCGGCGATCTCCAGCGCCACGCGCGTGTTCTGCTCGACGATCAGCAGCGCCAGGCCCTGCTTGCGCAGCCGGTGCAGCACGGCGAACACCTCCTCGACCATGCGCGGCGCCAGGCCCAGCGAAGGCTCGTCGATCAGCATCAGCTTGGGCTCGGCCATGATGGCGCGGCCGATCACCAGCATCTGCTGCTCGCCGCCCGAGAGGTAGCCGGCGACGCGTTTGCGCAACTCGGCCAGGCGCGGGATGGCTTCGTACACCGCGGCCAGCGCCTGGCGCATCGCCGCGGCGGACTTGAACATGTGGCCGCCGATGATGAGGTTCTGCTCCACCGTCATGTGCGGCAGCACACGCCGCCCTTCCATCACGTGCACCAGGCCGGCCCGCACCACGGCGGCCGAGTCGCGGCCGCGGATCGGCTGGCCTTCGAACGTGATGCTGCCGCCCGAGACGCGCCCGTCCTCGGAGTCGATCACGCCCGAGATGGCCTTCAGCGTGGTGCTCTTGCCGGCACCGTTGGCGCCCAGCAGGGCGACGCAGCCGCGCTGCGGAACCTGCATCGACACGCCCTTGAGCGCCAGGATGACCTCGGCGTAGAGCACCTCGACGTTGCTCAAGGCCAGCAGCGCGCCAGCCTCGGCGGGGGCAGGCTGAACCGGCGCCGACGCCAGCGGCTGTGTCGCGGCCTGGCGCCGCGCCTCCACAAGGGCCGATTCGCTGCTGTCCGTCACCACTTCGGCACCGTGGGCACGGCCACGTCGCCAGCGGCCCGAACCACCTTGCCGTCCTTCATCGTCGCCACGTTGACCTTGGCGCTGCCGGTCGGAAAGGGCGAGTCGGCGCTGAAGTCCACACCCGGCAGCAGCCCCATCAGATCGGCAGAGGTGAACGGCGTGGCCAGCAGCGCGGCGTGCACGGCCTCGCCGGTCACCTTGTCGGCGCCCTTGGCCTTGACTGCGGCCTCGATCGCGCGTACCGCCACGATGGTCTGGCCGAGGCCGATCATGGTCATGGCGTTCCAGCCTGACTTCAGGCCGTGCTTGTCCTGCAGCACGCGGTAGAACTTGCGGGCCGTGGTGTCGTCCTCGCTGGCATCGGCGATGGCGCCGACCTCGAAGTCACCGGCGAAGCCGTTGGCGTCGCCCAGCGCGCGCGACGACCCGGCCACGCCGTTGTGCAGCGACAGCATGATCGGGATGTTCTTGCCCAGCGCCTGCAGCGCACGCTTGGTGGCCACGGCCTGCGCGGTGTTGGTCTGGATGACGATCACGTCGGTGCCGGCGTTGGCCAGGCGGCGCACCTGCAGCGTCAGGTCGGCCGGCTGCACTTCGGTCCAGATGGCCTCGACGAAGGTGGCCTTGTCCGGGTGCGCCTTGGCGTAGCTCTGCAAGCCCTTGGCCATGTCGGCGTAGGCCGGTGTGGCTTCGGAGGTGATGATCGCCACCTTCACCGGGCGCTTGCCGTCCAGCTTGGCGGTGCGGAACCACTCCACGAAGCCGGCCGCCTCGTGCGCATAGGTCGGGCGGATGTTCAGCGCCCACTGGCCGGGCTTCCAGCCGAAGCCGTAGGCCGCGGTGCCAAACAGCATCGGCACCTTGTCTTCCGGCAGCCGCTGCTGCAGGGCTGCCGCGTCCGGGCCGCCCAGGCCCAGCACCAGCGCGGGCTTGAGCTCGGCCTTGATGCCGGGCCACAGGCTGGCTGTCTGCGCCACGTCGTAGCGCGTGTCGAAGGTCTTGACGACGATGCGCACCTTGAGCTTCTCGCCGACCTCCTTGTTCCACCAGTCGAGTACCGCCAGCCGGCCGCCCTGCATGTCGTTCATCACGTTGGCATAGGGGCCGGCGAAATCGGCCAGCGCGGCCACGTTGATCGTGGTCTGGGCGTGCGCGGTGGTGCTCAGCAGCAGGCCGCTGGCGGCAGCGGTGGCGCAGGTCAGGAAGGGGCGTCGTTGCATGGGGTTGTCTCCTCGAGGGTGTGGGTCGGCAAGCGTGGGTTGGGGAAGGGCGGCTTCAGTGCGGGAAGGGCCAGAGTCGATAGGTCGCCTTGAAGATGTTCCAGCGGTGCATCAAGCCCTTGGGCTCGAGCAGCAGGAAACCGGTGATGACCAGGCCCAGGAACACGTTCATGCTGGCGAACACGATGTCGCTGCTCAGGGTGGGGATGAACTCGATGAGATCGGGGCCCAGGGTGGTGATGCCCTCCTGCACGATGCGGATCAGCACCGTGCCGATCAGCGCGCCGACGATCGAGCCCAGCCCGCCGACGATCATCATGGCGATGAACCAGATCGAGTTGAAGAGCGTGAACTGGTCGACCGAGACGAAGCGGATCTGGTAGGCCCACAGCGCGCCGCCGATGCCGGCGTAGAAGGCGCCGAGCACGAAGGCGCGGGCCTTGGTGCCGGGAACGTCGATGCCCATCATGCCGGCGGCTACGTCGTCGTCGCGAACCGCCACGAAGGCGCGGCCGTGGCGGCTGCGCAGGATGCCGAAGGCGCCGAACACCATCACCGCGGTGCAGAACAGGAACAGGTGGTACAGCGCGCGGTCGCTGTCGAACACCAGCGGGCCCAGTCGTGCCGGTTCCAGGCTGAAGCCGTTGACACCACCGAGCCACGACGAAGGCAGGTTCAGCACCACGAAGACGAACAGGAACTGCGCTGCGATGGTGGTCAGCGCGAGGTAGAAGCCCTTGATGCGCGCGGCCGTCAGTCCGAAGGCCCAGCCGGCCAGCCCCGCCAGCACACCGCCCACCGGCACCGCGACCCAGAACGGCAGGCCGAACTTGACTTCCACGACGCTGGCGCCATAGGCGCCCACGCCCATGAAGGCGGCCTGGCCGAGGTTGATCTGCCCGGCGTAGCCGGTGGTGATCTGCAGCCCGACCACGACGATGGACGTGACCAGCATCAGGTTGGCCACCGCCACCAGCCGCGGCGAGGCCAGCCAGGGGTAGAGCAGCAGCGCGGCGCCGAACAGCGCCAGGGCCAGCCACTGGGCACGGGTACGCACGAGCGCGCTGTCGCGCGCGTAGCTGGTGGAGAAGATGCCGGAGGGGTCCATGGGATTCAGACTCTTTCGATGCGTTTCCAGCCGAACATGCCGGTGGGCCGGACGATGAGCACGACCAGCATGAAGATGTAGGGCACCACCGCGGCGGCGTTGCCGCCGATCAGCGGGTCGATGTAGGCGGCGGTCAGGCCCTGCACGACGCCGACGATGATGCCGGCCAGCAGCAGCCCGCCGATCGACTCCAGCCCGGCCAGCAGCGCCACGGGCAAGGCCGCGAAGCCGATCTCGGACGACAGGAAGGTCAGCGACTTGCCGCTCAGATAGACCATCGAGGTGATGACCGACAGCACGCCGCCCAGCGCCCAGGCGAAGGCGATCGAGCGGCGCACGCTGATGCCCATGGCCAGCGCGATCTGGTGGTCCTCGGCCACCGCCGACATGGCCAGGCCGGCGCGGCTGCGGTTGAAGAACCAGTGCAGGCCGGCGGCGCAGACCACGGCGATGATGCCGCCGGCAGCCAGAGAGCGCGGCACAATCAGATCGCCGAAGATCAGCGGCGCGAGTGGAATGATGGCCGGGAACTGGCGTTCCTGCGGGCCCCAGATCAGCAGCACCAGGCCGCGCATCAGGATCAGCAGGCCGATCGTGACCATGATCATCGAGAACACCGACTCGCCGATCAGGCGGCGGAACAGCAGGCGCTCGATCGCCAGGCCGATGAGCACCGAGATCGCCAGCGCCACGGCTATGCCCATGGCCGGGTGCATGCCGCGCGACTGCACGGCCCACCAGACCAGGAAGGCACCGACGACCAGCATCTCGCCGACCGCCATGTTGAAGACCTTGCTGGCGCGGTAGATGACGACAAAGCCCATCGCCACCAGCGAGTACAGCAGGCCGAGCAAGGCGCCGTTGAGCGCGTAATTGAAGAACTCGATGATCATCGCGGGCTGGCCTTGGTGAGGTCGGTGGCGGGTACGTCGGTTGCAGTCACGGTGGCGCGCAGCTCGCCCTGGCGACCGTCCTGGTAGGTGATCGCGATCACGCAATCGATGTCGTTCGCACCCGCATACAACCCCCCGATCAGCGCCATGTAGCGCTGCTCCAGGAACTCGCGGCGCAGCTTGCGGGTGCGCGTGAGTTCACCCTCGTCGGCGTCCAGCTCCTTCGGGAAGTTGGCGAAGCGCACGACGCGCGAGCCCTCGGGCAGCAGGGTGTTGATGCGCGTGATCTCGTCGCGCACCACGGCGCGGATCTCCGGCCTTTGCGACAGATCGGTGAAGGTGGAGAACGCGATGCGGCGCTCCTCGGCCCAGCGTGCGGCCACACCCATGTCGATGTTGATCAGTGCGCCGACCCAGGGCCGCGTGGCGTCGCCGAGCACCATCACGTCCTTGATGAAGGGCGAGAAGCGCAGCCGCGTCTCGATGAACTGCGGCGGGTAGGGGTGGCCGCTGGCCAGCTTGACCAGGTGCTCGACGCGGTCGAGAAACACGATCTCGCCGCGCTCGGTGCGGCGCACCGCGTCGCCGCTGGCGAACCAGCCGTCGCGGTCGAGTGCCGTCGTCTTGTCGGGCTTGTTCCAGTAGCCGCGGAAGCCGGTGCCGCCGCGCAGCAGCAGTTCGCCGCCGGGCTCGATGCGGGCTTCCAGCGGCGCGCCGAAGGCGGGGTCCACGTCAAGCAGCGGGCCCACGGTTTCGAGGTCGTAGCGCTCGCCGCGGTGGCCGGCGATGAGCCCGAACTCCGAGCAGCCGTAGAGGTTGCGCAGCGGCACACCCAGGGCGTGGAAGAGGCGGAACACGTCGGGCGCCATCGCCGTGCCGCCGGAGACGGCGATCTTCGAGCGCAGGAAGCCGAACTGGTCGCGCACGGCATGCAGCGTCAGCAGCTCGGCCAGCGGCAGCAGCAGCCGCGACAGCGCGGGCGCCGGCCGCCCTTCGAGCCTGGCCACGTGCACCTGGTGGCCGATGCGCACGCCCCAGCGGTAGAGGCCGCGCGCCAGGCTGCCTGCGTGCAGCATGCGGGCCTCGATGGTGGCGGCGATGCTTTCCCACTGGCGCGGGCCGAACAGCACCATGTGCGGCGCCAGCTCGCGCAGGTTGGGCAGCACCTGGTCGGGCCCCTCGGGGAAGTTGACCACCAGCGGCAGCGTCAGCCCCAGCGTCACGCCCAGCAGCTGCTCGGTGATCCAGGCCAGCGGCGTGTACGACAGGTATTCCATGCCGGGCTCGATCGGCAGCGCGCTGCGCATGCGCTCGGCGTTGTCGATCAGCCAGCGGTGGCTGATCATCACCCCCTTGGGCTTGCTGGTCGTGCCCGAGGTGTAGGTCAGCAGCGCCAGGTCGTCCAGGCCGCCGGCCTCGACCTCGCGCTCGAAGCGCTGCGGGTGGCGGCGGTGTTCCTCGCGGCCCGCCGCAAGCAGGGCGTCGAAGGCGTGCAGCAGGTCGTGGCGGTACGACCACATGCCCGAGTCGTCCCAGTAGCCGATGCCGAAGATCTCCGGCAGCCGGGGCGCCACCGCCAGCGCCTTGTCGACCTGTTCCTGGTCCTGGGCGAAGATGAACTTGGCGCCCGAGTCCGCGCACAGGTAGTGCAGTTCCTCGGCGGTGGCGTCGGGATAGACCGACACCGTCTTGGCGCCCAGCGACTGGGCCGCGAACACGGCCCAATAGTGCTCGGGCTCGTTCTCGCCGATCACCACCGCGGTGTCGCCGCGGGCCAGGCCCAGCGCGGCGACACCCAGGGCGATGCTGCGCACCTGCTCCAGCACATGGGCGAAGTCGTACTCGCGCCAGATGCCCTTGCGCTTGACGCGCTGGGCAAGCCGCCCGGGCTGCGTGCGGGCGTGCGCCAGCAGCGTCTGCGGCAGGGTGCGCAGCGCGACGCCGCTGGCGGCAGCGGTGCTTGCTCGCGCCGTGGCCGCGGGCGCGGGTGGCGCAGCCTGCTTGGTCAGGGCCGTCGTGCCGCCGCTCATGCTGCCGCACCCAGGTAGGCCTGAATCACGGCCGGGTCGGCCTGCACCTGGGCCGGCGTGGCGTCGGCAATCTTGCGCCCGAAGTCGAGCACGGCCACACGGTCCGCCAGGTCCATCACCACGCCCATGTCGTGCTCGACCAGCACCACGGGGATGCGCCTGGCCTCGCGCACATCGATGATGAAGCGCGCCAGGTCTTCCTTCTCTTCGGTGTTCATGCCGGCCATGGGCTCGTCCATCAGCAGCACCTTGGGTTCCATGGCCAGCGCGCGGCCGAGGTCGACGCGCTTGCGCAGCCCGTAGCCGAGCGAGCCCACCGGCTGGTGGCGGATGTTCTCGATCTCCAGGAACTCGACGATGTTCTCGGCCACCTCGCGGTGGCGCGCTTCCTCGCGTTGGGTCCAGGGAAAGTAGAGGAAGGCTTGGGCGAGGCTGGAACGCATGTGGCTGAAGCGCCCGATCAGGATGTTGTCGAGCACGCTCATGTTGGAGAAGAGGTGCGTGCCCTGGAAGGTGCGCACCACGCCGTCGCGGGCGATGGCGTGCACGGCCCGGCCCAGCAGATCGCGGCCTTCGTACTGCACGCGGCCCTGCTGCGGGCGGTAGAAGCCGCTCAGCACGTTGAGCAGCGAGCTCTTGCCGGCGCCGTTGGGGCCGATGATCGCCAGCATCTCGTCGGGCCGGACCTCGATGCTGACCTCGGACAGTGCGGTGACGCCACCGAAGCGCAGCGTGATGCCATCGGCGCGCAGAACGGGCGCGGCGCTCGCAGCGCCGCTGGTCGTGGGCGTGGCCATGATCAGGAAAAGGCGTTGAGCCCGGTGAGAGCGCGGCCGATGATGAGCTTCTGGATCTCGGTCGTGCCGTCCGGGATGGTCATCATGCGGGCATTGCGGAACAGCAACTCGACGCCGAAGTCCTTGGTGATGCCGTTGCCGCCGTGGATCTGCACCGCCTTGGAAGCCACGTCGACCGCGATCTCGGTGGCGTAGCACTTGGCCATCGCGCTTTCGACCTCGCAGCGCACGCCGTGGTCGATGAGGTTGAAGGCGCGGTAGACCAGCAGCTTGGCCGCGTCGAGTTCGATCGCGGCCTCGGCCAGCATGCCCTGGATGAGCTGGTGCGCACCGATCGGTTTGCCGTGCTGGCGGCGCTCCTTGGCGTAGGCCACTGCCTTGTCGAGCGCCGCCTGGGCGATGCCCACGGAGGTCAGGCCGACCATCGGCCGCGCCTTCTCGAACAGCACCAGCGTGCTCTTCAGCCCGGCGCCGGGCGCGATCAGCATGTTGCCGGCGGGCACGCGCACGCCGTCGAAGAACAGTTGCGCGGTCGAGGTGCTGTTCAGGCCCAGCTTGTCGATGTTGCGGCTTTCGTAGCCGTGCTCGGCGCGGTCGACCAGGATCATCGACAGGCCCTTGGCGCCATCGTCCGAGGTGCGCACGACGACCATGCAGAAGTCGGAATAGTGGCCGTTGGAGATCCAGGTCTTCTCGCCGGTGACGACATAGTGGTCGCCGTCCTGCTTCGCGCGGCAGGTGACCTCGGCCACGTTGGAGCCGACGCCGGGTTCGCTGATGCCGCTGCAGGCGATGATCTCGGCGCGCAGCATGCGCGGCAGATATTTGTCTCGCATGGCATCGTTGCTGCACACTTCCAGCGAGTAGGCGCCGAGCTGCTGGATCAGCAGCGAGATCGCGACGTCGCCCGAGACGCGCGCGAGCTGCTCGTACATCAGCGCGTAGGTCAGCCAGGGCATGCCCATGCCGCCGTGCTTCTCGGCGATGATGCCGTTGCCACCCATGCCGTAGGGCAGCATGAGCTGGAAGATCTCCAGCATGCGCTCCTTCTCGATCAGCTTGTCGGGCTGGTAGCGCTGCACGATGGGGCGCAGCTTGGTTTCGAGAAAGCGGTTGAAGCCTTCAACGGCCAGGCGTTGTTCTTCGGTGGGCAGGAAGTTCATGCGGTGGGTGCAGGTTCTGTTGCAGCGGGGCGGCGCGCGCGGGTCAGCGGCCGAGGATGGTGATGGCGCACACCGCCTCTTCGATGCCGAAGATGCCGCCGCCGTTTTCGGCGATGGCGAGCCGCGCGCCCGCGACCTGGCGCGCGCCGGCCTCGCCGCGCAACTGCGTCACCAGTTCGTGCAACTGGCCCAGGCCGGTGGCGCCGATGGGGTGGCCCTTGGATTCCAGACCGCCCGAGGTGTTGATGGGAATGCGGCCGCCGATGGTGGTGGCGCCACTCTCGGCCAGCGCGCCGCCGGCGCCGAACTCGCAGAAGCCCAGGTTTTCGCTCTGCACGATCTCGCCGATGGCGGTGGCGTCATGGACCTCGGCCAGCGAGATGTCCTGCGGGCCGACGCCGGCCCGTTCGTAGGCGATCCTGGATGCCTTGGCGGTGATGTGCTGGCCCACGTCCTGCGGACGGCGCGTGCTGCCGGTGCCGACCACCGAGGCCAGCACGCGGATGGCGCGCCGGCGCTCGGCCAGGCGGGCCAATGCGGCTTCGGAGCACACCAGTGCGGCGGCAGCGCCATCACTGATCGGCGCGCACATGGGCAGCGTCAGCGGGTAGGTGATGGGCGGCGCGGCCAGCACTTCGTCGATGGTGTAGGCATTGCGATACTGGGCCAGCGGGTTGTGCACCGAGTGGCCGTGGTTCTTGGCCGAGACGGCCGCGAACTGTCGTTGCGTGCTGCCGAACTCGCGCATGTGGAAACGGCCGAACGCGGCGTAGATGTCCATGAACAGGCTGTACGGCGCCTTGGAGGTGCTGCCTTCGGGCGGAACGACGCCTTCGCCCATCGCCAGCATCACACGCCGGTTGGCCTCGACCGTCTGCAGATCCCAGGCGCCGTCGAAGACGCCGAACATTCTGGCCTTGTCGGTGCAGAACATCTTCTCAGCGCCGACTGCCAGCGCGATGTCGCCCTCGCCGGAGCGCACGTACTGCACCGCCAGGTTGAAGGCCGAACTGGCGCTGGCGCAGGCGTTCTCGAGGTTGTAGACCGGAATCGATTCAATGCCCATCGAGCGCAGCGCGATCTGGCCGCGCACCATGGTCTGGCCTTCCAGAGCGCCTTGCGTCGCGTTGGAGAAGAACGCACTCTGGATGTCGGCAGCCTGCAGGCCGGCGTCGGCGAGTGCAGCGTTCACCGCGTCGGCCGTCAGCTGCTTGATGCTGCGGTCGAGGAACTTGCCGCTCGGCGTCATGCCGATGCCGGCGACGTAGACCGCGGGTTGGGGGCTGCTCATGGCTTGGGCTCCTGTGAATCGCTGCAGTTCAACAGCCCTTGAACTCGGGCTTGCGTTTGCCGACGAAGGCCGCCAGGCCCTCGCGCATGTCATGCGAGTGGCGGTGGGCGTCCAGCACCAGGCGCTCCAGCCGGAGCGCCGCCGCCTGCGGTTGCTCCAGGCCGTCGGCCACGGCCTGCTTCATCCGCCGCAGCACCAGCGGGCTCTTGCCGGCGATGCGGGTGGCCAGCTTGTCGACCTCGGCCAGAAGCTCGGCATCGGGCACGACGCGGTTGACAAGGCCCAGCGGCAGCAGCTCGGCCGCGCTCTGGGTGTCGCCGGTGAAGAGCAGGTACTTCGCGGCCGTGGGGCCGATGCGCCGCGGCAGCACCGCCGTGCCGCCGGCGCCGGGGAAGACGCCGAAGTTGGCGTGCGCGTCGCCGATGCGTGCGCTGTCGGCGGCGACGATCAGGTCGCAGGCCATCGCCAGCTCCAGCCCGCCGGCCATGGTCAGGCCGTTGAGCGCCGCGATGGTCGGCTTGGGCAGCGCGCGCAGGCGCTCGATCATGCCGGCGATGAGGTCGATGTTGATCTGCGGGAAGCCGACCTGCTGGCCGATCTTGTAGAGTTCGATCAACGGATTGCGACCCGGACCGCTCCAGGCTTCCTGTGTCTTGAACAGCACGCCGAGAAGGTTCTCGCGTTGCGCGCGGCCGCCACAACGCGTTAGCAACGCCGCGCCGACCGACAACTCGTTGATCGGGAAATCGCGATAGATCAGCTTGACCTTGCCGGTGTCGATGTAAGCCTTCTTCAGCGCTGGATAGACGGTGTTGTGGAACGTCGCGCAGTGACTGCAGGTGAGCGAGGCGAACTCCTCGATCGTGACTGCCGCCGCCGGATTGCCAATGACCAGATCCGCCAGATCCGACTTGATCGCCTGGGCACGCGACGGCAAGGCGCCGGACGCGATCAAAGCCGCACCCGCAAGTCCCACCAAAACGGCGCGCCGAGAAGCAGTCATGCTCAAGACTTCGGCAGCAAAGGTTGGATCAGCTTATCGAAGCTTTCCAGCTGATCGGTGCGCTCGGTCATGCGCTTGCCGTTGATGAAAAACGACGGCGTGGCATTGACACCGAAGGTCTTTGATGCGCGCTCGCGGGTCGCAACCACGTCGTCAAGCAGCTTCTGATCGGTCAGGCACTTGTCGAAGCTTTCCTGCGTGAAGCCGGCCTGCTTGGCGATGTCGAACAGCTTCGGCACGGGATTGCCGTTTGTGAAAGCCCAGTCGGCTTGCTTTTCGTAAAGCGTTTCGACCATTGGAAAAGTCTTTTCGCCCCCAGCACAGCGCGCCAGCATGGAAGCGGCGGCCGCAAGATTGTCGAGCGGGAACTCGCGGAAAATGAAGCGCACTTTATTGCTGTCGATGTATTTGGTCTTGAGTTCCGGGAACACTTTGGTGGCGAAGCTGGCACAGTGACCGCAGGTCATCGAGCCATATTCGACGACGGTGATCTTGGCATCGGCGGCGCCAATGGCGACGTCAGCGAGATCGGCCGCTTTCATCAGCTCTTCGACCGGGACTTCGGCCGGGCCCTTTTTCTGCTGGGCCAGAACGGCGCTCGGCGTCAAGGCGACGAGAGCCACACCCGAGGCGGCCGTTGCGGCAAGACCTAGGGCGGCGCGGCGGGTCCACGAAGCGTTGGAAAGCAACGAAGTCAGGTCAAGCACAGCAGGGCTCCTTTAAGGGATTTCGCGCCGGTTTTACGCCGCACGGGCGGGCTTTTCCGCCATTGGGGTCCGCCTAACATGGAACGGACGCGCGATTAAGGCAAATCGGCGCTGAATGGCAACTGAATGGGGCGATTATTGCCGGGAATTAACGCTTGGGCTGGTCGCGTTGAACGCTGGACCAGAGGTTAGTCAGGGCGGATTTCAGCCCGTCGTCCAGGACTGAGACGTTTACCGGGACGTCGGCGGGCGGCGGGGCTTCGGGTGCGGGCGCGGCGGCTATCGCGGATTTCTTCAGCGGAGCTTGAATAATTTTGAGTGTTTCGATGGCCCGGTAGCCGAAATAACGGTTGATGCGGTCGATGATCTCGGCCGCGCGATATTCGATGTCGAGCGCGCGGGAGGGATCGACGCGCAGGATCAGCGTGCCGCCGGGTCGCGCCTCGCGGCCATCGGCAAGGGTTTCGCCTGACGAATAGTTGCGCGGCCACTTCAGCTGCTCGGGCTCAGTATATTTGGCGATGTCGGGGCCAATGATACGCGCCCAATCGGTCATGATCTCGGCCGAGTGGAAGCCGAATTTCTCAAATGCCTTGGCGGCGATCTTCGGCACGAAACTGCCTGCCGCGCGCACATAGCTGTTGGTCTTGCGCCGCTGGTCTGGCGGGAGCTGGCCTGGGAGCCCGCGAAATTTTCCTGTCAGCATGTCGGTTTACGCCACAGCTTGTGAGTTGAGGTGTCAGAATAGGAGCCTACCATCTCCCAATCGATTCGAAAGTCGCAGTGTGGAAAATTCGGTAGGCTTGTAAATTCACTGGGGATGAGCGGAGAACAACTGTGGGCGCGCCAGCCGTAAAGGAAGGTCGCGAGACGTTGCGGCAGCAAAGTTTGCCGCTGAGGCCCGCCGGGCCCGACACCGTGTCGGCGCTGCTCGCGTGGTACGACGCTGAGCGCCGTCATTTGCCGTGGCGTTATGCCCGCCGCAAGAAGGCTGACCCTTATCGCGTGTGGCTGTCCGAGATCATGCTGCAGCAGACGACGGTGAAGGCCGTCATTCCGTATTTTGAAAAATTCACCGCGCGCTGGCCGACGGTTGCGGCGTTGGCGGCGGCATCCCAAGAAGAAGTTCTGCAGATGTGGGCGGGGCTCGGGTATTATTCGCGTGCGCGCAATTTGAAGAAGTGCGCCGATGCTGTTGTTGCAGATCACGGCGGCGTTTTTCCGGCGAATGAAGATTCGCTGCGTGGGTTGCCTGGTATTGGACCCTATACGGCGGCGGCGATTGCGGCGATTGCGTTCGGACAAAAAGCGACGCCGGTTGACGGCAACATCGAGCGCGTGGTGTCGCGCTTGTTTTCCGTGCGCCAGCCTTTGCCAACGTCGAAGCGCGAGATCAAGCGGCTTGCCGAAACGCTGACGCCATCGCGCCGGGCCGGAGACTTCGCGCAGGCGATGATGGATTTGGGAT
>CALMQI010000187.1 GCA_937871935.1 uncultured Burkholderiales bacterium
TCGCCGACCACGTCGAACGCCGCATCGAGGTCGATGGCGACGCCGCGGGTTTTGCTGGCCCGCAGCCGGTCGTACCAGAGGTTTTGCGCGATCCTATACATCCAGCTATCCAGCCGTGTGCCCTTGGTCCACTGATCGGCATTGGCAAGCGCCCGCACGCACGTCTCCTGCGTAAGGTCTTCCGCCCTGTCCATGTCGCCGGAAAGCAGAAATGCAAACCGCCGTAGCCGCGGCAGCATCTCCACCATCCGGGCCCGGATATCCTCCGTCACGGGCTTGCCCCCTTGCGTTCAATCAAGACAACGTCGGCGGCACCGGCAAATTCCCGCCCTTGCGAAATATTCTGCAATCGTTTGACGGCACTCATCGATTTGCGCTCCTTCGGAACGAGTTCGTCGAATGGCAGGTCTCGCAGGCCCGTCCGAAGGCGCCGCGATGGGCGTCGTCGTCGGCATGACAGCCGATGCACGTCGTCGGCGCGGTCACCTTGGCTGTCGCGGGCTTGCTGTGGCAGGCGTGGCAATCGAGGCCCTTGTGAGCGCCGGTGAGCGGGAACTTGGTCTGCCGTTCATGGTTGAAGCGCCAGATCGCCCAGCCGTTGGGATTGTGACAGCCCGAACAGGTGGGGCCGAGCCGCGCCTTGTGCCGGGTATCATTATGGCATTGATGGCACAACGTCGATGCGCCCTTGAAGGCCTGCGTGCGGTGGCATTCCTCGCACGGCACGCGCGCATGCAGGCCGATCAGCGGAAAGCGCGTGACGTCGTGATCGAACGCGACGCCCAGCGCTACGTCCTCATCGACACGGCCGGGCTGCGCCGGCGCGGCAAGGTCTTCGAAGCGGTCGAGAAGTTCTCGGTCGTCAAGACGCTGCAGGCGATTGCCGACGCCAATGTCGTGGTGCTGCTGCTCGACGCAACACAGGGCGTCACCGACCAGGACGCGCACGTGGCCGGCTATATCCTGGAAAGCGGTCGCGCCGTGGTGGTGGCGGTCAACAAGTGGGACGCCGTCGACAGCTACCAGCGTGACATGCTCGAGCGCTCGCTCGCGCAGCGCCTGGCCTTTCTGCGTTATGCCGAGGTGTTGCGCATCTCGGCGAAGAAGCGCCAGGGACTTGCGCCGCTGTGGAAGGCGATCACGCAGGCACACGCATCGGCCCATGCCAAACTGCCGACCCCGGTACTGACGCGGCTGTTGCAGGACGCGGTGACGCACCAGGCGCCGCCGCGTGCGGGCCACTACAGGCCCAAGCTGCGCTATGCGCACCAAGGTGGGATGAATCCACCCATTGTGGTGATCCACGGCAACGCCCTCGACCATGTGAGCGAGTCGTACAAGCGTTATCTCGAAGGGCGCATCCGGGCTCACTTCAAGCTCGTGGGCACGCCGATGCGCATCGAGATGAAGACCTCGCGCAACCCGTTCGACGGCGATCGGTGAAGGCCGGGCGAACCTTTTTGCGCCGGACGGGTCCACAGTGACGGCACAGGTTTGACCCGGCAGGGCGTGCCGCCCATCCACGTGTGATAACGTGGCAATCACTCGTTCCTACAACACGGAGAATATCGTGAGCAACAAAGGGCAACTTCTACAAGACCCGTTCCTGAACCTGCTGCGCAAGGAGCACGTCCCGGTCTCGATCTACCTGGTCAACGGCATCAAGCTGCAGGGTCACATCGAGTCGTTCGACCAGTACGTGGTGCTGTTGCGCAATACCGTCACGCAGATGGTCTACAAGCACGCCATCTCCACAGTGGTGCCTGGCAGGCCGGTGAGCTTCCATACCGCCGAGAGCGGCGAAGCGGTGGCATGAAGGTCGCGCGGATCGATCCGCAACCGACCTGCTCGGTTGTCCCCCCAACTTGATTGCAGCTCCGGAATTGCCAGCGCTGGCCGATGGCGAGCCAGCGCGTGCGGTGCTGGTCGGCGTCGATTTCGGCCGCGGCTCGTCGTTCGACGCGACGCTGGACGAGCTGGCCTTGCTTGCCGAATCGGCCGGCGATCACCCGGTGGCGCGGGTCATCGCCCGGCGCAAGGCGCCGGATGCGGCGCTGTTCATCGGGTCGGGCAAGGCCGACGAGATCAAGGCGCTGGTGCTCGAACACGGCGCGCAAGGTGTGCTGTTCGATCAGGCGCTGAGCCCGGCCCAGCAGCGCAATCTGGAGCGCCATCTCGGCGTCCAGGTGGCCGATCGCACCGCGCTGATCCTCGATATCTTTGCGCGCCGCGCACAAAGCCACGAGGGAAAGTTGCAGGTCGAGCTGGCGCGGCTGCAATACGTGTCGACGCGATTGGTACGGCGCTGGAGTCACCTGGAGCGCCAGCGCGGCGGCGCGGGCCTGCGCGGCGGTCCGGGCGAGGCGCAGATCGAGCTCGACCGCCGCATGATCGGCGACCGCATCAAGTCGGTGAAGGCGCGGCTCGAGAAGGTAAGACGCCAGCACAACACGCAACGGCGCGCGCGCGAGAAGAGCGGCTCGTTCCGTGTCTCGCTGGTGGGTTACACCAATGCCGGCAAATCGACGCTGTTCAATGCGCTGGTCAAGGCGCGCGCCTACGCGGCCAACCAGCTGTTCGCCACGCTGGACACCACCACGCGGGCGCTGTACCTCGACAGCATCGGTGCCAGCGTGTCGTTGTCCGACACGGTGGGCTTCATCCGCGACCTGCCGCACAAGCTGGTCGAGGCCTTTCGCGCCACGCTGCAGGAGGCCGCCGAGGCCGACCTGCTGCTGCACGTGATCGATGCTTCGAGCCCCAATCTGCAGGAGCAACGCGACGAGGTCGAGCGTGTGTTGGCAGAGATCGGCGCGCAGGAGATCCCGCAGATCCTCGTCTACAACAAACTCGACGCGATCGACCCGCCGCCGCGCGCGTTGCGCGACTGGATCGAGCGCACACCGGGACAGCAGGTGCCGCGGGTCTTCGTCAGCGCCCTGCGCGGTGACGGGCTGGCCGCGCTGCGCGACCTGATCGCCCGGGCAGCGGCCGGCGAGGCCTTGTGCGCCGCCGAAGTGCCTCCATCTGAATCGGCGCCTGGGCGGTCGCCGAGTGTCGGACAATCCGCCCAAACCACAGGAACAGCATGAGCATGGGCCCTTCGGTGGCAACTTCTCCCCAAGACGACGCCCGGTTGACCGGGCGCTTGCGCGAGCTGGCGCGCGCCGCTGGCGCGCTGGCCCGAGCCGCGCTCCGGCCGGGTCGGCGAGCCGCTGGCGTGGCAATGGCCGGCCGGCAGGACGGCCCGCCCGATCTTGACGAACTGTGGCGTGACTTCAACCGCAAGCTCGGCGGCCTGTTCGGCGGCAAGGGCGGCGGCAATCGGCGCAGCGAGCCGGAGTCTGGAGGCGGCGGTGGTCCGTCGTTCTCGCCTGACTTCAAGAGCGCCGGCATCGGTGCGGGCCTGATCGCGCTGGTGGTCCTGGTGGTGTGGGCCGGCAGCGGATTCTTCATCGTGCAGGAAGGCCACCAGGCCGTGGTGAGCACCTTCGGCAGGTACAGCTATACCGCGGATGCCGGTTTCCAGTGGCGTTTCCCGTACCCGTTCCAGGCCCACGAGACGGTGCCGGTCACGCAGCTGCGCTCGCGCGACGTCGGCCGCAACACGGTGGTGCAGGTGACCGGGCTGCGTGATTCGTCGATGCTGACGCAGGACGAGAACATTGTCGACATCCGCTTCACGGTGCAATACCGTCTGAAGGACGCGCGCGCCTACATCTTCGAGAACCGCGACCCCGACTCCGCGGTGGAGCAGGCTGCCGAGAGCGCGGTGCGCGAGATCGTTGGTCGCAGCAAGGTCGACTCGGTGCTCTACGAGCAGCGCGAGGCGCTGTCGACCGACCTGGTGAAGTCGGTCCAGGCCCAGCTCGACCGGCTGAACGCGGGCATCCTGATCGTCAACGTCAACGTGCAGCACGTGCAGGTTCCCGAGCAGGTGCAGGCCGCGTTCAACGACGCGGTCAAAGCCGGCGCCGACCGCGACCGCCTGAAGAACGAAGGTCAGGCCTATTCGAGCGACGTGGTGCCCAAGGCCCGCGGCACGGCCTCGCGTCTGCGCGAGGAGGCCGAGGGCTACCGCCAGCGTGTGATCGCCCAGGCCGACGGCGATGCTCAGCGCTTTCGCTCGATCCTCACCGAGTACCAGCGTGCACCGCAGGTGACGCGCGACCGTCTCTATCTCGAGACGATGCAGCAGGTCTACTCCAACGTCAGCAAGGTGATGGTCGAAAGCCGCAGTGGCTCCAACCTGCTGTATCTGCCGCTGGACCGATTGCTGCAGCAGGCGGGCAGCCCGGGTGGGGCGGTCACGCCGGGCACCGAGCCGCAAACGGGCGCGCCGGCCGCCGCCGCAGCAGCTGCGGCCACGACCGACTCGCGCTCGCGCGACGGCGCGCGCAGTCGCGATCGCGAAAGCCGCTGAACGGCGAGGAGAACAACAATGAATCGAATCGGTCTGTACGTCGCTGGCGCGTTGATCCTGCTGATGATCGCGAGCTCGACGCTGTTCATCGTCGACCAGAAGTCGATGGGCGTCGTCTACGCGCTGGGCGAGATCAAGGAAGTCATCACCGAGCCGGGCCTGAAGGCCAAGATGCCGCCGCCGTTCCAGAACGTGGTGTTTCTCGACAAGCGCATCCAGACACTCGACAGCACCGAGACGCGGCCTATATTCACGGCCGAGAAGAAGAGCCTGGTCATCGACTGGCTGGTCAAGTGGCGCATCTCCGAGCCGCGACAGTTCATCCGCAACAACGGTACCGACATCCGCAATCTCGAGAGCCGGCTGACCCAGGTGGTGCAGGCCGCCTTCAACGAGGAAGTCACCAAGCGCAACGTGAGCAGCATGCTGTCCGGCGAACGCGACAAGGTCATGCAGGACGTGCGCAGCCGACTCGCCGACGAGGCCAAGTCGTTCGGCATCGACCTGGTCGACGTGCGCATCAAGCGCGTGGACTTCGTCGCTGACATCACCGACTCGGTCTACCGGCGCATGCAGTCCGAGCGCCAGCAGGTGGCCAACGAATTGCGGTCGCAAGGCGCCGCCGAGGCCGAGCGGATTCGGGCCGAAGCCGACAAGCAGCGCGAGGTGATCATCGCCGAGGCCTATCGTGATTCGCAGAAGCTCAAGGGTGAAGGCGACGCGCGTGCGTCGGCGCTCTATGCCGACGCGTTCGGACGCGACGCGCAGTTCGCGCAGTTCTATCGCAGCCTGGAAGCCTACCGCGCGAGTTTTCGCAACCGCAGCGACGTGATGGTGGTTGATCCGTCGAGCGAGTTCTTCCGCGCGATGCGCGGCGCGCCGGGTGCCGCCGCGGCGCCCGCGGCGCCGGTCCGGCGCTAGCGCCGGACCGACCCTTTTCGCATGTCCGACTTCCTGCTCGGCGCGCTCGCCCTGATGCTGGTGTTCGAGGGCTTGCTGCCGTTCCTGAGTCCGTCCACCTGGCGCGAGGTGTTCGAGCGTGCGATGCGCATGAGCGACGGACAGATCCGCTTCCTCGGCTTGTCCAGCATGCTGATCGGGCTGCTGCTTTTGCTGGTGTTCTGGCGCTGAAGCAGGTTCCCGGCGGCCCGCGGATCGGCACCAGACCGACCCGTACAATGCCGCTTTTAATTCTCCCGGTGTCGTCGATGTCGTCCGCTTGGCTGTTGCCCGAGCACATTGCCGATGTGCTGCCCTCTGAGGCCCGGCGCATCGAGGAGCTGCGGCGCACGCTGCTCGACATGGCGCGCGGCTACGGTTTCGAGCTGGTGATGCCGCCGCTGGTCGAGCACCTCGAGTCGCTGTTGTCAGGCACCGGGCGAGAGCTCGATCTGCGCACCTTCAAGCTGGTCGATCAATTGAGCGGCCGCTCGATCGGTGTGCGTGCCGACACCACGCCACAGGTGGCTCGTATCGATGCGCACCTGCTCAACCGTGCTGGCGTGTCGCGTCTGTGCTACTGCGGCCCTGTGCTGCACACCCGGCCCAGCTCGCCGCAGGCCACGCGCGAGCCGCTGCAACTGGGTGCCGAGATCTACGGCCACGGTGGGCTGGAGGCAGATCTGGAAGTGCAGGAACTCGCGCTCGACGGCCTGCGGGCGGCCGGCCTGGACCATGTGCTGCTTGATCTGGCCGACGCGCGCATCGTGCGCGGCGTGCTGGCCGGAGTGCCGGTCGAGGGCGAACGGCTGCATGCGGTGGTGTCGGCACTGACCGCGAAGGATGCGCCGGCGCTGGCCGGGTTGTCGCAATCGTTCGCGCCGGTGACGCGCGACGCGCTGATGGCGCTGGTGGGTCTGTACGGCGACGAGACGGTCCTTGCGCGTGCGCGCGCCTTGCTGCCTGACCGCGCGCTGATCCGCCAGGCCCTCGACGATCTGCAGTGGCTGGCGCGACACGTGGCCGCGGCCCATCCGGGCGTGCAGGTCGGCTTCGACCTTGCCGACATGAGCGGCTACGCCTACTACAGCGGCGCACGGTTCGGCATCTATACCGCCGCGGCTGGCGACGCCGTGGTGCGCGGTGGCCGCTACGACGAGGTGGGCGCTGTATTCGGCCGCAACCGTCCCGCAGTGGGGTTCAGCCTAGATCTGAAAGCGCTCGTGCAATGTGCGCGGGCGATGCCGGCGCGCACGGCCGTGCGTGCGCCATGGGGCGAGGATGCAAGCCTGCGCGCTGCCATCCGCCGCCTGCGCGGGCAGGGCGAGACGGTGGTGTGCATCTTGCCGGGGCACGAGCACGAGGGCCAGGAGTTCGCCTGCGACCGCGAGCTGGCACGCGCCGGCGACGCCTGGGCCGTCCGGCCGCTCTAGCGCAGTGCGCGCACGAATTCTTCGTCTTCGCGATCCGACATGACTACAGACCAATCGATCGTCCGCGGCCGCAATGTCGTGGTGGTAGGCACCCAGTGGGGAGACGAGGGTAAGGGCAAGGTCGTCGACTGGCTGACCGACCACGCCCAGGGCGTGGTGCGTTTCCAGGGCGGTCACAACGCCGGCCACACGCTGGTCATCAAGGGCATCAAGACGGCGCTGCAGCTGATTCCGTCGGGCGTCATGCGCGACGGTGTCGCCTGCTACATCGGCAACGGCGTCGTGGTCGATCCGACCCACTTGCTGAGCGAGATTGCCCGGCTCGAGGCAGCCGGCGTCGACGTGCGTTCGCGGCTGCACCTGAGCGAGTCGTGCCCGCTGATCCTGCCGTTCCACGTGGCGGTCGACGCTGCGCGCGAAGCTCGGCGAGAGAGCAACGGTACCGGCAAGATCGGCACCACCGGCAAGGGCATCGGACCCGCCTACGAAGACAAGGTGGCGCGCCGCGCGCTGCGTGTGCAGGACCTCAAGCACCCGCAGCGCTTCGAAGCCAAGCTGCGCGAGCTGATGGAGCTGCACAACGAGGCGCTCGGCGGCATGCTGCGCGCCAAGCCGCTGGCGGTGGCGCCGATCCTCGAACAAGCGATGCGCGCCGCCGAGCAACTGAAGCCGATGATGGCCGACGTGGGCTACCGCATTCACCAGTCGTCCCGGGCCGGCGACAACCTGTTGTTCGAGGGCGCGCAGGGCACGCTGCTGGATATCGACCACGGCACCTATCCGTTCGTGACATCGAGCAACTGCGTCGCCGGCAACGCGGCCGCCGGCTCGGGCGTGGGGCCGCAGATGCTGCACCACGTGCTCGGCATCACCAAGGCATACACCACGCGTGTGGGCAGCGGGCCGTTCCCAACCGAGCTGCCCATCGATGTGCCGGGCACCGTGGGCCATCATCTGTCGACCGTCGGACAGGAGCGAGGCACCGTCACCGGGCGCGCGCGCCGTTGTGGCTGGCTCGATGCCGCAGCCTTGAAACGCGCGATGATCATCAACGGTGTGTCGGGTCTGTGCTTCACCAAGCTCGACGTGCTCGACGGCCTGCCGGAGATTCGCATCGGTACTGGCTATCGTTTCGCGGGTCGCGCTCTCGACATCCTGCCGCTCGATGCCGACGACATCGCCGCTTGCGAGCCGCAGTACGAGACGATGCCCGGCTGGACGCAGAGCACGGCCGGAGCGACCCGATGGCAGGACCTGCCGGCCAACGCGCAACGCTACCTCGAGCGTGTGCAGTCGCTCATCGACGTGCCGATCGACATGGTGTCCACAGGCCCCGATCGTGATCACACCATCGTGCTGCGCCACCCGTTCCGCGCCTGACGGCCGACCCCGAATCCAAGGAGATCCGCTTCATGCTCACTGACGACGGCAAACACCTCTATGTCTCGTGGGACGAATACCACATGCTGATCGAGCGGCTGGCGCTCAAGGTGGCGGCGTCGAAGTGGCAGTTCGACCAGATTCTGTGTCTGGCGCGCGGCGGCATGCGCCCGGGCGATGTGCTGTCGCGGGTGTTCGACTTGCCGCTGGCGATCATGTCGACCAGTTCGTATCGTGCCGATGCCGGCACCATCCAGGGCCGGCTCGACCTGGCCAAGTACATCACCATGCCCAAGGGCGAACTGGCCGGCCGCGTGTTGCTGGTCGACGACCTGGCCGACTCGGGCGTGACCTTGCGTGCCGTGGTCGACCGGCTGCGCAGCATGCCGTCGATCAGCGAACTGCGCTCGGCGGTCATCTGGGTCAAGGGCGTGTCGTCCTACACGCCGGACTACTTCGTCGAGACGCTGGCCACGAGCCCGTGGATCCATCAGCCCTTCGAGGAATACGACAACCTCAAGCCCGAAGGGCTGGCGCGCAAGTTCGCGGTGTGAAAATGGACGAGGCCGGCTGCGCTGGCCCCAATGGAGAAGGCCGGCTTGCCGCCGGAGCGCCTCTACGTCTATCGATGGTGCCCAGGAAGGGACTCGAACCCCCACGCCGTTAAGCGCTAGTACCTGAAACTAGTGCGTCTACCAATTCCGCCACCTGGGCAGGTACACAACCAAGGATTTTAGCATCAAGACCATTCAAACCCAGACCTCGCCGGCGCTCGGCGCCGCCCTGATGAGCGAGGTCGTCGGCACCGTGCAAGGCCACCGGGACGGACACGGCTTCGTGCAGCGCGACGACGGCGAGGCCGACATCTACATTTCGCCGCAGGAGATGAACTCCGTGCTGCATCGCGACCGCGTGCGTGTGCGCGTCGTGCGCTACGACCGCAAGGGCCGCCCCGAAGGCCGCGTCCTCGACATCGTCGAGCGGCGCAAGACTTCGATCATCGGCCGCCTGCTGCACGAGAACGGCATCTGGCTCGTCGCGCCGGAGGACCGGCGCTACGGCCAGGACATCATGATCCCGAAGAACGCCACCGCCGCGGCCACGGCCGGGCAGGTGGTGGCGGTGGAGCTCACCGAGCCGCCGTCGATGTTCTCGCAGCCGGTCGGCCGCGTCGTCGAGGTGCTGGGCGAGATCGACGATCCCGGCATGGAGATCGAGATCGCGGTGCGCAAGTACGAAGTGCCGCACCGCTTCTCTTCCGAGGCTGTGGCGCAGGCGGCGGCGCTGCCCGACCACGTGCGCCCGGTTGATTGCCGCCAGCGCGTCGACCTGCGCGACGTGCCGCTGGTCACCATCGACGGCGAGGACGCCCGCGACTTCGACGATGCCGTCTACTGCGAGCCCTTCAAGCGCACTCGCGGCAAGGCAGCCGGCGAGGGCTGGCGGCTGGTGGTGGCGATCGCCGACGTCAGCCACTACGTGCGGCCCGGTGAGCCGATCGACGCCGACGCTTACGAACGCGCGACGTCGGTGTACTTCCCGCGCCGCGTGATTCCGATGCTGCCGGAGAAGCTCTCCAACGGCCTGTGCTCGCTGAACCCGGACGAGGACCGGTTGTGCATGGTGTGCGACATGCTGGTCGACGCCAGCGGCGGCATCAGCGCATATCAGTTCTTTCCCGGCGTGATGCGCTCGCACGCGCGCTTGACGTACAACGAGGTGGCGGCCGTTCTCGGCAATACGCGTGGGCCGGAGGCGAAGACCCGCAGCGAACTGGTGCCGCACCTGATCCACCTGCACGAGGTGTACCGCGCGCTGCTCAAGCGCCGCGGCACGCGCGGCGCGGTCGACTTCGAGACCACCGAGACACAGATCGTCTGCGACGATAACGGCCGTATCGAGCGCATCGTGCCGCGCACGCGCAACGAGGCGCACCGCCTGATCGAGGAAGCCATGCTCGCCGCCAACGTGTGCGCGGCCGAGTTCATCGATCAGCGCACGCACCCGGCGCTGTATCGCGTGCACGAGGGCCCGACACCGGAGAAGCGCACCACGCTGCAGAACTACCTGCGCACGCTCGGGCTCTCGCTGTCGCTCAGCGACGACCCGACGCCCGGCGAGTTGCAGGCCATTGCGCTGGCCACGCGCGAGCGGCCCGACGCGACGCAGATCCACGCCATGCTGCTGCGCTCGATGCAGCAGGCGCACTACACGGCGGCCAACAGCGGTCACTTCGGCCTCGCCTACGACGCCTACACGCACTTCACGAGCCCGATCCGGCGTTACCCCGATCTGCTGGTGCATCGTGTGATCAAGGCGCTGCTGCACGGCCGGCGCTACCACCTCGAAGGCCTGGAGCACGAGGGCGACGCCAAGCGGCGGGTCGCCGGCAAGACCGCTGCCAAACCCGGCAAGGCCGGCATCAGCGCGGCCGAGCTCGAGCAGTGGAACGCCGTCGGCGCGCATTGCAGCAGCAACGAGCGGCGCGCCGACGAGGCCTCGCGCGACGTCGAGGCATGGCTGAAGTGCCGCTTCATGCGCGAACGACTCGGCGAGGAGTTCGCCGGCACCGTGAGCGCGGTCACCTCGTTCGGTCTGTTCGTCACGCTCGATGATCTGTACGTCGACGGGCTGGTCCACATCACCGAGATCGGCGGCGGCTACTACCGCTATGACGAGGTGCGACAGGAACTGCACGGCGAGCGCAGCGGCCAACGCTATGCTGCCGGCACGCGCGTTCGCGTGCAGGTCAGCAGGGTCGACCTCGACAGCCGGCGCATCGACTTCCGAATGGTGCGTGAAGGCGAGGGCGAACGCCTGCTGTCGCGCGGCCGCAAGAACGACGCGCGCAAGGCGCGCGACGAGCTCGAGCAGGTGCAGTCGCGTGATCGCGAGGTCAAGGCGGGTCTGGCACGCGCCACCAAGTCGCGCGTGCGCGCGACCGCCAAGACGCGTCCCAGCGGCAAGGCCACGCGGCGCCGTTCGGCGCGACGCTGAGGCCCGGCGTCAGCCGGCCCCGACCAGCGCGTCGGCGGCGTCGCCGATGGCGGCGATCAGGTCGCTCGCCAGCAGCGGCCCCCGGCCGGGGGCCGATTCAGCCGCCTGTCCGTGCAGCCAGACGGCAGCACCTGCCACATCCTGCGCCGATCGGTTGTCGCCGTGCTGCGCCCACAGGCCGCCCAGCCAGCCGGCGAGCACGTCACCAGTGCCGGCGGTGGCCAGTCGTGCGTTGCCGGTCGGGTTGATGCGCGGCAGCGCGCCGGCCGCCGCGATCACGCTGCCCGATCCCTTGAGCACCACACAGACCGCCAGATCGTCTGCCAACGCTCGCGCCGCGCCCAACCGGTCGGCCTGCACGGTGACCGCGTCGCAGCAGAGCAGGCGAGCGGCTTCCAGTCGGACCAGTTCCGCACCGTCGAGTTCATACTCGGGCTGAAGGATGCGAACCATCTTCGGTTTCAGGATGATCGCCCAGACGCGCGCGCGGCGATGGTCTCGGCGTTGACCGGGCCGAGCATCTGGGATGACACAATCATTGCATTGGCACGCGCGGGCATTGATGTGCCATTGGGGCAACTCGAACGCGACTGGACGCAGCCGCATGCTTTTTCGCCCGAGGTGGAGGCAGGGTTCCTGGCTGTCTATCGCGACACCGAGCGCTATTGGGAACTGTACCAGCTTGCCGAGAAACTGGTCGATCTCGACGACGCGATGGCGACGTGGCGGCACAAGCATGTGATCACGGTTGAGCGCATTATCGGCGGCAAACGCGGTACCGGCGGGACGGCAGGGGTGAGCTATCTGACGAGCACGCTGACCAAGCGGGCGTTTCCGGAGCTTTGGTCGTTGCGCACCCAGCTATGAGCTACAAGCATCTCTTCACTCGCTCGCTAGCGGCGACCCCTGACCGGCTGCACTTTGCCGCACACAGCCATCATTTGTGGCCCGACGCCAGCCATCACGGGCAAATGGATGCCT
>CALMQI010000188.1 GCA_937871935.1 uncultured Burkholderiales bacterium
CGAAGCGCGTGGGGTCCAGGCCTGACGCTGCGGTTGCGGCATGCGCTGCGGGCGCAAGCAACGCGGCGAGCAGCAGCGTGGCGGCCAGTGCTGTGGCGCTGGCTTGGATCGGATAGAGCATCTGAGTGCGCATAGCCGGAGCATTGCCCGAAGCGAACGAGCGGGCAATCGCCGAACCACCAGCGAGCGAACCCCGGGGACGAACGCCACGGTTGCAGCCATGAGCCGTCGGCCAAGCCGGGCGTGAGCCGGCCAGTGTTGCTCGCTCACCCCGCGCTGCCATAGCCTTGGGCGCACTGTGACCAAAACTCGGCTGTGACCTAGGCCCGAGATCCCACTCGACGGAGGCCCGTGATGAATCGCTTTCTCGTATCGGCCGCACTGGTGCTGGCCTGCGCGAGCAACGCAAGTGCCCAAGCGCCGCCAGCCTCCGCCGCTCCCAAGACCGGCGTGCACTACATCTACATGGTGCGCCACGGCATCTACGACCGCGACACCAGCGCCACCGACGACCGCGTGGCCAACGGCTTGAACGCGCTGGGCCACGAGCAGGCGCGAGCGATCGGCGCGAGGCTGGCCGCGCTGCCAGTGAAGTTCGACCGGCTGATCAGCAGCGAGTTCCTGCGCGCGGCGATGACCGCTGACGACATGGGCGTGGCGATGAAGATGAAGCCCACGCGCGACGGCGCGCTGAACGAGTGCACGCCCACCACGAACAACGCCCGCATGAACGGCGAGCAGGGGCCCGGCGAGCTGGCCCAGTGCGATTCCGCGCGCACCGTGCAGTGGCAGCGCTACTTTGCCTCCACGCCCGACCGCGACACGTACGACGTGCTGGTGTGCCACGGTAACGTGATCCGCTGGACCCTGATGAAGGCCACGGGAGCCGACACGAAGAACTGGCTCAACCTGGACAGCGGCAACTGCTCACTGTCGATCTGGGCGGTGCGCCCGGATGGTTCTGTCCGCACGGTGATGTACAGCGACGTGGGGCATATCCCGACCGAGAAGCAGACGTGGAGCGGGAAGGGCGGCGGGTGGGTGGGTAGGAAGTAGCCAGTCGGTCGATCAGATAGGCGAGTAGCCCACACAGAGCGCGATGCCTGCGGTGATCTCGCGCAGATCGAGGCGCCCCACCTGACGCGGGTTCAAGACCGCAGCGGGCCGGACTTTGCGTTGCTCCTGACCAACTGAAACGTCGAAGTCCACCAGCCAGACTTCGCCGCGGCGGGGATCAGGCTTCGTCGCCGTCGTCACGAAGATCACCTTCGCCGAATGCCTCGAAGCGTTCGATTGCGCCAGACTCGTAGAGCGGCGCCGCCTTTTCGGCTGCCCGCAGGAGGGCCTCGTCACGCTCGGCCGCGGGGCGTCGCGGGCAGCGCGGGTGCGCAGCGCGCGCAGCAGCGCGCGGCCGGTGTCGTCGTCGTGGATCACGTAGTACTGCACGTCGAGCGAACGCTCGGCGCGTTTCGCCAGCTCGAGCCGCATCGCCAGCGCCTGCACCGACCACGAGACCAGCCGGAAGCCGCTCAGACGCGGATCGGGCGTCGACGCCGCGGCGATGCGCCCGAGCGTTGTGTCGGGCGAGGCGGCGATCGCCAGCGACACCGGCCGCACCACGTCGCGCGGCAGGCTGGCGCAGCCGGAGGCGACCACCAGCAGCAGCACGGCGCACAAGCCGAGCAACCCGCGTGGGCCGGCGGCCGGCGGGCGGTGGGCACCGTCATGCATGCGGCGTGTCATACAGTGTGAAGGCTACCAGGGTGGGCTCCCAACCCTCCGGTAAAGCACCCATGCGATGAACCACCGCCATGTCACGCTGCGTCAGTTTCGCTACTTCATCGCGGTGGCCGAGAGCGGCTCGGTGGCGGCGGCCTCGCGCATGCTCAACATCGCGCAGAGCGCGCTCACCAAGAGCCTGCTCGAGCTCGAGGGCGAGCTGGGCAGCAGCCTGTTCGTGCGCAGCCCGCGCGGCATGCAGCTGACGCCGCAGGGGCACCGCTTCCTGGCCGGCGCGCGCAAGGTGATCGGCTCGGTGGCCGATGCGCTGCGTGTCAATGGCGCCGACCTGGGCCCGGCGCTCGCCGGCGTGCTCAATGTCGGCGTCACCAGCCTGGTGGCGGGCTACTACCTGAGCGAGCTGTTCAGCCGCTTCCGGCGCCACCACGCGGCGGTGGAGGTGTTCGTCACCGAGGACACGCCGCGCTTCCTCGAGCACCTGCTGATCAACGGCGAGGTCGACGTGGCCATCATGGTGAGCAACGCGCTGTCGGAGCCGCAGGCCATGGTGGCCGAGACGCTGACGCGCAGCCCGAGCCGCGTGTGGCTCAGCGCCAACCACCCGCTGACGGCGCAGGACGAGGTGTCGCTGGCCGACTGCGTGATGCACGACCAGATCGTGCTCGAGGCCGACCGCATCGACGACGTGATGCGCGCCGTGTGGACGCGCCACGCGCTGAAGCCACGGACCATCCTGCGCACCTCGTCGCTCGAGGCGGTGCGCTCGCTGGTCGGCGCGGGCGCCGGCATCGCGGTGCTGCCGGACTTTCTGTACCGGCCGTGGACGCTCGACGCCGAGCACGTGGACGTGCGCCGCCTGCGCGACGAGGTGCCCACGATCGACGTCGGCCTGGTCTGGCGGCGCGGCTCGCAGCTCAAACCGGTGGCCGCCGAGTTCATCGAGCTGGCGCGTGAGCAGTCGCGCCAGCGGCGCACCTGAGCTGCGCAGGGGCCTTGCCCGTGCGACGCAGGCTCGCGGCGACGGCGCTTTGCCTTGAACCGCGCGGCGCTGCGCGGCAACACAGGCCGGAGCCCCTCAACCCGCACGTCGCGCCGCCATGTCCACTTCGACCCTCACGACCCAACAGACGCGCATCCAGCCTGCGCAGGTCTGCCCGGCCGGCCTGGCCATTCCGCCGGGCCACGTGGGCCCGCTCACACTGCCGGGCACCGGCCGCACGGTGTGGTGGACCGGGCGCGTGGCGATCGGCTTGCGTCACGAGGCGTCGCGCGCCAGGTCGCACGCCGTCTCGAGCTCGGCACTGTGGATCCAGTCGCTGCTGATCGGCGGCTCGCGCCGCGCCGGCCAGGCCGTCTGACAAGAGCTTCGCGCCTGCTGCTCGGCAGTCACCGGCGCAGACCACCGGCCTTCAGGCCTGGGGCCGCGCACGCTCGGGTTTGGCCTTCCAGACGAACGGAAACACCAGCTGGCGCCAGAAGCCGTCGGGCACGTAGTCGCCCAGCACGCCGTAGCGCGCCGGCCATTCGCGATCGGACTGCACCGCGGTCCCGAACAGGTGATCGAGGAACGCAAAGTGCGACGCGTAGTTCCTGTCGATCGCCTCGCTGTCCTGCGAATGGTGCCAGTGGTGGAAGTTCGGCGTGACGATCAGGTAGCGCAGCGGCCCCAGGCGCACGCTCACGTTGGCGTGGTTGAACACCGCCTGAAAGCCGACGATCACGATGTAGGCGTCGATCACGGGCTTGCTGAAACCCAGCACGAAAATCGGCGCCAGCACCAGCGTGCGCGTGATCAGCACCTCGAGCATGTGCTGGCGCGAACCGGCCAGCCAGTCCATGCTCTTCGCGCTGTGGTGCACCGCGTGCAGCCGCCACAGCGCCGGCACCTCGTGATAGGCGCGGTGTACCCAGTACTGCACCAGGTCGGCCACCAGCACGAGACCGAGCAGCGCAACCGCAAACGGCAGGTCGCGCACCCAGGCCTGCACGCCGTCCTTCACCGCCCAGCCGAACAGCCGGTGCACCGCCAGGTTGGTGGCCAGCAGCAGGAAGCCGACGATCATGTGGTTGACCAGGAAGTGCTGGAAGTCGGTCTGCCATTCGGGGCGGAATACCGGCTGTTCGCGGCGCAGCGGGAACAGCTTCTCGATGAAGACGAACACCAGCGCCGAGCCGAGCAGATCGAGGACGAACCAGTCCAGCCCGATGTAGGGCGTGCCGTCCGGAAACGCCGGATCCACCTCCACCTGATGGCCGCCGAGCGCCAGCGCCAGGCCGATCAGCCCGAAGGTGCTCGCCGACAGCCAGCGCTTGCGCGCGAACACCATGTTGAACAGCGCGATGGCGCCGGCGAGCACCAGCGCCCAGTACAGCAGCTGGCGCAGCAGCGCCACGTTGTAGTTCTTGCGCAGCTCGGGCGTGGTGAGGTATTCGGGGAAGTGGAAGGCCAGCACGCCGAGCACGCACAGCGCGGCCAGCAGCAGAGCGATCACGCCCGAGGCGAGGCCGCGGCCGGGGCGCAGCGCGCCGTGGGAGCGGATGAGATGGTGGAGCTTGTCGAGCATGCTTGTGCGGATCCGGCCCGATGCGGCGAGCCGGTTGCGGCGCATTGTCCAGCCCTCGGCCGCAATGCGGGCGCGCCCGTCAGCGGCGCTCCGCCAGGTCGAGCGAACGCAGTGTCGCCGCATCGAGCTGGCCCGTCGGGGTGATGCCGTTCTTGCGCTGATAGCCGCGCAGCGCCGCCTGCGTGCGCGGCCCCAGGATGCCGTCGATCGGTCCGAGCTCGAAGCCGTGGCGATCGAGCGCCTCCTGCGCGCTGCGCACCGTGGGGTCGCTCAGGCACACGCTCAATGCCGGTTCGTTCCTCACCCAGGCTTCGGCCTGCGCGACATCGACGCCGGTGGCCGGCCGAGGCTGCACGGTGCGCGACTTCAATCGATCGAGCATCGAAGGCAGTGTGTCGCGAAACGCGCCGGGCATGGCCTTCACGAATGCGGGGTCCGCACGCTCGACCACGCTGCCGCGATCGGGACCGGCCTTGCGCGAGTAGGTGCGCCCGGCGCCCACAGCCTGCCGCGCGCCGGCGCCGGTGATCGCAAAGGCACTGCCTTGCTCGACGAAGAAGGCGCCACCGTCGGCTGCCGCACGCAGCGTGGTCACGCCCGTGGGCAGGAGCAGCTCGAAGTGCGGCGTGTCGATGCGAAAGGGCAAGGCCTTGGCGTCACGTTTGGCGGCCGTCAGCTTGGCCCAGCCCGACAGCAGGAAGTGCGGCCCGACCACCGCGGCACCTGCGCTGGGCAGGTCGAACACCAGGCGGGTGTCGGGCCCGATCTCGATCTTGCTGCCGTCTTCGTATTCGATCTGCACCAGCGACTGCGGCCCGGTGCGCACGATGTCGCAGGCATTGAGCCGCAGGCCGGGCGTCGTCAGGTAGGCAGCGCCGCCGGAGATGACGGCATTGGTGCCCTCGGCGATGGTGATCGTGGGCTGCATGGCGGCGCGCACCGGGGTGCCCAGCGCCAGCGAGAGACACAATGCCGACGCGAATACGACGCCGAGCGATGGGGAAGGATGCACGCGAAATTCTCGAGGTCGGTCGTTGCGCTCGCCACACGCCTGCGAAGGCACCCATGTGTGGCCCGATCCGTGGACTGTAGGAGGATGCGATGGCCTGTCAATCATGATGCGCCACAGTAGCCGCGGGCCGGCCGAGCCAGGCCATGCACCCGAGCCACCGGCATGATCTCGCCCGCCCGTGCACTCGCCCTCGTGCTGCTGGCCGCTTGCGCCGGCGCGGTCGCGCAGGAGCGTGCGCCGGCCGCACAGCCCGAGCGCCCCACGCTGCGCGAGCGGCTGGCGGCCCGCGCCGCGCGCCAGGAGGTGCCCGGTCGCATCGAGCGACCCGGCACCTACGACTTCAAGCTCGTGCATGCGGGCCAGAACCGGCTGTACCGCGTGCACGTGCCGCGCAGCTGGTCGCCGTCGCGGCCCGCCACCGCCGTGTTCGCGTTCCACGGCGGCGGCGGCTCGGCCGCGATCATGGCCGACAACCGCTTCTACGGGCTGATCGCGCATGCCGAGCAGGCGGGCTACGTCGCGGTGTTCCCCAACGGCAGCAGCCGGTTTCGCGACGGCAAGCTCGCCACCTGGAACGCCGGCAACTGCTGCGGTCGCGCACGCGATGAACGCGTCGACGACGTCGGCTTCGTGCGTGCGCTGGTGGCCGAGCTGCACCGCAAGCTCGACATCGACGCGGACAGGCTCTTCGCCATCGGCATGTCCAACGGCGGCATGATGAGCTACCGCCTGGCCTGCGAAGCGGCCGACCTGTTCCGTGGCATCGCCGCAGTGGCCGGCACCGACGGCATGGCCGGCTGCACACCGGCGCGACCGATCTCGGTGCTGCACATCCACGCGCGCGACGACGAGCGGGTGCTGTTCGGCGGCGGCGCCGGCAAGGACTCGGTGGCGATGGCCGACTTTCGCTCGGTGGACGACACGATCGTGCGCTGGGTGCAGCTCAACGCCTGCGGCACCTCGCCGCGCCGGGTGCTGGACCTTCCCGGCCAGGCGTTCTGCGAGGTCTACAGCGGCTGCCGCGGCGGCGTCGAGGTCAAGCTGTGCGTCACCGACAGCGGTGGCCACTCCTGGCCGGGCGGCATGACAGTGCGGAGCCGGGAACGCGGCTCCACGGCGATCAGCGCGAACGAGGTGTTCTGGGAATTCTTCGGCCGGCGCTAAGCCGAGCCCGCGTCTCAGCCGATCGCGCCGCCGTGCGCGGGCGCGCAGGGTCCATCACGCCGGCTCACCGCGGGGTTCTCATACTCGCGACCGACCATCGCGCGTGCGAACAGGTAGTTGGTCCTGGCGCGCTCGCTCAATGCGTCGAGGTCGACACGGCCTTCGCGGTCGCACGGAAAGATCAGTTCGAAGCCGCGCCGGAAGAGCGAACGGAAGTGGACTTCGAACTCGGTCTGCAATGTCATCGAAGCGGTCTGCGCCATCTGCGACCCTTACGTCGACGGGAGAGCCATTTGCGCGCTGGCGACGCTGCTTGGCTACCCCTCGAGCGCGGGATCGAGGCTTGCGTGTTGCCATGCCACGACGCCGGACCGTGGCGCCGCCGGCGGTCAAGGCCCGCGGTTGAGTCCGGTCTTGATCAGGACGTCATGCGTTCCGGCGCAGCCCCGGTGAAGATCGCCCTCCAACGCGCCGGCCTTGCCGGGCCGGCGCCGATGTTGATTCGTCATCTCTTCGGGGGTCCATCATGTTCGGTCCGGTGACCATTCCGTTCGGCGCCAAGCTGCTGTTCAACACCATCAAGCTCAAGCCCGGCGTCACGCTCGACGACATCGAGGTCGCGCTGGCCGAGATGTGCAGCGTCGTCAAGGAGACCTACGGCGGTGACAAGGGCGGCTTCATCGCCGGTCAGGTGTTCCGCAACGCCGGCTTCGTGTCCGCCGAAGGCTCGGTGGGCCGCGACGGCCGCGACGGGGATCACGACGCGGTGATCGCCACCTACTGGCGCTCGTTCGAGGAGCACGAGCGCTCGCACGCCGACGCCGTCTTCAAGCAGAAGTTCGGCGTGCTGGCCGAGCTGTGCAGCGCCACACAGGAGCTGGGCTACGACATGATGTGGCAGGGCGCGCCGGAGCAAGCGTGAGCTTCTCCCTGCGCGGCTACAGCTACATCTTCACCATCACATGCCGCGGCACCGTGTAGTCCTCCAGCGCATAAAGGCTCAGGTCCTTGCCGTAGCCGGATGACTTCAAGCCGCCGTGCGGCATCTCGTTGACGAGCATGAAGTGTGTGTTAATCCACGTGCAGCCGTACTGCAGCTTCTTGGCCACGCGCATCGCCTTGCCGACGTCTTGCGTCCACACGCTCGAGGCGAGCCCGTAATCGCTGTCGTTGGCCCAGGCGATGGCCTGCTCGGTGTCGTTGAAGCGCGTGACGCTGACCACCGGGCCGAACACCTCGCGCTTGACAATCTCGTCGTCCTGCCGTGCGCCGGCGATCACGGTGGGTTCGTAGAAGAAGCCGGCCCCGGCGCGCACCTTGCCGCCGGCGGTGATCTCCATGTGGCCGGTGCCGAGCGCCCGCTCGACGAAGCTCGCCACGCGATTGCGCTGGCGGTCGCTGATCAGCGGGCCGATCTCCACGTCGGGCTCGTCCTGCAGGCCGACCTTGATGGACTTGACGGCGCTGGTGAGCTCGGCCACCAGCTTGTCGTGCACCTTGGCGCCGGCATAGACGCGACAGGCGGCGGTGCAGTCCTGTCCGGCGTTGTAGTAGCCGAAGACCTTCAGGCCCTCGACCACGGCGGTGAGGTCCGCGTCGTCGAACACGATCACCGGCGCCTTGCCGCCGAGCTCGAGGTGCGTGCGCTTCAGCGTGCTGCTGGCCGCCTGCAGGATCCTGCGGCCGGTGGCCACGTCGCCGGTGAGGCTCACCATCGCCACCTTGGGGTGCTCCACCAGCGGCTGGCCCACCGAGGCGCCGCGGCCGGTGATCACGTTGAGCACGCCCTTGGGGAAGATCTCGCTGGCCACCCGCGCCAGCAGCAGCGCCGTCAGCGGCGTCTGCTCGCTCGGCTTGAGCACCACCGTGTTGCCGGCCGCGAGCGCCGGTGCCGTCTTCCACGCCGCCATCATCAGCGGGTAGTTCCACGGCGCGATCGAGCCCACCACGCCGACCGGATCGCGGCGGATCATGCTGGTGTGGCCGGCCAGGTATTCGCCGGCCAGCGGCCCGCTGAGCGTGCGCGCCGCGCCGGCGAAGAAACGGTAGCAGTCGGCCACGGCCGGGATCTCGTCGCCGAGCGCCCGCGCGTAGGGCTTGCCGCAGTTGAGCGACTCGAGCCGTGCGAATTCTTCGGCCCGAGCCTCGATCGCGTCGGCCAGCTTCAGCAGCATGCGCGAACGCTCTGCGGGGGTGGTTTCGCTCCAGCTCTCGAACGCACGGTGCGCGGCCGACACGGCCCTGTGCAGCTGCTCGGGCGAGGCCTCGGGTACCGAGGCGATGACTTCGCCGGTGGCGGGGTTCAGCACCTTCTCGACCTCGCTCTCGCCGGCCACGAAGGCGCCGTCGATCAGCAGTTGGGTGGGCAGATTCATGGGGTCTCCTTCAGCGATGGCCCGGCTCGTCGGCGCGGGTGAGGGTGTAGGCGGCAAGGATGGGCAGGAACGTGAGCACGACGATCACCACGGCCACCACGTTGGTCACCGGGCGCTGGCGCGGGCGGATCAGCTCCTGCAGCATCCAGATCGGCAGCGTGGTCTGCTGGCCGGCGGTGAAGGTGGTCACGATCACCTCGTCGAAGCTCAGCGCGAAGGCCAGCAACGCACCGGCCAGCAGCGCCGAGCCCAGCTGCGGCAGCACCACGTAGCGCACCGTCTGGAAGCCGTCGGCGCCGAGATCCATCGACGCCTCGATCAGGTTGGGGTGCAGCCGGCGCAGCCGCGCCACCGCGTTGTTGTAAACCACCACCACGCAGAACGTGGCGTGGCCGATCACGATGGTCCAGAACGAGAACGGGATCTCGAGCGTGTGGTACGCGCTTCTCAGTGCGATGCCGGTGATGATGCCCGGCAGCGCGATCGGCAAGATCAGCAGCAGCGTGATCGCATCGCGGCCGAAGAAGCGCGCACGCGCCAGCGCCGCCGCGGCCAGCGTGCCCAGCACGACGGCGACTGCCGTGCTCCAGGCCGCCACCTGCAGCGACAGCGTGATCGCGGCCCACACGTCGTCGCGCTGCCAGGCCACGGCGAACCACTGCGTGGTGAGCGCCGGCGGCGGGAAGACATAGCTCTTGTCCTCGGCGCTGAAGGCATAGAGCACGATCAGTGCCAGCGGCACGTGCAGGAACGCCACCACCGCCCAGGCGGCCGTCTTCAGCGACCAGTGCGCGCCCGGCTCAGAGCGCATCGAAGGCTCCCTGGCGTTTCGCCCACCAGAGGTACAGACCGATGACGACGATCGGCACCAGCGAGAACGCCGCCGCGAACGGAATGTTGCCGGCCACGCCCTGCTGGCGATAGACGATCTGGCCGATGTACAGCGTGGAGTCGCCGATCACCTGCGGGATGATGTAGTCGCCCAGCGTCAGCGAGAACGTGAAGATCGAACCCGCCGCCACGCCCGGCATCGCCAGCGGCAGGATCACGCGCCGAAACGTCGTCGCCGGGTTCGCACCGAGGTCCCCCGAGGCCTCGACCAGCGAGCCGGGGATGCGCTCGATGGCCGCCATGATCGGCAGCACCATGAACGGCAGCCACATGTAGACGAAGACGACGAAGGTGCCGATCGCCGAGAAGCTCAGGCTCGGGCCGCCGATGCCCGGCGTGGCGAGCAACGCGTCGAGCAGCCAGCTCAGGTGCAGCTGCGCGGCCAGCCACGACAGCGCACCCTCCTTGGCCAGCAGCAGCTTCCACGCGTACAGCCGCACCAGGTAGCTCGACCACAGCGGCAGCATCACCGCGATGTACAGCAGCGCCTTGCGCCAGCCGCTGGCGTGACGCGCCATGTAGTAGGCCAGCGGAAAGCCCAGCAACGTGCAGGCGAGCGTGACCAGCACCGCCATCGTCACGGTGCGGCGCGCCGAGTCCAGGTTGGCCGGCTCGAGCAGCGCGACGAAGTTCTTCAGCGTCAGCTCGCGCACCACCTGGCCGGTGAAGTCGTCGAGCCCGAAGAACGCGTTGGCCAGCAGCGCGAACAGCGCGCCGAGGTAGACGACGCCGAACCACAGCAGCGGCGGGCCCAGCAGCGCCAGCAGCAGCAGGCCGCGCCGCGTGTACAGCAGGTCCGACGCGCGCAGCCGCCAGCCCTGCGGCGGCGACGGCAGCGCCAGTGCGTAGCCTGTGCTCACACCGCCTCCTGCAGCGCATGCACGGCCCGCTCGTCCCAGTGCAGGTGCACCGTGTCGCCCGGCGCCGGGCTGTCCTGCGCCGGCGCGTGCGCCAGGTCGGCCTGCAGCAGCAGTGTGCCGGCCCCCTGCACCTTCAGTCGCGTGAATGCGCCGAAGTACTGCACCTCGGCCACCGCGCCGCTCAGGCGCGCACCGCCCGCCTCGCCCAGGCGGATGCGTTCGGGCCGCAGCATCGCGCTGGCATGGCCGGTGAGCGCGCGCGCGGCCTCGCCGTCGAGCACGTTGGCCGCACCGACGAACTGCGCGACGAAGCGCGTGCGCGGTGCGTCGTACACGGCGCGCGGCGTGCCCACCTGCTCGAGCCGGCCGGCATTGAACACGCCGATGCGGTCGCTCATCGACAGCGCCTCGTGCTGGTCGTGCGTGATGAAGAGGAAGGTGATGCCGATGCGGCGCTGCAGTGCCTTCAGCTCGGTCTGCATCTGCTCGCGCAGCTTGAGGTCCAGCGCACCCAGCGGCTCGTCGAGCAACAACACCTGCGGCTGGCTGATCAGCGCACGTGCCAGCGCCACGCGCTGGCGCTGTCCGCCCGACAGTTGCGCCGGCCGCCGATCGCCCACGCCGGCCAGTTGCACCAGCGCCAGCAGCTCGTCGGCCCTGCGCGCGCGCTCGCTGCGCGGCACCCCGCGCACCATCAACGCATAGGCCACGTTGTCGCGCACGTTCATGTGCGGGAACAGCGCGTAGTCCTGGAACACGGTGTTCACCGGGCGCGCATACGGCGCGCGCATCGTCACGTCGTCACCGCCGATCAGGATGCGGCCGGCGCTCGGCAGCGTGAATGCGAAACCTGCTTGGCCGCGCGCCGGAGTGGGTCGCACGGGACCCAGGCGCAGCGTACGGGCGCGAGCGTCGGGCACGTCCAGCTTCGGGACCTCGCCCAATGCGGCATGCCCCGGCTGATAGATGCCGCCGATGAGGCCGATGTATCCGCACACGAACAGCCACGAGTTCGCGCACGCGAGATCCAATACCATGCCACTGGGCTCGGGGCGCCAGTCAAACGGCACGCCACTCCTGGCGTCCACCGCGGCCAGATTGAGATAGGGCTGGCCTCGTACCTGGGAGAACAGCCCGCCCACGTAGAGCACCGGGCCGTCGAGCGCGAGCGCCCACGTCAGCCCACCGACATCGGCCGTGAACCACGTCGGTCTCCCGCTCACTGAATCCACGCAGGCGAGGCCCTCGCGAGCCACGCCGCTGACGTTCGAGAACTGCCCGCCGTCGTCGGAGTAGACGTCGACGCAGTAGCCCTGCGGCTCGTTGCGATTGCCGCAGGTGTCGCCGAACTCCTCGTACTCGCTCCCGAAGTCGCTCTCCATGTAGAGCGTGTCGCAGGCTTGGAAGTCACCGGCCTCGCACTGGTCGTACAGCGCATCGAGCTGCACGTCGTCGCCGAACCACTGCCTGCCGTTCACTCCCATTCCGTTGTCGACGTACGGCGCGGGCAAGATGCTCATGTTCCATTCCACGC
>CALMQI010000189.1 GCA_937871935.1 uncultured Burkholderiales bacterium
GGCCGAGCTGGATCTTCGAGGAAGCGCTCGGCGGTGAGGGCTGCGTTGTGCAGGTAGCCCAGGCCAACTCCGGCGCCGCCGATGTACAGCTCGCCCGGCATGCCCAGCGGCACGGTGGTCGCCACCTCCAGCGCGTACGATGTCGCCCGCCTGCCGACGACGGCGCAAGTGGTGCGGTTCTCGATCAAATCCAGCCAAACACTCTCCGCCTCCACGCCATACCATCTCGTGGCGCAGGGCAGCTGGACCGTGAGCGCCACGAACTACGTGGCCTGGCGCATGGACGGCAGCGCCGGGACCTATGCGGATGGGGCCAAAGCGCTCTTTGATTCCGATACCTCCACCTGGACGACTGTGACCGATGACGACATGATCTTTGAGGTCGGGATTGAAATCGACAACGGGGTCCTTGTCCTCCCAACCGGCTACACCAAGCGCTGTTTTCTGGGATGGGTCTACAACGATGCCTCCGGCAATTTTATCCCGTTCTTGCAAGTGGAGCGTACCAGACGAGACGTGAGCCTATCTGAAACGAACAACCTTGCGGTGCCTTTGCTGGGGAGCGTGCAGTTCTGGGATCTGTGGTTCTTGTTGCCGCCCAGGAAGATTCTAAAAGTATTGATGGCATTGACCGGCACCGGCACCTCGGGCGCCGTTGCGGCGATCGGGGATCTCCGGGCCACGGATATTTCCACGTCCGGCGACACGACCGGCGCGCAGGCCGTGCTCGGCGCGACGATGGACGTGGTCGACGCCGCCTGGCGCGGCATCGGCCACATCGCGCGCTCCGGCTTTGCGCTCAAGCCGGCGTTCCACGCCGCCGATGCACGCCGGCGCTTTCGTGTCGATGCCGGCGCGCTGCGCAAGCGCGCCGGCGCGATGCCGCCCGGCTGTGATTGCGCGCGCGTCGTGCTCGGACGCATCGCGCCCAACCAGTGCGTGCTCTATGGCCGCGCCTGCACGCCGCGCCAACCGGTCGGCCCGTGCATGGTGTCCGACGAGGGGGCCTGCCGCATCTGGTGGGCCAGCGGCCAGCGCGCGGCTGCGGCGGTGGCGGCATGACGGCCGCGGTCGCTCCAGCGGAGTGCGCGGCGCTGCGGATCCACGTCACCGGCCGCGTGCAGGGCGTGGGCTTTCGTCCGTTCGTCTACCGCCTGGCCGTGCGGCACGGCCTGTCGGGCCAGGTGCGCAATGGCGGCAGCCGGGTCGAGATCGAGGTCTGCGGCCGCAGCGGCGAACTCGCGGCGTTCGTGCAGTCGCTGTCGCGCGAGGCACCCGCGCTGGCCCGGCCGTCGATCGAAGGAGTCCGCGCGATGGATCCGTTTGCGGCGGACGGCTTTCGCATTGTCGAGAGTGCCTGCGTGGCCGATGCGCAGGTCGATGCGCAGGTGCCGCCCGACCAGTCGCTGTGCGCCGACTGCCGCCGCGAAATCGCCGATCCGTGGAACCGCCGCTGGCGGCACCCCTTCATCAACTGCACGCAATGCGGGCCGCGCTACACGGTGATGCTCGGCTTGCCGTACGACCGCGCGGCGACCAGCCTGGCGGGGTTTGCCATGTGCCCGGCCTGCCGGCGCGAGTACGACGACCCGATCGACCGGCGTTTCCACGCCGAGCCGATCGCCTGCCCCGACTGCGGGCCCCGGCTGCATTTCGTCGACGCGCAGCGGGTGATACAGGGTGACGCCGCCGCGCTGGCCGCTTGCGTGCAGGCGCTGCGCGCAGGCGCCGTGGTCGCCGTCAAGGGGATCGGCGGCTACCACCTGCTGTGCGACGCGCGACACGAGCCGGCCATCCAGGCCCTGCGCACGCGCAAGGCCCGGCCACACAAACCGCTGGCGGTGATGTTCCCGCCCCGGGGGCATGACGGGCTGGACGCCGTGCGCGCCGAGCTCGAGGTCGACCGCGTCGAAGCCTCGGCGCTGCTCGACCCCGCGCGGCCGATCGTGGTGCTGCGCCGCCGTCCCGGCGGTGCCTTGCCCGCGGCATTGGCGCCCGGCCTCGACGAGGTCGGCGCCTTCCTGCCGTACAGCCCGCTGCACGAACTGCTGCTCGACGACTTCGGCGCACCGCTGGTGGCCACCTCGGGCAACCTGTCGGGTGAGCCGGTGCTCACCGATGCGGACGAGGCGAGCGAGCGCCTGGCCGCCGTCGCCGACGCGTTCCTGCACCACGACCGGCCGATCGTGCGACCCGCCGACGACGCGGTGGTGCGCGTGATCGCCGCGCAGCCGCGGCCGCTGCGCCACGGTCGCGGCTCGGCGCCGCTGGAGGCCGGCTTGCATCAGCCGCCGGACCGGCCGGTGCTGGCGCTGGGCGGCCAATCGAAGGTGACGCTGGCGCTCGCCTTCGGGCGGCGCGTCGTGCTGTCGCCGCACATCGGCGATCTGCACACGCCGCGCAGCCGCGTGGTGTTCGAGCAGGTGGCCGGTGACCTGCAACGGTTGTACGGCGTGCGGGCGGCCACGTTGGTCATCGATCGGCATCGCGGCTACGCCAGCGCACCGTGGGCGCGCCGGCAGGGCGTGCCGGTGCACACGGTGCAGCATCACCGCGCGCACGCGTCGGCGCTGGCCTGGGAACGCCCCGACGTGGCGCGCTGGCTGGTCTTCGTCTGGGACGGGGTCGGCCTCGGCGACGACGACAGCCTGTGGGGCGGCGAGGCGCTGCTGGGCACGCCAGGGCAATGGCAGCGCGAGGCCTCGTGGCGACCGTTCCGTCCGGTGGGCGGCGACCGAGCGGCCCGCGAACCCTGGCGCAGTGCCGCGGCGTTGCACTGGGAGGCCGGGCTGCCGTTTCAGACTGCCTCGGTCGATGTCGCGCTGGCGCAGGCGGCCTGGCGCGCCGGCATCCAGAGCACGACCACGAGTGCAATCGGCCGCCTGTTCGACGCGGCAGCCTGGCGGCTGCTGGGACTTGAGACCTGCAGCTTCGAAGCGCAGGCGCCGATGATGCTGGAGTCGCTGGCGCGGCGTGCGCCCGTTGACGGAGTTGCGGTGCCATTGCCGGTCGCGCCGGACGCGCAAGGTGTGCTGCGCACCGATTGGGCACCGCTGCTCGACCATCTGGCCGACGAGCGGCGCAGCGCCGAACAGCGCGCGGCGGACTTCCACGCCTCGTTGGCGCAAGCCGCGGCCGAGCAGGCCGAACTGCTGCGCGGGCAGCACGGCTTCGACGCCGTCGGCCTGAGCGGCGGGGTGTTCCAGAACCGGCTGCTGGTCGAGCATCTGGCCGGGCGGCTGGAGCGTCGCGGCTTCACGTGGTTCCTGCCCGCGCGCGTGGCCGCCAACGACGCCGGCCTGGCCCTCGGCCAGGTGGTCGAGTTCGCTGCCGGCGGCAGCACCCGGCTCACCACCGGTGCGCCATGACCGAGCGCGTGCGACTGGCGCACGGCAATGGCGGCCGGCACATGCGCGAGCTGATCGACGAGGTCTTCGCCGGCGCGTTGGGCGACCAGGCGCCCGATACCCGCAGCGACGCGGCGGCGCTGCCGAGAACCCCTGACTGCGAGCTGGTGATCACCACCGACGGCTTCACCGTGCAGCCGCTCGAGTTTCCCGGCGGCGACCTCGGTTCACTGGCCGTGCATGGCAGCGTCAACGATCTGGCGGTGGCCGGCGCCCAGCCTCGCTGGCTCACGCTGGCGGTGCTGCTCGAAGAAGGCCTGGAGCTGGCGACGCTGCGCCGCCTGGCCGTGAGCTTCGCCGCCGCGGCGCGCGCCGCCGGCGTGCGTGTGCTGGCGGGCGACACCAAGGTCGTGCCCTGCGGTCACGGCGGCGGCGCTTATTTCTCGGTCAGTGCCATCGGCACCCGCCAGCGGGCCGGCCTGGCCCTGGCCGGCATCCGGCCCGGCGATGCCGTGCTGGTCAGCGGACCGGTGGGCGACCATGGCATCGCGGCGCTGCTGGCGCGTGAGGAGTTCGACCTGCGCGGCCGCGATGTGCGTTCGGACTGCGCCTCGGTGCTACCGCTGTGCCAGGTGTTGTGGCCGCTGTCCGGCCTGCGCTTCATGCGCGATCCCACGCGCGGTGGCCTGGCCACGGTGGCGCACGAGATCGCCAGCGCGACCGGCCTGACCGTGCGCCTCGACGAGGCTTCGATCCCGGTGCGCGACAGCACCCGGTCGGCCTGCGAAATGCTCGGTTACGACCCGCTGTACCTGGCCTGCGAAGGCAGGGCGGTGGCGGTGGTCGCGGCCGAGCAGGCGCCGCAGGCGCTCGCGGCCTGGCGCGCGCTGCCCGGCGGTGACGGGGCGGAGCGGATCGGCCGCGTCGAGACCGGTGTGGCGCAGGTCGTGCTGCTGACGGGGATTGGCGGTGAACGCCTGCTGGATGAGCTCGATGACGATCCGTTACCGCGCATCTGCTGACCCGTGCGTCCGGCGGGGCATCGGGGGTGGGTCCTGTCCGATGGCGCTGGCGCCGAGGACAGGTTCAAATACCGGTCAGACGCAAACAGGAGACAACCCCGGTCGGACGGGGCCGAGACATGCGCACGGACTGGCCTGACAGCAAGGTTGCGCTGCCGCCTCCCCATGGTCGGCGAGCACCCGATACGGGCATCCTGGCTGAAATCACGGCCGGGGTGTCGGCCGGCACCGACCTGCACGGTTTGCTGGGACGTTTTCTCGCGCCGATCATGCAGATCGCCGGCGCACGGGCCGGCGCGGTGCGGGTCCTGTCCGACGATGGCGATCGCCTGCAGATGATCAGCGAGGTCGGCCTGCCCGCGCATGTCGTCGACACCGAGCGCAACGTGAATCCGGACTGCGGCACCTGCGGCTCGGCCTTCGCCGGCGACACGATCGTCTCGGCCGCGGACATGGGTTACTGCGCGCGGCACGGTGCCGACAGCTATTTCGGCCAGGAAGTCCGGCAGATGATGGCGGTCCCGCTCACCTATCGCGGCCGCGTGCTGGGTCTTTACAACCTGTTCTTCGATGCGCAGCCGGCCGTGGAGGCCGACTCGAGCGCGCTGTTCAAGTCGATCGGCGAGTTGCTGGGTCTGGCGCTGCACAACGCGCTGCTCGAGCGCGACACCTTGCGCGCGGCGGTGCTGAGCGAACGCCAGGCCATGGCGGCCGAAGTGCACGATTCGATCGCACAGACGCTGGCCTTCGCCAAGATGCGCATGCCGCTGCTGCAGGAGGCCGTCACCACGCACGACGAGGCACAGGCGTTGCGCTACTGCGCCGATGTGCGCCAGGCGTTGAGCAGCGTGCACAGCAACCTGCGCGAGGTGCTGGCGCACTTTCGCGCGCCGATGGATCCGCTCGGCCTGAAGCATGCGCTGCATGCCGCCGTGGCCGAGTTCCGCGAGCTGGCGCGGGTGGATCTGGTTCTCGACGATCGTGTGCCCGGGTTGCAGTTGTCGACCGCGCAGGAGTTCCAGGTCCTGCGCATCGTCCAGGAGGCGCTGGCCAACATCACCAAGCACGCACGGGCGCGTCATGCCTGGCTCACGCTCGGCCGCCTCGGTGGCGTCATCGACGTCGCAATCGAGGACGACGGAGCCGGATTGCTGGCTGCGAGCGGCTCCGATGACGCATCGCACTACGGGCTGGACATCATGCGCCAGCGCGCGACCAGCCTGGGCGGCACGCTCGAGGTGAGCCCGCGCGAGGGCGGTGGCACGCGGGTGTGCCTTCGGTTCCCGGCCGAATTCGACGGGACGGCCGCCCGATGAGCGCCGCCAAGCTGCGCGTCGTGCTGGTCGACGACCATGCTTTGTGCCGCAACGGGCTCAGCGACCTGCTGCACCATCGCGGCAACATCACCGTGGTGGCGGCGCTCGGCGAACCCGACAAGGTGGCCGCGACGCTGCTCGAGCACAAGCCCGACCTGGTCGTGCTCGACCTGCGCCTGCCGACCACCGACGGTCTGACGCTGCTGCGCCGGCTGCGCGCCGAGGGCTGCGACACGCCGGCGGTGATCCTGACGATGAGCGACGCCGAGGCCGACCTGGCGGCCGCGCTGCGGGCCGGCGTGCGCGGTTATCTGCTGAAGGACATGGAGCCCGAGGAAGTGGTGGCGGCGATCGAGCGCGCCGCACGCGGCGAGCTGACGGTGGCACCGGCGATGACACTGAAGCTGGCGCAGATGCTGCAGACGGGCTCGAAGGGGAGTGATCGCAAGGGCCTGCTGGAATCGCTCACCGAGCGCGAACGTCAGATCCTCGATCACCTGGCGCGCGGCGAAAGCAACAAGGCCATTGCGCGGACGCTGGACATCAGCCACGACACTGTGAAGCTGCACGTGCGCCACATCCTGTCCAAGCTGAACCTGTCGTCACGCGTCGAGGCCGCCGTGTTCGCGGTCGAGTCGCGTGCGGCCGCCGAAGGCCGCAGCGCGGGCGAGACGCGCTTCAGCCGTTGAGTTCGGCGTCGAGCGCGTGACCCACGCTCGGCTCGCTGCCGTGCTCGCCGAACCAGGCCAGCTGGTCACGCAGACGCACCACCTCGCCGACGATGATCAGGCAGGGTGAGCGCAGCTCGGCTTCGGCCACACGCGCCGGCAGATCGCCGAGCGTGGCGCTGACCACGCGTTGGTCGAGCGTCGTGCCCTGCTGCACCACGGCCGCCGGCGTGTCGGCAGGCAGGCCATGGGCCACCAGCTGGTCGCAGATCTCGGCCAGGCCGCCGAGGCCCATGTAGATCACGGTCGTCTGGTGCGCTCGCGCCAACGCGGGCCAGTCGAGGTCGCAGCTGCCGTCCTTGAGATGGCCGGTGACGAACAGGCACGACTGCGCGTGATCGCGGTGCGTCAGCGGGATGCCGGCATAACTGGCCACGCCGCAGGCGGCGGTGATGCCCGGCACGACCTCGAAGGCCACGCCGTCGGCCGCCAGCGCCTGCAGCTCCTCGCCGCCGCGGCCGAACACGAAGGGGTCGCCGCCCTTGAGCCGGACGACGCAGCGACCGGCGCGCGCCAGGCGCACCAGCAGCGTGTTGATCTCGCACTGGGTCATGCTGTGGTGGCTGCGTTCCTTGCCGGCGTAGATGCGCTCGGCCTGCGGCGAGATCATCTCGAGCACCTCGGCGCCGACCAGATGGTCGTAGACCACCACGTCCGCCTGCGCCAGCAGGCGCGCGGCGCGCAACGTCAGCAGGTCGGGGTCGCCCGGTCCGGCACCGACCAGGAAGACCCGGCCGCCCGCCGGTTGGCGAAAGCGCCCGAGCAGCTTGTTCATGTCGACGAACGAGTTCATGCAGGTTCCTCCTGGCCAGAGCCGCGACGCGCTCAGCCGCCGCAGCTGCTGCAGCCGCCGCTGCCGCAGCCCGCCGGCGAAGGTGCGGCGACGGCACCGTCGGGGATGAAGACGAAATCGAAGCGGCCGGGCTCCAGCTCCACGTAGTCGAGCTGCGTGCCCTGCAGCAAGGCCTGCGATGGCGGCCCGATCAGCAGTCGCACGCCCTCCAGTTCGAGCGGCATGTCGCCCTCGCGCTGCTCGTCAAACCCCATGCCGTACTGCAGCGCACCGTCGTCGTCGCGGCGCGCGGCCACGCGCAGGGCCCAGTCGTCGTCAGCGGCGTCGGCGGCCGACTGGCGGATGCGGGCGGCCGCTTCCGGCGTCAAAGTGAATGTCATGGTGCGGCTCCGTCTGTGGCCGTGGCGCGCCCGCGCAGCCACGGCTGATGGCTCGACGCGGCGGCCCGGCCGCTGCCTTCGCGGGAGATGGGGGTGCGCACAGCCGTCATCACGCCGCCAGCGGTGAGCAATCGGACAAGCCGCGGGCCCGGCGCACGAAGGCGAGAAAGCGCTGCGGCCAGCGATTTCCCCCGGTGTGGCGCAGGTGCGCATACGAGGCCAGCAGGTTGTGCACGCACACGCCGTCGTGCTGGCCATCGACGCCGTGACCGCGCTGCACCCGGTAGGCAAAGCGCACCGAGGTCGGCAGGTTCTCCAGGCTCGAGTGATGGAACTCGTGGCCGAGTCGCCGCGCGGGCTGCGGCTCGTCGAGGCCCGGCCATGGGAAGTCGGCGGTCTCCTCGAGCTGCACGTAACCGCGGCCGACGGGCCGGTCGTGCATCACCGCGTCACCGGGAATGGCGCCGACCATCTGCGCCGAACGGTCGCCCCAGCGCAGCGAGCGCGCCAGGAACATCAGGCCACCGCATTCGGCATAGGTCGGCAGCCCCTTCTCGATGGCGTCGCGCAGCGCCATGCGCAGCGCCGCGTTGGCTTCCAGCGCGGTCATGGCCGTCTCGGGGAACCCGCCGCCGATGAACAGGCCGTCGAGCATGGGCAGGCAGGCGTCGTGCAAGGTGTCGATCGGCACCAGCGACGCACCGGCCGCTTCGAGCGCCGCGAGGTCGTCGGGATAGTAGAAGCCGAACGCGGCGTCGCGCGCGATGCCGATGCGCAAGCGCGGGCCGGCCGGCGGCGACCCCGGCGCCGGCAAGGCGACCAGCGGCATCGGCGCGGCCGTGCCGGCCAGCGCCAGCACCCGGTCCAGATCCACCTGCGCCGTCACGGCGCGGGCCATCGCCGCCACGCGGGCCGGCGCGTCGTCGAGTTCGGCGTCGGGCATCAGGCCGAGGTGGCGCTCGACCATCGCCAGCGCCGGGTCGTGCTGCACCGCACCGAGCACCGGCACGTCGGTGTAGTGCTCGATCACGGCGCGCAGCTTGGCCTCGTGGCGTGAGCCGCCGAGCCGGTTGAGGATCACGCCGGCGAGCCGGATCGCACGGTCGAACGCCTGATAACCGAGGATCAGCGGCGCCACGCCACGCGTCATGCCGCGCGCGTCGAGCACCAGCACCACCGGCAGGCCCAGACGTCGCGCCAGTGCCGCATTGCTGTTGCTGCCGTCGAGGGCCAGGCCGTCGTACAGGCCCTTGTTGCCTTCGACCAGCGTCACGTCGGCATCGGCGGCGTGGCGCGCCAGCGCGGCGACGATCTCGTCGTCGTGCATCAGGTGCGGATCGAGGTTCACGCAGGCGCGACCGCTCGCCCGGGCCAGCCACATCGGGTCGATGTAGTCCGGCCCCTTCTTGAAGGTCTGCACGGTGAGACCGCGCTCGGCCAGCGCACGCGCCAGACCGATCGCCAGCGTCGTCTTGCCCGATGACTTGTGGGCGGCGGAGATCAGCAGGCGCGGTGAAGCCATGTCAGCCGCCCTTCGGCGCCGCAGCACCGGGCAGGTCGTCGTGCGGCAGGAAGTCGAGCGCGCGCATGCCGATGGCCGTCAGCACGAAGGCCGCGCCGAGGCCGCCAAGGCCGAGCAGCAGCTCGGGCCAGCTCGGCCTGTAGTGGGCGAGCGCACCGTCGTTGAACAGGCTGCGGACCTCGAAGCCCGGCAGGATGTCCAGCGGATAGGCCTGCCCGCCGATGATGAAGACGTACAGGAACGCGAAGGCGCCGACCACCACCAGCGCCGACGCGGCCAGCGCGCCTCGTGCGCCGCCGAGCCGCGGATGGAACAGCAACAGTGCCGGCAGCAGCGAGCCGACGACGACGAAGCCGAGCCAGAAGAGCCAGGGGTAGACGCCGCCGTCGCGCAGGATGAAGGCCTCGAAGGCCCCCTGGCGCGCGAAGTACAGGTTGGTCACGTGGTAGACGGCGACCAGGTACAAGGCGGCGGCCACGAACACGCCCAGCAGCCGGGCCAGGCGGCGCTGCACCGCGTCGGGCAGCCGTTGCTCGTTCCACGCGTACATCGTCGATTGCGCCAGCAAAAACACCGCCAGCCCCCAGCCGAACGAGAGCACGATGAACAACGGCGCCAGCACGGCAGACTGGTAGGCCTGCCGCGCCACCAGGAAGCCGAAGATCGATCCGGTGCCGGTGGTCAGCACGAAGCGCCAGACCAGCGCGGTGATGCCGGCCGCCTTGGCAAGGTGGTTGAAGCGGCGCTCGAACATCGTCCACAGGTAGACCGCGACGACGGCGAACATGCCGCTGTAGAGGATCACGTTCCACGCGAACACGGAAGCGAAGTTGTAGTGCGTGGCCGCGACGATCACCCGCTCGGGGCGGCCGAGGTCGAGCATCAGCACCATCAGGCCGCCGGCCAGCAGCGCCAGCGACAGCAGCCCCGACAGCGGCGCACGCTTCTTGTAGACCGGCTGGTCGAACACCGAGCCGATCGAGGCGACGTTGAGCACGCCCGAGGCGGCGACGATCATGAAGATCGCGAACACGTGCGGCAGGCCCCAGACCACCTGGTTGTCCATGCCGGTGACGACGTGGCCGCGCTCCTCCATCCAGTGCGCGGCAGCCAGGCCGGCCAGCGTGACGGCGCCGCCGACGGCCAGCAGCAGGTAGAAGAAGCGCTGTTCGAGTCGCTTGAAGTTCTGCGCCATGGCTCACAACCCCTGGTAGCGCACACCCGGATCGAGCCGCAGGTCGGCCCGCAGCTGGGTGCTCGCGGCGGCGCGCACACGCTGCGAGATCTCGCTCGCCGGATCGTTGAGATCGCCGAAGACGATGGCGCCGTGGCCGGCCTTGGTGCAGGCCTCGGCGCAGGCGGTGGTCTTGTCGCCCTTGTCGAGGCGGTGCACGCACAGCGTGCAGCTTTCGACGCAGCCCTTGCCGCGCGGCACGTCGCTCTTCTGCTCGGTGAGCGGCTCGTGCACGAACGAGCGCGCCTTGTACGGGCAGGCCATCATGCAGTAGCGGCAGCCGATGCAGCTGTGGCGGTCGACCAGCACGATGCCGTCGGCACGCTTGAACGAGGCACCTGTCGGGCAGACGTCGACGCAGGGTGGGTCGGCGCAGTGCTGGCACATCACCGGCAGCGACGCGGTGCGGCCGGTCTTGATTTCCTTGATCTCGATCTTGCGGATCCACTGCGGGTCGGTGCTGTGCTTCGCAGGTGCGAGTCCGTTCTCGGTGTTGCAGGCGTCGACGCAGTCGGTGCAGCCCTCGGCGCATTTGGTGGTGTCGATCAGCATGCCCCAGCGCACCTTCGGGCTGGCGCCTGCGCTCGGCGTCGCGGCCTGCGCGATCTCGATCAGGCGGATTCCGGGCGCCAGCACGGCGCCGGCGATACCCGCCGCGGCCACACCGAGGAAACCGCGCCGGCTCATGGGGTCGATCCCCGCGCGAGCTTGGGCGACTTGCTCGTGTGGCACTCGAAGCAGTCGATGCGCACAGCGGCGTAACTGTGGCAGCTGACGCAGAAGTTGGTTTCGGCCTTGGCCACGCTCGCGGTCTTGGCGCTGGCGTGGCAGTCGATGCACCCCTTCAGGCTGTACTTCGCGCCGCGCACGCCGCCGTGCACGGTTTCGTCGCGCTGGTGCTCGAGAAAGCGCATGTGGTTGCGCCGCATCACGTCAGCCGGCTCGACACACTGCGTGCCCGCCGTGGCCGGCTCGATCACCGGCAGCGGCGTGCGGCCGTCGCCGGCGTAGGCAGGCAGCAGACACATCAGGAGCAGCCAAGCGAACGCCGTGGATCCGGCTCCGCCGGTCCACTGGCGTCGCCCCCCTGGGGGGGAGGCGCCGCAGGCGCTCCGGG
>CALMQI010000190.1 GCA_937871935.1 uncultured Burkholderiales bacterium
AACGACGTGTCGCTCGAGAGCCTGCACGGGCAGCTGTCGCTCAGCCGCCTGCGCCTGCTGCTGCCCGAGGCCGCCAGCACCAGCCATTGCCTGCTGCTGGGCGTTAGCCGCCTGATTGGAGTTACCGACCGCGAGATTAACAAACGAGCCGGGATCAAGCCCGGACAGGGGCTGGGCGATGTTCTGGCCAAGCTGGGCAGCGGCAAGCGAGCGCCCGAAGTCGCCGTTCGCCACCTGCTCCATGAAGGACGCGGAATCCAAAAGATTCGTGCGACCAAACTGTTCGGCGGCGAGGCGCTGCGCGTCGTTCTGCACGCGCAGGCTCACGCCGGGCAGCGGGAAGCCGACCGTGCCGCCGCGGCGTTCGCCGAGCTTCGGGTCGTAAGGGTTGGACGTGAGCATCGCGGTTTCGCTCATGCCGTAGCGCTCCAGAATCGTGTGGTCGGTGCGCTCGCGGAACTCGTTGAAGGTTTCCATCAGCAGCGGCGCCGAGCCGGCGATGAACAGGCGCATGTGCGCGCAGGCCTCGCGCGACAGCGCGCTTTCCGCGAGCAGCCGCACGTACAGCGTCGGCACGCCCATGAACACGGTGGCCTCGGCGAAGCGCGCGATCGTCGCCCTGGGGTCGAACTTCGCGAACCAGATCATCCTGCTGCCGTTGAGCAGCGCCCCGTGCGAGGCGACGAACAGACCATGCACGTGAAAGATCGGCAGCGCGTGGATCAGCACGTCGCCGGGCCGCCAGCCCCAGTAGTCCTTGAGCACCAGGGCGTTGCTCAGCAGGTTGCCGTGCGTGAGCATCGCGCCCTTGCTGCGCCCGGTGGTCCCGCTGGTGTACAGGATGGCGGCCAGCTCGTCGGCGCGCTTGGCCGCCGGCACGTGCCGGTCGCTCATCAGCGCGGCACGGTCGAGCAGGCTGCCGCTGCGGTCGTCGCCGAGCGTGAAGACGTTGCGCGTGCCGGCCTTGAACGCCAGCCGCGACAGCCAGGTGAAGTTCTTCGGCGAGCACACCACCACCGCCGGCTCGGCGTTGCCGACGAAGTACTCGATTTCGGCCTGCTGGTAGGCGGTGTTCAGCGGCAGGTACACGTAACCGGCGCGCAGCACCGCGAGGTAGAGCATCAGCGCCTCGACGCTCTTCTCGGTCTGCACGGCTACGCGCGCGCCGGCGGGCAGCTCCAGCGAGGCCAGCAGATTGGCCAGCATCGCGGTGCCGCGCTCGAGGTCGCGCCAGGTGTAGAAGCGCGGGGCGCCAGGCCCGTCGGCAGTCTCGATCGCGGTCGCGTCGAGGTCGGCCGGGAACGCCGCGCGCAGGGCGGCGAACAGGTTGCCGCTGCTCATGCGGCAGTCAGTCCAGCTTGGCGCCCGAGGTCTTCACCACCTCGGCCCAGCGCTTGACCTCGCTGCCGACGAACTTGCCGAACGCGTCGCCGTACAGGTTGGGTGGATCGGCGCCGAGGCCGGCCCACATGGTCTTCAGCTCGTCGGACTCGAGCGCCTTCTTCATCTCGGCGACCATGCGGTCGACGGCCTCTTTCGGCGTGCCCTTGGGTGCCCAGATGCCGTACCAGGTCGACACCTGATACGTCGGCACGCCTGCCTCGCGCGTGGTGGGCAGGTCCGCAAAGCCCGGCGGGCGCTTGTCGGAGGCCGCCGCGAGCGGCTTGATGCGGCCGCCCTTGATGTGCGCGGACGACGAGCCCAGGCCGTCGAACATCATGTCGACCTGGCCGGCGATCAGGTCCTGCAGCGCAGGGCCGGCGCCGCGGTAAGGAATGTGGGTGATGAAGGTCTTGGTCTGCAGCTTGAACAGCTCGCCGGCCAAGTGGTGGGAGGTGCCGTTGCCGGCCGAGCCGTAGTTCAGCTTGCCCGGGTTCTTGCGCACGAACTCGAGGAACTCCTTGAGGTCCTTCACCGGCACGCGCTGCGGATGCACGACGATCACCTGGGGCACGCTCGACACCAGCCCGACCGGAACGAAGTCGGTCTCCAGGTTGTAGTCGAGCTTCGGGTACATCGACGGTGCGATCGCGTGGTGCACCGCGCCCATGAAGAAGGTGTAGCCATCGGGCGCCGCGCGCGAGGCGACGCCGGCTCCCACGGTACCGCCGGCGCCGCCCTTGTTGTCGATGATGAACTGCTTGCCGAGGTTCTTGGTGAGCACCGCCGTCAGCGGCCGCGCGAACGCATCGGTGCCGCCGCCTGCGGGGAACGGCACGACGATCGTGACCGGCTTGGTCGGCCAGCCCTGGGCGCGAACGCCGGCACTGGCCAGTGCGGCGACGGCCGCCAGCGCGGCGACGGCGCAGCGGCCCAGCCGGCGGTGCGAAAGCAATGCGTTCATCGTGTGTCTCCTTCGTTTTCGCCGCGATGCGGCGGCTTACAACAGCGCCGAGAGCGCGCGGGAATGTACCACCCGACCATTCACGAACTGGTCGTGGCAATTCTCGATGCGCGACAGGTCGTAGAGGTAGTTGACCATCAACCCGGCCGACTGCTTGAGCCCCTTGGGCGACAGGTTGGCGTTGGCGTTCAACCGCTCCAGGCGCGCACCGTTGTCGAGGTGGAAACGCGCCACCGGGTCGCCGTCCGGTGTGGGCGACAGCCGCACCAGGTACAGCGCGGCCAGCCGCCACAACGCCTGGTGCGCCGCCATCGGCAGCGCATTGAGCGTGCCGGCGTGCGTCAGGCTCGCCAGGTCGTCGCCGCAGGCCTTGCGCAGCAGCGTGAGCGCGGCGTCGGCCTGCTCGAGCTGCGGCGGCTTGATGCCGGGCAGCTCGTCGAACGACCGCACGCGCGTCAGCCAGCCCATCAGCCCGGGGATCGGCGACAGCGTGCAGAAGGTCTTCAGCTGCGGCAGCTCGCGCTTGAGCTCCTCGGCCACGCGCTTGATCAGGAAGTTGCCGAGCGACACGTTGCGCAGGCCCGGCTGGCAATTGCTGATCGAGTAGAACACCGCGACCTTGAACGCGTCGCTGGCCAGCGGGACCGATTTCTTGTCGATCAACGGCGCGATGGCGTCGGCCATGTCGGTGACCAGCGCGACCTCGACAAAGATCAGCGGCTCGTCGGGCAGCTGCGGGTGAAAGAAGCCGAAGCAGCGCCGGTCGGGCTGCAGGCGCCGGCGCAGGTCGTCCCAGCCGTCGATCTCGTGCACCGCCTCGTGGCGGATGATCTGCTCGAGCAGCTGCGCCGGCGAGTTCCAGTCGACGCGCCGCATCTGCAGGAAGCCGGCGTTGAACCAGCTCGACAGCAGGTGCAGCAGGTCGATCTCCACCGCCTGCAGCTGCGGCTGGCGCGGCAGCCGCTCGAGCAGCGCACGGCGCATGCGCACCAGCGCCGCCGTACCGCCCGGCGTGCGGTTCAGGCGCCGGAACAGCTCCTGCCGCGGCGGCTCGGCCACCTGCATCAGGCGGATCAGGTGCTCGGCGCTCGGCGCCTGCGCATAGGCTTGCGCGCTGGCCAGCACCTGCGCCGGGTCGGGGCTGAAGTCGCGCGCCAGGTGGTCGAAGAAGCGGGCACGCAGGTCGTCGGGCAGCGCATCGATGCGCTCGACGATGTCCTTGGCGATGGCCGGTCCGTTGGCCTCGCCGCGCTCGGACAGCAGGCGTCGGCATTCGCCGAGCAGGCTGCGCAGGCTGTGGTCGCTGCGCAGGTTGCTGACCTTGGCGCGCAGATCGGACAGCAGGCCACGCGCGGCGTCGGCCTTCGGCGTGGTCGAGGGGCGGGCGATAGGAGGCATCGACGGCAGGCGCGCGGGCGGGCGAGGGAGCGGCGCAGGATAACAAGGCGGACGTCCGGCGTCGCGAGCGGGTTTCCACTTGCTACAGTCGCTCCGATGAGTCCGGCCGTGCCACCTTCTGCCGCGTCGCCTGCGCTGCCGCAAAGCGCCGACGGCGTGCTCAAGCTCGCCGCGCAGTCGATGTTCGACCTCTTCGCGCAGACGGCAATGGGCATGCTGGTGGTCAACCGCGACCACCAGATCGTGTGGATCAGCGAGGGCTACAAGCGCTTCCTGCCCGCGCTGGGCGTGCACAGCGAGGCCGACTTCGTCGGCCGGCGCGTCGAGGAGGTGATTCCCAACACGCTGCTGAACCAGGTGATCGAGACCGGCCGCCCGATCATGGTGGATCTGCTGACCAACAAGGCGGGCACCTTCCTCGTCAGCCGGCTGCCGTTGCGCGACGATGCCGGCCAGGTGATCGGCGCCGTCGGCCTGGTGCTGATGGATCACCCCGAGTCGACGATGCAGCCGCTGATGGTGAAGTTCTCGCGGCTGCAGCGCGAGCTCGAGGATGCGCAGCGCCAGCTCGCCGCCCAGCGCCGGCCCAAGTACACGATCGCCAGCTTCATCGGCGCTAGCCCGGCGGCGCTGGAGGTCAAGCGCCAGGCGCGGCGCGTGGCAGGGACGGATTCCACCGTGCTGCTGCTCGGCGACACCGGCACCGGCAAGGAGCTGCTGGCGCACGCCATCCATGCCGCGTCGGCGCGCGCGGCGCGCGCCTTCGTCACGGTGAACATCGCCGCGGTGCCCGAGACGCTGCTCGAGGCCGAGTTCTTCGGCGTCGCCCCGGGCGCCTACACCGGTGCCGACCGCAAGGGGCGCGAGGGCAAGTTCAAGCTGGCCGATCACGGCACGCTCTTCCTCGACGAGATCGGCGACATGCCGCTGCCGCTGCAGGCCAAGCTGCTGCGCGTGCTGCAGGAGCAGGAGGTCGAGCCGCTCGGCAGCAACCGCGTCGAGCGTGTCGACGTGCGGGTGATCGCGGCGACCAGCCGAGACTTGGTCGGGATGGTCGGCCAGGGGCTGTTCCGCGCCGATCTCTACTACCGGCTGCACGTGCTGCCGATCCGGCTGCCGCGCCTGGCCGACCGGCTGGCCGACCTGGAGCCGCTGGCCGACGCGCTGCTCGACGACATCGCCCGGCGCAGCGGCCTGCCGCACAAGAGCCTGACCTCCGACGCGATGGAGCTGCTGGCGCAGCACGGCTGGCCGGGCAACATCCGCGAGCTGCGCAACGTGCTCGAGCAGGCCGCATTGATGACCGACGACCTGGTGCTCGCTGCACGCCACCTGGCGCTGCAGCCGAGCGGCGTCGCGTCGGCGCCGGCACCCGCCGAGGTCGCCGCAGAGGCGCAAACGATCCGCCCGCTGCCGCAGGCGGTGGCCGAGCTGGAGCTGCGCGCGATCCGCGACGCGCTGGTGGCCACCGGCGGCAACAAGGTGGCCGCCGCCAAGCTGCTGGGCATCTCGCGCGCCACGCTGTACGAGAAGCTGGGCGCCGCCGACACCGGCGCGCCGTGACTCCCACGCAGCCGCCGACGTTCTTCGCCGACGCCGCGACCTTCGCCCGCTGGCTTGCGCGTCACCACGCCAGCGCGTCCGAGCTGTGGGTCGGCTACTGGAAGAAGCACACCGGCAAGCCGAGCATGGACTGGCCGCAATCGGTGCGCGAGGCCTTGTGCGTCGGCTGGATCGACGGCCTGCGCCGCTCGCTCGACGGCGATGTCTATG
>CALMQI010000191.1 GCA_937871935.1 uncultured Burkholderiales bacterium
CCCGCAGCCTTGCGCGCTCGGTCTCACGAAGGTGCGCAAAGCGGACGGTGAATGTCGCACAAGTGGCCGACAGCGGACAGCGCAGCCCTATAGCCCCAGCGCCTCGACCACCAGCCCCCTCATCTGCCTCTGCATCCTCGCCTTCACCGTCGCCATCGCGCGGCTGCGAATCCGGTTGTGAATCTCGTACGGGTCTTCCTGCAGGTCGTACAGCTCGTCGAGTTCGCCGTCGCGTGCGCGGTTGATCCAGCGGATGTACTTGTAGCGATCGGTGCGCACCGCCTTGTAGGTCATGCCCACCAGCCAGGGCATGGCCTGCTCGGCCCAGTACTCGATCAGGATCGACTGGCGCCAACCGGCCACGCGCCGGCCTGCCGCCGTGAACAGCGGCTGCAGCGCGCGGCCCTGGATGTGCCCGCCGGGCTTGCCGCCGGCCAGCTGCAGCAGCGTCGGCGCGATGTCCTGGCACAGCACGAGCTGCGCGATGCGTGAGCCCGCCTTCACCTGGCGCGGGTAGCGCACCACGAAAGGCGAGCGGATGCCCTCCTCGTAGGCGAAGCGGCGTTCGGGCCCGAGGCCGTGCTCGCCGAAGAAGTAACCGTTGTCGCCGAGAAACACGATGCAGGTGTCGTCGAGTTCGGCTCTGCGCTCGAGCAGCTCGAGGATGCGGCCGACGCCCTCGTCCACCGGCGCCATCATGCGGGCGCGCAGGCGGATCTCTTCCTGCGTGCCGGCGAGCAGCGCCTGCAGCACGGCCTGCGCCTGCTCGCCGCCCTTCAACGCGAATGCGTCGGCCCAGGCGGGCTTGCTCTTCACCACGTCGGCCGGCGACATCACGTTGGGGCGCGGCGGGAAGTGCGCGTCGCGATAGAGGTGCTGGTGGCGGTCGGCCACGATGTAGCCGCCCTGCGCGCTGATGTTCAGCGTGCCGTCGGCGAGCTGCTCGGCGTCGGGGTGCACCGCCTTGTGCGCGAAGAACAGCGACCACGGCTTCTTGGCGTCGCGCGGGCGATCGAGCCACTGCAGCGCCAGCCCGTTCATGATGTCGGTGATGTAGCCGGTGTGCTCGCGGTACTGTCCGCCGTGGTTGAGTCGCGGATTGCGGATGCGGCCGTGGCCGTCGTAGCTGATCCAGTGGTCGTAGCCCGGGCGCGGCATGCCGTCGTTGCCCATGTGCCACTTGCCGATGTGTGCCGTCTCGTAGCCAAGCTGCTGCAGCGCCAGGTGGTAGTTGGGCAGCCGGTGGCTCATCGCGCCGCGCGCCACGTTGTCGATGATGCCGTGGCGGCTGGCGTATTGCCCGGTGACGATCGACGCGCGATTCGGACTGCAGATCGGCGTGGTGTGGAAGGCGCGCTCGAACAACGCGCCCTCGGCCGCCAGCCGGTCGATGTGCGGCGTGCGCATGTACGGATGCCCGCCGGCACCGAACTCGTCGAAGCGCAGGTCATCGATCAGGATGACCAGGAAGTTGGGACGCTTCTTCTTCATTGCGCGCGACCGCAGCCAACAGCTGTCAGCGAATCGCCAGCGGCGCGCCGGGTGATCCGGTGGCGCCACCGATCGGCACCGGGCTGTAGACGTACATGAAGCGGTAGGCCTTGTCGGCAGACAGGCCGTCGAGATCCATGTTCTCCTGGTTCACGATGCCGTGGCGCGTGAGCAGGTGCGAGTGGATGCAGAACGCACAGCCCGGCTCCTTGTTGGGGATCACTTCGGTGGCCCAGGTGTCTGCGCCCACCACGCCGGCCTGTACCACGTCGGACAGCCACTTGGCGACCTCCATGCCGATGCCGGGCTCGCCGCCGTTGTACTTGGCGTTGTCCTTGATCCAGTGCTTGCCCCAGCCGGTGCGGAAGAACACGCCGTCGCCGGGCATGAACTTGAAATCCTTCATGCCCTGCTTGTCGAGCGCCGCGTTCACGTCGGCCAGCGTGATCTCGTAGCCGGCGTCCATCGCGTCCACGCCCTTCAGCGCCGCCACGTCGATCAGGATGCCGCGTGCGGTGATCGGATGCAGCTGCTCGATGCCGTTCTTGCGCATGCCGGTGGAGCCCTCCATCTCGAGCTGCGTGACGCCGTTGTAGTAGCGGATCTCGCTCTTGTCGGCGGCGCCGTTGATCGCGATGCCGATGTGCGCCAGCCCGTCGAACTGGGTGCCGATCTGGCCGATCTCGGTGGCGATGAACTCGTCGTTGTAGACCAGGATGTTGGCGCCGAACGGTCCGCCGGTGGGGCCGCCGGGGATGCGCAGCACGAACTTGCGGTCACCGAAGGTCGGCATCGTGCCGGTGTACACCCGACCGAGCCGATAGACCTTGCCGGTCTTGGCCTCGGCGAGCGCGCGCTGCACGACCTCGGGCTTCTTGTACCAGTTGGTCGAGCCGGCCTGGTCGTCCTTGCCCCACAGCTTGTGCGGCCACCACTTGTCGCCCAGCGGCGTGTCCATCGAGTTGCCGATGATCCAGGGCTTGCCCTTGCAGGCCTTCCAGTTCTTGTCGGAGCAGTCCTGCGCCACGGCCGAAGCGAGCGCCAGGCACGACAGGCCGATCCAGGCGGCGGCCATCTTGAGTTTCAGCATGATGTCTCCTCTGTTGTGGTGGTGTGGGCGAAAAGAGAAGCAGGCACGTCGATCACTGCGTACCCGCCGTCGGCGGCGGCGCGCCGCCCCCGTGGCAGATCTGCCGGCCCTCGCCGAGATCGTGGCAGTGACGCTGGTTGCCGTGCTCGCCGGCCTCGGCCAGTTGCAGCGCACGCAGCAAGCGGTGCGCCGGCAGGAAGTTCATGCCGGCCGCTCGCGTGAGCCAGGCCTTGGCCGCCACCAGGTCGGTCGCCTCGGGCTGCAGATAACAGTGAGCGGCCTGGTAGGCGGAGAGCGCGCTCGGTTGCGCGGTGGCGCGTGTCACGGCTTGCGGGCAGGTCGGCGACATGGTGGCGCCGGCCGCAGCTGCGGCTGCCGCCTTCTGCTGGTCGGCGAACCAGCCGCCGACGTCGGCGGCAGGGCTCGCTGCCGCGGCGCACAAGGCGCCGCACCACCACGCCAACCGGATCGCGCGCGCACGCGTGCGGGTCGCCACTGGACACTCTCCCTGCCTAGGGCGGCGATTCTGTGGGCGCACGAGCGGCAGCGTCAAGCGCTATATGTTCTCAGCACGCCCACTGATTGCGCCCGTTGCGCTTGGCCGCATAGAGCGCGGCGTCCGCCGCAGAGATCAGTGCGCGCGCCGTGTCGTGGCCTCGATTGCCGGCGATGCCGGCGCTGAAGGTGGAGTGGAAGGCGACTTTGTCGGGACCGGCGTGCGACAGATCGCGGAACTCGTTGCGCAGCTGGTCGGCGAGCGCGGCGAAGTGGTGCTCGAGAAGGTCTCTGGCAACGCGACGCGGGGGCGCGAGATCGTGCGGCGTCTGCGAGGGAAGGGGTCCGTCGCGATGACCACGGAGCAGATCCTTGCGTTGACGCGCAAGGACTGAGGCGTGACCCCCACGGTGGAGGTCCTAGTCGACAGCAGCGTCCTGCTCGACGTACTCACCGAGGACCCGAAGTGGTTCGACTGGTCGGCCTCGCAGCTCGAGCGGCTGGGGTCGGAGCGCGGTCTGTTCATCAACCCGATCGTCTATGCCGAGGTGTCGGTTCGCTTCGATCGGATCGAGGACCTCGAAGAGGCGGTGCCGCCGGAGTACTTTCGGCGCCAAGCTTTGCCTTGGGAAGCTGGGTTCCTGGCCGCCAGGAGCTTCGTTCGCTACCGGCGTCGTGGCGGCGTTCGTTCGACGCCGCTGCCCGACTTCTTCATCGGCGCGCACGCGGCGGTGGTCGGCGCGGCGTTGCTGTCGTTGTCCGGATTCGGATCGCTTTCGTTCCCCGTCACCGTCGCCGTGTTCGACACCAGACCGCCGACCGTCTTGGTCACCGTCAGATCGATCGTCGCCGTTCCGCCGCCGACGAGCGTTCCGAGGTTACAGGTGACGGTCGTCGTTCCGGTGCAGCTTCCCTGGCTGGGCGTAGCGGTCACCAGCACGATGCCGGCGGGCAACGGATCGGTGACGGTGACTCCCGTCGCCGGGCCGCCGCTCAGGTTCGCCACCACGATCGCGTAGCGAAAGTCGACCCCG
>CALMQI010000192.1 GCA_937871935.1 uncultured Burkholderiales bacterium
TCGGCTACTCCCGCGTAAGCAGCACCGAGGCGCCGACGCTGACGGCGCAGCGTTCGGTCAGCGCCAGCGCGAAGTCGGGCAGACCGTACGACAACGCGACCAGACAGGCTTTGGCCAGCCGGTCCGGACCGCCGCTCCCACGGGCGGACACGTCAGACGCCAGCCAGTCGAGGGTCGGAAAGTAGACGGCCTCGGCCCACACGATCTGTCCACGTGCGAGGTTGAGGTGTGCGCCAGCGGTATGGGGCGATCGCCGAGGCGCAAGGTCCATCAGCTGCAGCCCGGCTTTGCGGAGGTGGGTGTCCACGTCGGCGAAGAGAGGCTGCTCCTGGTACATCGGGCTGAACTCGACTTCGATGTCGACGGCCAGCAGGGTGCCGTCGGGCCGCAGCCACTCGACCGCGGCGACGGCGGGATCGAGCACGCGTCGGTAGTGGCCCAGGAAGTAGTCGGTGTCCAGGCCGTGGTAGATCGCATGCACCTCGTCGGGCCGCGCATGGCGCGCACGCAGCACCTCGGCGTTGGCACAGGTGCAGGTGGCGACGAAGCGCGCCGCGCCGAGCTTGCGCTCGAGTAGACGGCCCGGGTTGAGCTCGGCCTGGTAGATGTCCTTGGCGTGCGCAGTGAAGCTGTAGCCGATGCCGGTCATGCGGCTGGCCAGCCAGGTGATCGTGGCCACGCCATGGCAGAAGTGGCCATGCAGGTGGCCGACGTCGCCCTGGCGCAGCACGTCGGCGGCGATCTCGCCGGCCTGCAGGAACTCCTTGATGAACACCTTGCGCAGCCGCACGCGGCCGGCCTCTTCGCGCCCGCGGTGGCGCCAGGCCAGCGCCAGCGCACTGGCCAGCGCGCCGCTCCAGCGCAGCGGGTGGCGCAGCGCTACCAGCGCGTGCGCCCGCCAGAAGCGCGGCAGGTTGTCGCGCAGCCAACCGGCCAGCGTGGTACCCGACAGCGACGTGGCCTTGGGCAGGTACGTCAGCGGCGCGCGGATCGCGGCCACCACCGGATGCACCTGCGGCTCGTTCTCGCGTTTCACCGAATACAGGCGCAACGCGAGCCCCAGCCGCTCGAGCTGGTGGATCTCGTGCGTGATGAAGGTCTCCGACAGCCGCGGATAGCCGTTCATCACGTAGGCCACGGTCGGGCGCCGCGCGGCGCCGGCGTCGGCGGGCCGCTCAGGCTGCGGCGCGGCGGATCGGTTCGAAGGCAGTGTCATGGTGGGTCGCCAGCAGCTGGCACACCAGCCGCAGGTTGTGGTCGTTGTCGAAGGTCTCGGTCACCGTGGCGCGCGCGGCGACGCCGAGCCGCTCGCCGAGCGCGCGGTCGTCGAGCAGCTCGCTCATCGCAACGGCCAGCGCGGCCGGCGCGTCGGGCTCCACCAGCAGGCCGTTGCGCCGGTCGTGCACCAGCTCGGGAATGCCCGACACCCGCGTGGCCAGCACCGGCAGGCCCATCGCCATGGCTTCGAGCAGCACGTTCGGAATGCCGTCGCGGTCGCCGTCGGCAGCCACGCGCGAGGGTTGCACGTACAGCGCCGCCCGCGCGTAACGCGCGATCACCTGGTCACGCGTCAGCTTGCCGGCGAGCGTGACGTGGTCGTCGAGGTCACGGGCGGTGATCAGCGCGGCCAGGCGGCTCTGCTCCTCGCCGTAACCCACGATCTCGCAGCGGAAGGGTTGGCCGCGGTCACGCAGCTGCGCGCAGGCTTCGATCAGCGTATCGAGCCCCTTCTTCGCACGCAGGCGGCCGACGCTGACGATCAACGGCACCAGCGATACCGCCAGCCGCCGGCGCGGGTGGAACACCGCGGCGTCGACACCGTGGTACATGCGGTGCACCGTGGCCTGCGGATCGACAGCCTGCAGCGTGCGGCAGTTGAAGTCGGTGCAGGTGACGGTGAAGCGCGCCGCCCGCAAACGGCGGCGCAGGTCGGTCGCGTCGGACAGGTAGATGTCCTTCGCATGCGCCGAGATCGAGAACGGCAGGCCGCTCAGGCCCGAGGCCGTGGCCGCCACATCGGCCGGCGCGCTGATGAAGTGCGCATGCAGGTGGGCGACGCCGTCGCCCTGCATCTGCCGCGCCAGCCAGCCGGCGCGCACGAACTCGCGCAGCCCGCAGCGGCCGCGACGCGACGCACGCAGCAGTTCGCGGCCGTAGGCCAGCGGCCGCGCCAGCAGCAGGCACAGATGGCGCTGCAGGAAGACCAGCGGCTGCTCGCGCCAGCCGGGCACGCGACACGGCCGCGCATGCACACGCGCCACGTCGGGGTGCGCGACATCGTCGGTCGGCTCGGCCAGCGTGTACAGGCGCAGCGACACGCCCAGACGCTCGAGGCCGAGCACTTCCTCCAGGATGAAGGTCTCGGAGAGCTTCGGGAAGATCTTGACTAGCAGGCCGACGGGACGGGTGCCGAGCGACGCGACCATGATGGTTCCCGCAGCGATGATGGATTGGAATGGGCAACGCCTGAGCGGGACGGCGCATGCGCGCGCAGTCCGATGGCGTCGAACAGGGCTGCGGTCACGCGCTCCAGGCCGTCGAGCCGGCGCAGCACCGGACGCTGCTCGCGCCGCCGCCAGCCGGTGAGTTCGGCGTCGATGCCGGCCATCAGCGTGGCGGGACTCAAGTCACTCGGATGCACCATGCGCAGCAGGCCCATGCCGGCCATGCGCTCGGCACGCACGCATTGCTCGACACCGGGCGCCACGCGCGGCACCAGCACCGCGCGCTTGCGCAGCGTCAGCAGCTCGCACACGGTGTTGTAGCCGCCCATCGCCACCACCACGTCGGCGGCGGCCACCATCGACATCATGTCGTCGCTGAAGTCCTGCGCGGTCACGCCGGGCAGCGCCGCGACCGCCTGCGCCACCGCGGCGCGCTGCGACTCGCTCATCTCGGGCCCGCAGACGATGTGCGTGCGGGGCCGTGCCGACGCCGCGCGCTCGGCCAGCGCACGCAGTGCGGTGCTGACCAGTCCGTAGCCGTCTTCGCCGCCCCCGGGCGTGACCAGCACCAGCGGCTCGCCGGCCCCGACGCCGAGTTCACGGCGCACCTGCTCGCGTGTGCGGCGCCCGGCCTCGCGGGCGATGTAGCCGCAGAACTCCACCTTGGCCGCGGCGAACGGCGGGAAGCCGTATTCGTGGCGCAGGTCGAACACCTCGGGACAGCCGACCACCAGCACCTGGTGGTAGTACTGCGTGATGGCCTCGAAGTAGCCGTTCTTGCGCCACACGCGCGAGGTCGACTCCGGGCTGTCGAGGATGTCGCGCAGCAGCAGCACCAGCTTGGGACGCTTGGGCGCCGCGGGCAGCGAGCCGAGCGCGCCGGCCAGTTCGTCCTCGACGCCGAACGGCTTCTTGTCGACCAGGATCAGGTCGGGCTCGAAGTCGGCGATCGCCGAGCGGATCAGATTGGCGCGCAGCCGCACCGTGCCTTCGAGCGACATCGCCAGCGTTCGGGCGCCGTAGCGGCCCTCGACATTGCGCGACAGGCAAGGCAGCTTGACGTAGTCGATGCCCGGCGGAATGCGAAACGCATGCAGCATCGGCGAGCCGGTGATCACCAGCACCGAGACATCGGGCGACGACTGCACGAGATGGCGCGCCACCTCGAGCATGCGGCGGATGTTGCCGAGACCGAAGGTGTCGTGCGAGTAGATCAGGATGCGCTTCATGCCCATGTCGGTCGATGTGCGGGGCCGCTGCGGGCAACGGCGCCAGGTGACGGATGCCAGACAGAGGCGGTCGGCGGCCGGGAAATACCTCACATCGCGTGTTCGGTGACTGCGCGGCGCAACGGCGCGCAACAGCGCGCAACGGCGACACTGGACGCCTAACGTCGTGATCGAATGGCCAGCGGAGCCGCGCCAACGGCCACGGCGACCCGCAGCCGCGGCACCCGTGCGTCGCGCGCTCGCCGAGCCTGTCGCTCAGCGGCAGCCGCCGCCGCCGTCGCCGTCGCCGTCTCGTTCGGACCCGGCCAGCGCCTGCGCCGCGTCGACCTGCTGCAGATCGGTGCCGCACAGCGGCGCCGCCGTGCGCAGGATGCGGCGGACGACGGCGCGCGGTGCCAGCGCCGGCGCTGCGGCCCGCACCAGCGCAGCCACGCCGGCCACCAGCGGCGCCGCCATCGAGGTGCCGCTCCAGGTGCCGAAGCCGCCGCCCGGCAGCGTGCTGGTGATGCCGTCGCCGGGCGCGGCGAGGTCGACCCAGGAGCCGCGGTTGGCGAACCCGGCCAGCCGGCGCTGGGCCGTGCTCGCCGTCACCGCCAGCATGCCGTACACCGATTCGGCGGCCGGGTACTCGCGCACCGTCGCACTGCCGTCGTTGCCGGCCGCCGCGACGATCACCGCACCGCTGGCGGCCGCGCAGCGCTCGCGGTCGGCGTTGTAGCCGGGGTCGGCGAAGACCGGATCGACAGCCGGATCGGGCAAGGCGCAGGCAGCCAGTTCGGCCACGCTGTCGAGGATGCGAGTGCGCGAGGGCGTGCCCAGGCTCAGGTTGATGACATGGGCACCGTCGGCGGTGGCCGGGTTGCCGTCGGGGTCGACCGCGTACAGCAGCGCCTCGGCGAGCACCCAGGCATTGCCGGCGCCGCCGGCGTCGAGCACACGCAGCGGCACGAGGCGGGCGTCGGGGGCAACCAGCGCGACCAGGCCGGCGACATGCGTGCCGTGGCCGTAGCCGGCGTCGGCGGCGGTGCCCGCCTCGGAGGGGTCGGCATCGAGGTCGACGAAATCGCGGCCCGGCAGCAGCCGGCCGGCCAGGGCAGGATGCCGGATGTCCACGCCACTGTCGAGCACGGCCACGCGCACGCCGGCGCCGCGCGAGCGCGCATGCGCCGCAGTCAGCCGCAGGGCCTGCGGTGCCCATTGCGCGGTATAGGCCGACGGCGTGCCGATGGCCCATACCAGGTTGCGGCGCGCCTCGGGGCTGCGCTGCACGTGATTACGTTCGGCGCGCAGCACGGACGGCTCGAGTTCGAGCGCCTCGACCTTGGTGTCGGCATCGTCGAGGCCCGCCACGCCGAGGCGAAAGATCGGCCGCGCGCCGAAACGCGACAGCAGCGTCAGCCCGTGCCTGGCGAGCAGCGGCGGCAGCGCGTCGCCGCTCGTCAGCTGCACCAGCACTTCCGACGGCACGGCCTCGCCAGCCGCGTGCGCCGGCGCCATGCCGACCAGCCCCAGCAATGCCAGCAGGCCGGCCGGCCACGGCAGCGTGATGCAAATTCTGTTCAGGCAGCTCGACACGGCACACTCTCCCCTCGAAATGGACGTGCGACAGCCCGACAGAGCAGCCGGGCCGCGGCCTGATACACCCATTTGCGCGGCAGCCGGCATCTCACCAGCCGCCGTACAGCGTGAAGGCCGACCAGTAGAAGGGGTGCGGATGGCGTTCGCGCACCGCCGCCTGGGCCCGCTGCACCGCGGCCGACGGCGTGGCACCGCCGCGCAGCGCGCCGTAGAAGTGCGCCATGTATTCAGCGGTCACCGCGTCGTCGATCGGCCACAGGCTGGCCAGCACGCGCGCGGCACCGCCGACCATGAACGAGCGCACCAGGCCGACCATGTCGTCGGCGTCGCCATATTCAGCCAGCGCGGTCTCGCAGGCGCTGAGCACGCAGATGCCGGCCTGCAACGGCAGCGCTTCGGCCGCCTCGGCGGTGAGCGCGCCGTCGAGCAGATGCAGCGCCGAGAAACGCGGGTTGTCGGTGCGGAACTGCGCGTGACAGGCCAGGTGCAGCACATCGGCGGCGCCGACATGCCGGCGCAGCTGCTCCAGCGTCGCGTCCTCGCCGGCCAGCACGGTGGCGCCGTCGAACAAGCTCGCCACGTGGCGTGCCTCGACGCCGGCATGCGGCAGGCGCGACGACTCACCGACCACCAGCGCCCGCGCCGGCAGGCCCGGCGCGCGCTGCAATCCCTGCAGCGCCAGGCGTGCGCTCGGCACCACGGCCAGCTGGTGCTGCTGCGCGAGGAAGTGCCCGTCGGCGTGCAGCGCACCGAAGGGCAGCGAGCCGAGCGGGCCGTGCGGCACGACCAGGATGCGCGTGCAGTGCGCCACGCGTTCGGCCAACGGGGCCCAGATCAGCGCATGCAGCTGCGCGAGCCGAGCGTCCATGCGCCGGGCCAGCGTATCCAGGTGGCGCGCCATCGGCGCCACGCCGTGGCGCAGCGTCTCGACCTGGAAACGCGCCGAGCGCAACGCGGCGCGCACCTGCTGCCACGACGCCATGCGCCGCTGCAGCACGACGCCGGTGCGCGTGACGATGCAGGCGAACAGCTCGTCGTCGAGCACACCGTATTCGACCAGCGCGTCGTCGGCACCGAGCAGCCCGCACAGCGCCGCCGTCACCGGTGTCTCGGCTGCGCCCGCGGCCGCGCGCACCAGCGGGCTGGCGAGGCGGCGGCGGCGCACGCGCTCGAGCAGCTCGCGCTCGGTGCCGCGCAGCTCCTCGGCCAGCAACGTCGAGGGCTGCCCTTCGTCGTGCAGGCGCCGCACGCGACGGATCAGCCAGTTCAGTCGCACCCGCAGCGCCGGCGTGCGTTCATCGTCGTGCGCCGCCTCGCCATGGCTCAGCTGCTCGCCCATCGCGCGCGCGCGCACGCGTTCGAGCTGGTCCAGCACCGCGGCGGCGATCGGCGCCTGCTGCGCCGCGGCGTCGTGTGCCTGCAGGTCCAGCCGCAGCAGCTCGCGAAACGGCCGCAGGTGGTCGGCCAGGAAGGCGCTGCGCAGCGCACCGTCGGGCAGGGCCGCGCGCTGGTCCTCGAACAGCTCGACGGCGGTTTCCAGCGCCAGCCGGGCCGCCGGCGTGTCACCCGACAAGCGCGCGGCCAGCCCCTTGCCGGTCCAGCAGCGCATCTGCACCGACACCAGCTGCAGCGCGACAGCGCGCTCCAGCGTGGCGTCGAACAGCGCGCGGGCGCGCAGAGGGTCGCCCTCGCGCAGGCGGGCCTCCGCGGTGACCAGCTCGGCGCGCAACTGCGCGTCGGTCCGACCCTCGGCCGCGAACGCGGCGGCGGCCTGCTCGGCGGCGAGCAGCGCCGCGGGCACGTCGTCGCCGGCCAGCGCCAGCTCGGCGCGCGCCAGCGCCACCGACGCGCCGCCGACGACATTACGCTGCTGCGCGAAGCGCTGGGCCGCGTCGGCGAACGCGTCGCCGGCGCCGGCCACCTGACCCAGCAGCGCCAGCGTGCGACCGCGCTGCGTGATCGTCCAGGCCTGCTCGTCGCGCAAGCCCAGCGTGTCGAAGGTGGCCAGCGCGGTGTCGAACAGCGCCTGCGCCTCCGGCAGCAGGTTCAGCTCGAGATACGCATCGGCCAGCTGCTTCTCGGCGACGGCCAGCCGCTGCGGCATGGCCAGCCGCTCGTAGCTGCGCCGCGCGCGTTCCAGCCCGGCGAGCGCCTCGTGGTAGCGGCCGCGCACCAGCTGCACCAGCGCCACCGACTCCTCGACATGCGCCTCCAGCACGGCCAGCCCGTGAGCCTGCGCACGCATGCGCGCCCGTGCATAGGTGCGCAGCGATTCGTCGAAGTCGCCGAGCGCGGTCAACGCGTCGGCTAGGCCCACGTCGGCCGCCACCGAGTGCTCGCGGTCGCCGGCCCGGGCGAAGTAGACCGCCGCCTCGCGGTAGTGGCGCGCGGCGTCGGCGTAGGCGTCGCGCAGCATGTGCAGGCTGCCGAGGTTGAGGCTCACCTTGGCGGCGGCCAGTGCATCACCTTCGGCGACGAAGCAGCGCTGCGTGATCTGCGCGCATTCGGCCGCCGCGGTGTGCTGGCCGAGCATCGACAGCGCCATGATCTTCGGCACCTGGGTCAGCGCTGCATGGCGGGTCTGGCCGAGCGTGCGGAAGGCGCGCGCCGCGGCGTCGAAGCAGGCAACCGCCGCCGTCAGCTGCGCGCGCGTGAGCTGTGCAATGCCCTCGGTCCAGTCGGCCAGCGCGTGCACTTCGGCATGCGCAGCAGCCTCGGTGCCGGCGCCGGCGTCGCGGCACAGGCCGCGCAGCGCACCGGCGGCGCGCTGCGCACGGTCTGGCGCGCTGTTCCAGGCCGCGTAGCAGATCTCCTTGAGCGCCCAGGCCACCTCCAGACGGCGGGCCGCGCTCCAGGCGCCGGTGGGCGCGTTGGCGTCCTCGGTCAGCTGGTCGGCCAGCGCCTGCGCCGAATGGGCTGGCATCAGCATCAGCGGCTCTACCGCAACCAAGCGGACACCGTGGCACCGGCTTCGCCGGGCCACCAGTGTCGCCGCCCTGGGGGGGAGGCGCCGAAGGCGCTTCGGGGGGCAGCCACTTCAGCTCGGCCGATCCCCTACCGCGATCGGCGGCAGCTCGATCTCGTCGTGGCCGACCCGCAGCGTCACGCGGTAGGTGCCGCGACGCACGCCCTCGAGGCGGAATTCGCCCAGCTCGTCGAGCGGCGCCGAGCGCACGCCGACGCCCAGCGCCGGCTCGTCGGCGTCGCGACTCAGCTCGATGACACCGGTGTCGTCCGGACCGAGGATCTGGCCGGCCACCGCGTACGCGTCGGCCGCCGGCGTGATGCGCAGGTCGATGTCGCGGCCCTGCATGCTGAACAGCAGGTGCCGCGTCTCCGACGGCAGGCCGCGCACGCCAGCCGGCAAGGGGATCGGGGCCCAGCTGTCGAACTGCAGCACGGCCACCACGCGGTTCAGCAGCGCCTGCATCGGGCCGACGACGTCGCGGCGGGTTCGGGCCTCGAACAGGCCCACGGCGTGGCTGATCCACCCGTCCGGCGCATCGGGCAGGGCCGCGGCCCGCCCGATCATCTGTTCGAGATCGCTGTCGGTGATGCGTTGACTTGACGACATTCGATGGGGCCGTTGGGTTGCGATTGCGCTACAGAGCAGCCTGCAGCCGCCCAGATACCTGCGCCAGCGCCCCCACCCCCCGGGAATGCGGGATTCAGAGCAGGCGACGCAACTTTTCGAGGCATCGGGCCCGCGTCGGGCCGATGCTGCCGACCGGTATGCCGAGCCGCTCGGCGATCTCGTCGTACGACGGCTTGGGGTCGTCGTCGCTGAACAGCATCAGCATCAGGTCACGCTGGCGCGGCTCGAGCCGGTCGAGCGCCAACCGCACCCGGTGCAGCTGCTGCAGCCCGTCGAGCGCCGCCTCGGCCGTCGGGCTGTCGTCGGCCAGATCCCATTCGGCGCCATCGTCGTCGGCGTCGCCGGTGCGTGTCATCGACACGGTGCGCTGGCCCCGTTGCGCCTGCAGGATGGCTTCGCGCTTGGCGGTGGTGACGATCCACGCCTGCAGACGGCTCGGATCGTCGATGCGGGGCAGATGCTGCACCAGCCGCGCGAAGACGGTCTGGAACACGTCGGCCGCCCCATGCTCGTCGAGGCCGGTGCTGCGCACGATGGCGAACACGAGCCGCTGATATCGATGGACCAGCGCGGTCCAGGCCGCCGCATCACCGGCAAGACAGCGGGCGACCAGGGCGGCATCGTCGTCCAGGCCGGCCACCCCGCGGCCGCCGGCGCGCGACCGGCTTGCGGTGGTCGAGGGCACGGGCTTGCTCACGGCGCGATCACCGCGGGCTGACCGGCTGCACGCATGTTCGCCGGACCGTTCAACACATCTAAGCATGGCGTGACACCTTCTTCAGGGGTGGCGAAGAGCCGGTCCGGCCCGTACACCGGGCAGCCCGGTGCGGCCCGCTCGACCGATGTCGGGGGGGTGACGGGAAGGCTGCGGTGGGATGGCATTGACTCGGTATCAGGAAATTGGGAAAATATTCCCAACTAGCATTCATGATCCATGCCAGACCATGCCGCCCCGCAAGTGCTTGATTCGCAAGGACGCGCCGTCGACCGCCCGTCGGCCGGACGCCGCCACTGGGTGATTTCACCCACCCAATTGGGCGACATGACCCACCCACCTGACCGATCCGATCCGAGCCCGCGATGACAAGAAGGCCCAACCCCGAGCGAGCGCACCCACTGAACCTGACGCGATGGTTCGGCCTGCTGGCGCTGGTGACGATCGGCGCCATCACGATCTGCAGCGTCTGGCTGATCAGCTGGTTCGTGTCGCAGCGCATGCTCCAGCAGGAAGGTGCACTGACGCGCGAGTTCGTGCAGAGCCTGATGCTGGTGGAAACACCGCTGCAGAACTTCTTTCGCGACGCTTCGCAGCCGGTGCCGCCCGAGATCGAGGACTCGTTCCGCCACATCGCCGGCATGCCCGACGTGCTGCGCGCCAACCTGTACGACCGCAGCAAACGTGTGATCTGGTCGAGCGACCGCACGCTGGTCGGTCGCGAATTCGGCTCCAACGACGAACTGGACAAGGCCCTGTCCGGCGCAGTGGTGGTCGAGAGCAAGACCGAGGCGCAGCGCCTGCAGGGCAAGGCCGAGTACGAGTCGCTGCGCCAGCCCGACGACCTGTTCGTCGAGATCTACGTGCCCGTGCTCGACGTCGGCACCGGCCGCGTGATCGGCGCGATCGAGTTCTACAAGAACCCGCGCGGCCTGACACAGATGTTGGCGCAGCTGCGCAGCTACATCACCATGGGTGGCGCCGTCTTCGGTTCGGTGCTGTTTCTCGCGCTGTTCGGCCTGGTGCGGCGCGCCGACCTGACGATCCGCGCGCAGCAGCGCCAGCTGGTCAACAGCGAGACGCTGGCGGCGATCGGCGAGATGAGCACCGCGGTGGCGCACGGCATCCGCAACCCGCTGGCATCGATCCGCAGCTCGGCCGAGCTGATTCCGGGCTCGCAGCCGCAGCGCATCCAGGAGGCGGCCGAAGACATCGTCGCGCAATCCGATCGCCTGGAAGCCTGGGTGCGCGAACTGCTGTCCTACACCCGGCCGCTCAACGAGCCGTCGACCCGCGTCGCCGTCGGGCCGCTGGTCGAGCAATGCTTGCACGACTATGCCCGCGAGCTGAAGTCACGCGGCATTCAGATCGACGCCGCGACCTCGCCCCATCTGCCCCCGGTGCGTGGCAACCCGCTGCTGCTCGGCCAGGTGCTGCGCAGCCTGCTGGCCAATGCCATCGAGGCGATGGCCCCCGGCGGCCGCATCGCGGTGCACAGCACGCTGGCGCATACCAGCGGCCAGATCACCCTGTCGGTGCGCGACAGCGGGCCGGGCATGACACCCGAGCAACTGGCCCGCGTGGGCAAGCCGTTCTACACGACCAAGCCGCGCGGCCTGGGTGTCGGGCTGTCGCTGGCGCGCCGCATCATCGAACGTTCGGGCGGACGTATGGACATCGAGAGCACACCGGGCCAAGGCACCGTCGTGACGCTGCATCTGGCGATTGCCTGAGAAAGACCCTGAGGAACCACAACATGCCCAAAGCCGTGCTGGTGATCGAGGACGAGGAAGTCCTCGCGAAGAACATGTGCAGCTTCCTGGAGCGTCACGGCTTCGACGTGCGCCTGGCCGCGTCGGCCGAGGACGGCTTCATCCAGCTCGAGGACTTTCACCCCGACGCCGTGGTGCTCGACTTCAACCTGCCCGGCCTGAACGGCCTGGAGGCCCTGCGCCGCATGCAGGCGATGAAGCTGACGATGCCGGTGATCATGGTCACCGGCCACGGCAGCATCGAGATGGCAGTCGACGCGATGAAGGCCGGCGCGTTCGACTTTCTCACCAAGCCGGTGTCGCTGAACCAGCTGCGCGCGCGCGTCGAGCGCGCCCTCGACGACACCCGGGTCGACAGCACGCTGCAGTACTACCAGAGCCGTGAGTCGCAGGGCAGCGCGCTCGAGGGCCTGCTCGGCGAGTCGCCCGCGATGCGCGGGCTCAAGCAGACGATCGAGCAGCTGCTGGCCGCCGAGGCGCAGATGCGCGAGGCCGAGCCACCGGCCGTGCTGGTGCTCGGCGAGACCGGCACCGGCAAGGAAGTGGTCGCGCGCGCACTGCACTTCAACGGCTCGCGCCGCGCCAAGCCGTTCGTCGAGCTCAACTGCGCGGCCCTGCCGGCGCAGTTGCTGGAGAGCGAGCTGTTCGGCCACGAGCGCGGCGCCTTCACCGATGCGCGCGAGCGCAAGCTCGGCCTGGTGGAGACCGCCGAGGGTGGCACCTTGTTCCTCGACGAGGTCGGCGACATGGACCTGGCCATCCAGGCCAAGTTGCTGAAGCTGCTCGAGGAGAAGACCGTGCGCCGCCTGGGCAACGTGCGCGAGCAGCGCGTCAACGTGCGCATCATCGCCGCCACGCACCGCCCGCTCGACCAGCTGGTGCGCGAAGGGCGCTTTCGCGCCGACCTGTACTACCGGCTGTGCGTGGTGCAACTGATGCTGCCGCCGCTGCGCGAGCGCGAGGACGACGTGGTGCTGCTGGCGCGCCACTTCCTGCGCACGCACGCGGCGCGCTACGGCAAGCCGGTGCCGGTGCTGTCGCCGCGCGCCCACGCCGCGCTGCTGGCGCATCCCTGGCCGGGCAACGTGCGCGAACTGCGCAACGTGCTCGAGCAGGCCGTGCTGCTGGGCAACGGCCCGTCGATCGAGCTGCCGCAGCTGGCGATGCCGACGCCGTCGCAGCCGGGCGACCTGACCGGGGGTTCGGGTTACGTGCCGTCGATGCCGGCGCCGCTGGGCGGCCCGGAAACCACGCTGCACGAGGTGGAGCGCCGGACGCTGTCGAAGGCGCTCGAGCGCAACGGCTGGAACGTCACCCGCGCCGCCCGCGAACTCGGCATCTCGCGCGACACCCTGCGCTACCGGATGGAAAAGCACGGTTTGAACGCCGTCGCCCGCATGGCGTTCGTAGATAGTCAGCGCTGACATCCTGAATCGTGGCCGCCGATGCTGGCGGTCAATCAGGGGTTGACGCCGAGGCATTATTTGGGCAAAATTTCCCAAATGGATGTCGAGAACAAACTTCATCGGACGCTGAACGCAGCGATCACGCAGGTGCTGCGACCGCTCTTCCGTGTGCTGCTGCGCCACCACGTGTCGTTCGGCGCCTTCGAGGAGCTGGCCAAGCGGGCCTACATCGACGTGGTGATCCACGACTTCGGCATCCCGGGCAAGAAGCCGTCGATCTCGCGCGCGTCGATCCTGTCGGGCATGACCCGCAAGGAAGTGCAGCGCCTGCTGTCGGAGCCGGCCGGCTCGCTGGTGGTCGACGGCGAGCAGTACAACCGCGCCGCCCGCGTGCTGACGGCCTGGACGCGCGACCCCGAGTTCATCAGCGCCAGCGGCGAGCCGCAGCCGCTGGACCCGCACGACGGCAGCGCGAGCTTCGCCGAGCTGGTGCGCCGCCACAGCGGCGACGTGCCGGTGCGCGCCGTGCTCGACGAGCTGCTGCGCGTGGGCGCCGTCAAGTACGGCAGCGACGGCAAGCTCGAGCTCGTGGTGCGCGCCTACGTGCCGCAGCGCAGCGCGGTCGACAAGCTCGAGATCCTGGGCGCCGACGTGTCCGATCTCATCGAGACCATCGACCACAACATCGAGCATGGCGACAACGACCCGCGTTTTCAGCGCAAGGTCATGTATCGCAGCGTGCCGGTGGCTGCTCTGAAGGACTTCAGGAATCTCAGTGGCGAACAGGCCCAGCGGCTTCTCGAACAGCTCGACAAGTGGCTGGCCGAGCACTCCGGACCCAACCCACCCGATCAACCCCAGCTGCCGCGCGCCCGCGTCGGCATGGGCATCTTCTACTTCGAGCAGACGCTCGAGACCGACGCTCCCAAGGAGGACTGACATGAACTTCTCGACACTGCGTGCACTGGCCCACGGTGCCATCGCGCTGACCCTCGCCGCCTGCGGCGGCGGCGGCGACGGCGGCATCGGCGGCACCGGCGGCGGCGGCGGCGGACTCGGCACCGACGTGTCGGTCGGCACGATCACCGCCTTCGGCAGCGTCTGGGTCAACGGCGTGCGCTTCGACGACAGCCAGGCCACGATCACCATCGACGACAACTCGAAGGCCAGATCGGACCTGCGTGTGGGCATGGTCGCCCGCCTGAACGGCTCGATCTCCGGCGCCACCGCCAGCACGATCAACGTGACCAGCGCGGTCAAGGGTTATGTGGAGTCGGCCAACGGCAACCAACTGGTGGTCATGGGCCAGAACGTCACCGTAGACCCCGGCGCGATCTCCAACGGCCCGATCGCGGCAGGCCACTACGTCGAGGTGCACGGCCAGGTTGTCTCCGACGGCACTATCCAGGCCAACTTTGCCGAGCGCAAGACCACGCAGGCCACGCCGCCGTTCGTCGTCAAGGGCTTCGTCAAGGGGCACACCGCGGGCGGCACCACGTTCCAGGTCGGTGCGCTGAACGTCACGCTCGCCAACGGCGCGACGATCAACGACATGCCGGGCGGCTCGTGGAACGGCATCCTGGCCGAGGTGAAGGGCTCGACGTGCGCCGGCAACCCGCCGACGACCAACGTGTGCGGCACGCTCACGGCGACCAAGGTCGAGCCCGAGGGTGTGCGGGGCGACGTGAGCAAGATCGAAGTCGAGGGCTTCGTCACCGCGCTGACCAGCACCAGCGACTTCACCGTCGGCAGCCAGCACGTGGTGACCAACGGATCCACGGCGTTCCAGGGCGGCCTGCAGAGCGAGATCGTGTTGACCACCAAGCTCGAGGTCGAGGGCTCGCTCAGCGGCGGCATCCTCACCGCCACCAAGGTGTCGTTCCGCGAGAACATCCGCTTCGAGGCCAACCTCGCCAGCAAGGGCGCCACCTCGTTCACGCTGGCCGGCCTACCGGGCATCACGATCGAGACGAACGCGCTGACGCAGTTCAAGAACACGTCGTTCGCTGCGCTGGCGGTCGGCAACAATCTGCGCGTCCGTGGCCGTCCGGGCAGCGGCAACACGGTGATCGCCTCCGAGGTCGAGGACCGCGGCAACGGCGACACCGACGTGCGCTTCCAGGCGGTGGCCTCGGCGGTGGCCGCGCCGAACATCACGATGCTCGGCATCGTGGTCGACACCTCACCGATCTCGAACAACAACTTCAAGGACATCAACGACGCGATCATCGGACGCAGCGCGTTCTTCGCGGCGGCGGCGCCCGGCAAGCTGATCAAGGTGCGCGGCACGCTCAGCGGCGGCACCATCAGCTGGAACCAGGAGATCGAGTTCGAGGACTGAGGCCATCTGGCGCCGCGGCCGCTGACGCGGCCCGACGACACACACGCCGGACGCTTGCGTCCGGCGTTTTTCGTTTGGCCGCTGGCGCGGCGACAATGCCGCCCTTGCCCGCTGAAACCAACGACTGCTCACCGTGCCCGATACGCCGCAGCCTTTGCCCGACGATCCCGTCGCGCCACCACTGCCACCAGACGACGCCACCACGCCGCCATCTTCGCCGGCCGTGGCGCCGGCGCATGCGCCGGTGAGCGCGGTGGCCGTGCCGCCCGACGCCACGGCGGTGGCCGACGTGACCGCGGTGGCCGAAGCGCCGCGCCCCGCCGATCTCTCGCCCGCCGAATGCGCAGCCCGCCTGGCCGAGCTGTTCCCCGCGTTGTTCGCGACGATTCCGAACACGCCGCCGCGGCCGATCAAGCTGCGCATCCAGGCCGACATCCAGCAGCGCGCGACCGGCGAGTTGTTCACCCGTCGCGTGCTGTCACACTTTCTGCACCGGCACACCACGACCACCGCCTACCTGCGCGCGCTGGTCGCGTCGCCGCACCGCTACGACCTCGACGGCGCGCCGGCCGGGGAGGTCAGCGACGAGCATCGGCAGGCGGCGCAAGCCGAGCTGGAGCGTCGTCGGGCCATCGTCGAGGAGCGGCGCGCTGCCGAGCGGCAGGCGCGGCAGGCCGCGGCGCGCGGCGCCGGGCGCGACGGCGCAGCAGCACCGGCTCGGCAACGGCCCGGCGCGGGCGCTGCGCCCGGCCA
>CALMQI010000193.1 GCA_937871935.1 uncultured Burkholderiales bacterium
AAGGTCGCGCAGAAGCCGGTCGCGGCCACCGCGAAGGCGCCCGCCAAGGAAGCTGCGCCCATGCCCGTGGCTCCCGTGCCTGTCGCCGCGCCCGCGCGCAAGCCCGAGGAGCCGGCAGCCGCCGCGAAAGCCCGGGAGCCGGCGCTGGACGTGTCGGCACTCAAGCTGCGCCTGCGCGACACCGCCGCGATCGGCGTCATGGCGAAGCTCTCGCTGCGCAAGCAGATGGACGATCTGCTCGAATCGTTCCGCGACCACTACGAAGGCGGACAGAAGACCAGCCTCGCAGCGTTACGCAAGCCCTACGACGCGCTGGTCACGCGCGACGGCCGGCACTACATCGCCGGCCTGTTCGGCGAGGACGGGCTGGCCCTGGTGGACCTGTGGGAGCCGCAGCCGCGCGCGCGCCGCATCCTCGCGGGTTATGGCAAGGGCGAGCAGCCGCTGCCGGTCTACAAGATGCCGCACCTGCGCGGCTGGGCGGTCGCCGGCCGGCATGCGTACCTGCCGGCGATCGGCCGCCACGAGGTGCTGGTGGTCGACACCCAGAGCTGGCAGGAGGTGGGTCGCATCGCGGTCGCCGGGCAGCCGGTGTTCGTGATCGCGCGGCCCGATGGCCGCCAGGTGTGGGTCAACTTCGCCGTGCCCGACTACCACCGCGTGCAGGTGATCGACACCGTGACCCGCCAGGTGGTGCGCACGCTGGCGCCCGGCAAGGCGGTGCTGCACATGGAGTTCACGCCGCGCGGCGAGGCGGTCTGGATCAGCGCCCGCGACGACCACCGTGTCAGCGTGATCGACACCGCGAGCTTCGCCACGCTGGCGCAGCTGAGCGTGGATTCACCCAGCGGCATCTTCTTCACCGCGCGCGCCGCGCGCATCGGCTTCTAGAGGACGGCCATGCCACTGGACACGTCCCGGCGCCTCGATCTGCTGAACGACTGGCAGCGCGGCTTTCCGCTCGTGCGCGCGCCGTTCGCGGCGATCGCGCTCACTGCCGGCGTGAGCGAAAGTGATGTGCTCGAGACCTATCGCGACGCGCTGAGAGGCGGTGCGCTGAGCCGCATCGGCGGCGTGTTCGATTCACGCGCCGGCGGCGCCGCGATGCTGGCGGCGATGGCAGTGCCGGCCGAACGCCTGCACGAGGTGGCGGCGATCGTCTCGGCGCAACCCGGCGTGAACCACAACTACGAGCGCGAGCATGCGATCAACCTGTGGTTCGTGATGACCGGACGCGACCGCGCGGCCGTGGCGACCGCGCTCGCCGCCATCGAGCAGGCCAGCGCACTGCCGGTGCTGCGCCTGCCGATGAAGCAGGTGTTCCGCATCGACCTCGGCTTCGACCTGCGCGGCACGGTCGCCGACACCGCCGACCGGCCGCGCCGCACTACGCCGCCGCCGGCGCGCCTGATGCCGGCCGACGAGCCGCTGGCCGCCGTGGTGGAGGCCGGTCTGCCGCTGCAGCCCCTGCCCTTCGACGCCTGGGCGCTGGCCACCGGCCGCAGCCCCGGCGGGGTGCTGCAGACGCTGCACCGGTGGCTGGCCACCGGCGTGCTGCGCCGCTTCGGCACCGTGGTGCGCCACCACGAGTTCGGCTTCGCCGCCAACGCGATGGCGGTGTTCGACGTGGCCGACGACCAGGTGCAGCCCGTCGGCCGCGCTCTGGCCAGCGAACCCGCACTGACGCTGATCTACCAGCGCGAGCGTGCCGCCGGCTGGCCCTACAACCTGTACTGCATGATGCACGGCCGTGACCGGGCGCTGGTCACCGACGGCCTGGCCGGCGTGATGGCGCGCACCGGCCTGCACGCCGTGCCGCACGCGGTGTTGTTCTCGCGCCAGCGCTTCAAGCAGCAGGGCGCACGGCGCTTCGCGACTGCCGAGCGCGCACCGAGCCTCGTGTATGCCGACGCCTGAATCCTCCGCCACCTCGTGGTTGTCGACGGCGGATGCGCAGTTGATCGCACGCCTGCACGGCGACCTGCCGCTGCTGGACCGGCCTTTCGCCGCGCTGGCCGGCGAACTGGGCATCACCGAGGATCAGGTGATCGAGCGGCTGAACCGCCTGCTCGCCACCGGTGTGCTCACGCGCGTGGGCCCGCTGTTCCAGATCGAGCGTGCCGGCGGCCGCTTCGTGCTGGCCGCGATGGCGGTGCCCGAAGGCCGCTTCGACGCGGTGGCCGCGCAGGTGAACGCGCTACCCGAGGTGGCGCACAACTACCGGCGCGAACACGCCCTCAACATGTGGTTCGTGATCGCCGCCGAGACGCCGGCTGCCGGTGAGGCCGCCTTGCGGCGCATCGAGGCACTCACCGGGCTGCCGGTGCTGCGGCTGCCCAAGGAGCGCGAGTTCGCGGTCGAGCTGAAGCTGCCGATCGTGCCCGACGACACCGGAGGCCACCATGCCGCTCAGTGAGTTCGACCGCCACCTGATCCGCGCCACGCAGAGCGGCCTGCCGATCGTGGCGCGGCCTTACGAAGCGGTGGGCGCGATGCTCGGCGTCAGCGGCGAGATGGTGCGAGAGCGGCTGGCGCAGATGCTCGACGAGAAGCTGATCCGTCGCATCGGCGCGGTGCCCAATCACTACAAGCTCGGCTTCACCGCCAACGGCATGACGGTGTGGGACGTCGACGACGCCCGCGTCGACGCGCTCGGCGAGCAGGTGGCCGCGCTGCCCGGCGTGAGCCACTGCTACCGCCGGCCGCGCCAGCTGCCGTTGTGGCGCTACAACCTGTTCGCGATGCTGCACGGCCGCTCGCGCGATCAGGTGCAGCAGCAGGCCGACCAGATCGCCGCGCTGCTGGGCGAGGCCAGCCGCGCGCACGACATCCTGTATTCCACCGCGATCCTCAAGAAGACCGGGTTGCGGCTGCACGAGCACTGACATCACCATGTTTCGCATCAGCCACTTCATGCAGCTGCTCGCCGCCGCCGAATCCGACGGCGCGATGCCCGCGCCGCGCGCCGCGGGTTCGAAGGCATCTCCCGGGCCGGTGGTGATCTGGAACCTGATCCGCCGCTGCAACCTGACCTGCAAGCACTGCTACGCGCTGTCGGCCGATCACGACTATGCCGGCGAGCTGAGCAGCGCCGAGGTGGGCGCGGTGATGGACGATCTGCACGCGTTCAAGGTGCCGGTGCTGATCCTCTCCGGCGGCGAGCCGCTGCTGCGGCCCGACCTGTTTCAGATCGCGGCGCGCGCGAAGGCGATGCGCTTCTACGTCGGCCTGTCGACCAACGGCACGCTGATCGACGCGCCGATGGCCGACCGCATCGCGCAGGCGAACTTCGACTACGTGGGCATCAGCCTGGACGGGCTGCGCGACACGCACGACCGGTTCCGTCGTCTGCCGGGCGCCTTCGACCGCAGCCTGGCCGCGGTGCGCCTGCTGCGCACGCGCGGCGTCAAGGTCGGCCTGCGCTTCACGATGACCGCGATGAACGCGCACGACCTGCCGGCGCTGCTGGACCTGATGCGCGACGAGCAGGTGAACAAGTTCTACTTCTCGCATCTCAACTACGCCGGCCGCGGCAACATCCATCGCGCCAAGGACGCGCAGTTCGCGGCCACGCGCGACGCGCTGGACCTGCTGTTCGAGCGCGCGTGGCGCGCGGCGTGTGATGGGCTCGACGAGGAGTACGTCACCGGCAACAACGACGCCGACGGCCCTTACCTGCTGCACTGGCTGCAGCGCTTTCATCCTGAACAGCACGCACGCTGGCACGAGCCGCTGCGCCGGCATCTGGTGGCCTGGGGCGGCAATTCCTCGGGCGTCAACGTCGCCAACATCGACAACCTCGGCCACGTGCACCCCGACACGATGTGGTGGCACCACTCGCTCGGCAGCGTGCGCGAGCGGCCGTTCTCGGCGATCTGGGCCGACACCCGCGACCCGCTGATGGCGGGCCTGAAGTCTCGGCCGCGTCCGGTGAAGGGCCGCTGCGCCGGCTGCGCACAGCTGGACATCTGCGGCGGCAACACACGCGTGCGCGCGCAGCAGACCACCGGCGACCCCTGGGCCGAAGACCCGGGCTGCTTTCTCGACGACAACGAGATCGGCCTCACGACACCGCCGCTGCCCGGCTGCGCGCCGCTGGCCAGCTTTGCGGCGCGCCGGCGCATTCCGATCGAGGCACTGCCATGAGCCGCGGACCAGGTTGGCTCGCGGCGCTCGGTCTCGTCATCGTGGCCGCCACGGGGCACGCGCAGACCGGCCCCGCGGCCGGCGCCTCGGCGCCGCGTGGCGTCGCCGCAGTAGCCACGCCGGGCGTCGACGCCGCCGCCCTGTATCAGCAGCATTGCGCGGCCTGCCACGGCACCCAGCGCACCGGCGGCATGGGCCCGGCGCTGCTGCCCGAGAGCCTGGAGCGGCTGCGCCGGCCCGAGGCGCTGAAGACCATCGGCGCCGGCCGACCGGCGACGCAGATGGCCGGCTTCGCAGCGACGCTCAAACCCGACGAATTGACTGCGCTGGCCCAGTGGATCTACACGCCGGTGACGCCGGCTCCCACCTGGACCGAGGCCGACATCCGCGCCTCGCGCGTGGAGACACCGGGCGCGACGAACCTGCCGGCCAAGCCGCAGTGGAGCGCCGACCCGATGAACCTGTTCGTCGTCGTAGAAGGCGGCGACCACCATGTGTCGCTGGTCGACGGCGACCGCTTCGAGCGCATCCACCGCTTCCAGAGCCGCTACGCACTGCACGGCGGCCCGAAGTTCACCCCCGACGGACGCTACGTGTACTTCGGCTCGCGCGACGGCTGGATCACCCAGTACGACCTGTGGAACCTGACGGTCGTGGCCGAGGTGCGCGCCGGGCTGAACATGCGCAACGTGGCGGTGTCGAGCGACGGCCGCTGGGTGCTGGCGGCGAACTACTTTCCGCACACGCTGGTGCTCTTCGATGCGGCGTTGAACCTGCAGCGGGTCTATCCGGTGACCTCGCGCGACGGCCAGGCCACGTCGCGCGTGTCGGCCGTGTACGACGCACAACCGCGCACCAGCTTCATCGTCGCGCTGAAGGACATCGCCGAGCTGTGGGAGATCTCCTACGACCCCAAGGCGGAGGACATCTACGACGGACTGGTGCACGACTACCGCTTCGGCGAAGGGGTCGCGAGGAAAGGCTTCCTCGGCGTCAAGCGCACGATGCTCGCGGAACCGCTGGACGACTTCTTCTTCGACCCGCCCTATGCCCATGCGCTGGGGGCCACGCGACCGAAGGGCGCCGGCGAATCAGGGCCGAGAGCCGACGGCGCGCCCCTCGGCCAGGTCGTCAACCTCGACGTGCGCCGCCGCGTCGCCACGCTGCCGATCGCCGGCATGCCGCACCTGGGCTCGGGCATCACCTTCGCGCACCGCGGCTCCACGGTGCTGGCCAGCCCCAACTTGAAGGACGGCGCGATCACCGTGATCGACCTGAAGGACTGGTCGCTGGTGAAGACCATCACCACGCCAGGGCCGGGGTTTTTTCTGCGCAGCCACGAGAAGACCCGGTACGCGTGGACCGACTCGATGATGAGTCCGACCGCGAAGGACACGCTGACGATCATCGACAAGACGACTCTCGAGCCGGTGGCCCAGGTGCGCGAACCCGGCAAGACGCTCGCGCACATCGAGTTCACCAAGGACGGCCGCTACGCGCTGGCCAGCCTGTGGGAGATGGACGGCGCGCTGATCGTCTACGACGCCACGACGTTCAAGGAAGTGAAACGCCTGCCGATGAGCAAGCCGGTGGGCAAGTACAACGTGTTCAACAAGATCACGCGGTCCGAGGGTACGTCGCACTGAACCCCTCGGCAAGGCAGTTGCCGGCCGCACGCTGCTGACCTGGGGCTCAAGCAAGGCTCGCCTTGAGCGGGCTCAATGCGCGCTCCATGCTGTCGCGCGAGCATCACTGCAACGCCACCGACAGGACTGCCACCTCATGAATCCGATCCGGAGCATCCTGGTCCACCTGGACGCCGGGCAGCACGGCGGCGCCCGTCTGCATGTCGCGCGCACCTGGGGCGGCCGGCTCGGCGCCAGCGTTGCTGCGCTGTACGCGGTGACGCCCGCCAGCCTGGGCATGGCGATGGTGTTCGCCGCCGGCGTGCCCAGTCCGGAGTTGCTGGCCCACGACGAGGCGCGGCTGGCCGCTGCGCGCAGGCTGGTCGACGACGCCTGCATCGAGCCCGGCGTGCAGATCGAATGGCGCGAGGCGGACGACGCGCCCGAGCGCGCCTTCGTGCAGCAGGCCCTGTACGCCGACCTGCTGGTGCTCGGCCAACACGATGGCACGCGTCACGACTCGGGCGTCGCGGCGGGCTTCGTGCATGCGGTGATCATCGAGAGCGGCAAGCCGGCCCTGGTGATCCCGAGCGGCGTCGACCAGGCCGAGGCGACCTTCGGCAATGTCTTCGTGGCCTGGAAGGAGTCGCGCGAGGCCGCGCGGGCCCTGACCGGCGCCCTGCCGCTGCTGCAGAAGGCAGACTCCGTCTGCGTGGCCGTCGAGGCCGGCGCCGGCGACGCACATCGGCCGCGGCTTCAGCAGTTTCTCCAGCGACACGGCGTGGACGACGTGCAGTTCCGGTCGGTGTCGAGCCCGGCACCCCAGGCCGGCGACGCGCTGCTGTCGATGGCCGCCGACATCGGCGCGAGCCTGATGGTCATGGGCTGTTATGGTCACTCGCGAGGGCGCGAGTGGATCCTCGGCGGGGCGACCCGCGGCGTCCTGCAATCGATGACCCTGCCGGTGCTGATGGCCCACTGACAGATCCAGTCGAGTCTCGGTCGCGCCGGGCGGCAAGCCGTCAACCGCGCCGCGCAGCCTCGATCGCGGCGATGTCGATCTTGCCCATCTGCATCATCGCGTCGAAGGCCCGTTTGGCCGCCGCGCGGTCGGGGTCGGTGATGGCATCGATGAGTGCGCGCGGCGTGATCTGCCACGACAGGCCCCACTTGTCCTTGCACCAGCCGCACGCGCTCTCCTGGCCGCCGTTGCCGACGATCGCGTTCCACAAGCAGTCGGTCTCGGCCTGGTCGTCGGTGGCCACCTGGAACGAGAAGGCCTCGTGGTGCTTGAACGCCGGGCCACCGTTGAGCCCGAGGCAGGGGATGCCCATCACGGTGAACTCCACTGTCAGCACGTCGCCCTGCTTGCCACTGGGATAGTCGCCCGGCGCGCGGTGCACTGCGCGCACCGCGCTATCGGGGAAAGTCTCGGCATAGAACCGCGCGGCGGCCTCGGCGGTGCCGTCGTACCACAGGCAAATCGTGTTCTTGCTGGTCACTTGCGTTCTCCTGTCTACAAGGGCTGGGGCGCATCCACCCCGTTGCGAGACGATGTCGCCGGGCGCCTATGGCTTGGGCTGCGGCTTGGATCCGCCGTTGACGCCCCAGGGCACGCCGAAACGATCGGTGACCATGCCGAAGACGTCGGCCCAGAAGGTCTCGCCCGGCGGCATGGTGACCTGGCCGCCGGCGGCCAGCGCGTCGAACACGCGCCGGCCTTCGGCGGCGGTGGGGTAGGTCAGCGCCAGCATCACGCCCTTGATGCCCTCGTAGGCCACGCCGGGTGGCGTGTCGCCGGCCATCAGCTCGAACTGCGGATGCACCAGGTAGGCATGCATGATCTTGTCGCCATGCTCGGGTGGCGCGGGCATCTGCGAACCCGCCTGGGCGTAGGTGATCAGCGCCTCCAGTCTGGCGTCGAACACCTTGGCGTAGAACTTCATCGCTTCGCTGCAATTGCCGTCGAAGGACAGGTAGGCATGGAGCTTGGGCATGGCAAGGTTCCTTGTGAAGGTTGAACGACGCGCCCGGTCGCGGCGCGCCTGTGGACACGACGAATGACACGCGGTGCTTTCGACATCGCGCCGACCGGGGTCACCACTTTCGGCCAGCGAAGTGGGCGCGCGAGCCGGATTCGCCTGGCACATCGTTTCAAATGAAATCCGGCAGCACTGGCTGGTGCGCGGCTTCGCGCTTCGAGGCCGCCTGGGGTAGGCATGCCGCACGCGCGGTTATTTGACATTTCGGTCAACTACATGCACGATGACCCTGCCCGCACCCCGGAGAGCCTGCCATGAAACCGCCACCGTCCGACTGGCCGCGTCTGTCGTCGAGCCTGTACTACCGCGAAGCCGGCCAGATGATCGACTGGCTGTGCCAGGCCTTCGGCTTCGAACTGCGGCTCAAGGTCGAGGGCGACGCCGGCCGCGTGGAGCACAGCGAGCTCAGCTACGGCGAGGCGGTGGTGATGGTCGGCGACGAGCGCCGCGGCACACGCTGGGGCGTGGACATGTCGAGCCCGGCGTCCGTGGGTGGGGCCAACACGCAAGGGCTGCTGCTCTACGTCGACGACGTGGATGCGCACTGCGCGCGCGCCCGCGCCGCCGGCGCGCGCATCGTCGACGAACCCTCGGTGCACGACTACGGTGAGGACTACTGGGCCGATCGCAGCTACGGCGCGCTCGACCCCGAGGGACACCTGTGGTGGTTCTCGCAGCGCCTGCGCAGCCAGCCGGCTTGAGCGACGCTGCCAACGCCGCGCTGGCACGCGCCTTCGCGGCGCTGGGCGACTCCACGCGCTGCGCGGTGGTCGAGCTGCTGCGCGAGCGGCCGCGGCGCGCCAGCGAGCTGGCCGCCGCGATCGGCCTGCAGCCGGCGGGCCTGAGCCGCCACCTGCGGGTGCTGGAGCAAGGCGGCCTGATCGCCGCCGACGCGATCGAGGGCGACGCGCGCGTGCGGCTGTACCGGCTGGAGCCGCACGCCTTTGCCTCGGTGGCCGACTGGGCCGCCCACATGCAGGCGCAATGGGGCGAGCAGCTGGCGGCCTTCAAGGCGCATGCCGAACGCGGCAGCCGGCGATGAACGACAAGCCCACACCCACACCGCCGAGCGGGGACCGCGCCCGCGCGACCGTCAGCGTGGCCGTGCCGCCCGACGAGGCCTTTCGCCTCTTCACGCAGGAGATCGGCCTGTGGTGGCGGCGTGGCCCGCGTTTTCGCGCCGCGCCGGGCGAGTCGGGCCTGATGGCGATCGAGCCGCGCGTCGGCGGGCGGGTCTTCGAGTCGTGGACCGGCGACGGCGGCGCCGAACACGTGCACGAGATCGGCCGCGTGCTGGCGTGGCAGCCGCCGCAGCGCCTGCTGTTCAGCTGGCGCGCGACCAACTTCGCGCCGGCCGAGCACACCGAGGTCGAGGTGCTGTTCGAGCCATCTGCCTCGGGCACGCGCGTCACCGTCACGCACAGCGGTTTCGCCGCGCTGCGGCCGGACCATCCGGTGCGCCATGGCAGGAGCGGCGCCGACTTCAGCCGCGAGATCGGCCTGTGGTGGGCCGACCTGCTGCGCAGCTGGCGTCTGTATTGCACCGATCGAGGCGGAAGCGACCGCGACTGACGGCCGACCGAACGGCATGCGCCGAGCCGCGGACTGATCGCGCGGCTTTGCCTCAGGCCAGTGGCCGCGGCCGCAGCGATATCGGCCAAGCGCTCAGATCGAACGTGCCAGCGCAGCCACCATCAACGCCGCCAGCAGGTTGTGCAGCAGCGCGCCGGCGAGCGGTACGCCGCCGCTCACCAGCCAAAGGCCGGCGGCGAGCTGCAGCGACAACAACAGCACCAGCGTGGCCGCAGCACGTCGCTGCGCCTGCCGATGCAGCAGCCATGCAACCACCAGTACCGCGAGGCTCGCCACGATCGCGCCGACGCGATGCAGCGCCTGGGCCAGCGCACCGGCCGGATTGATCGGCAGGGCCGACGCGACGTCGTACGCTGGCTCGCGCCAGGGATTCAGCGTCGGCCACGGCCAGCCCTGCCGGGCGGCCTGGCGCAGGCAATCGAGGCTGTCGGCGCAACTGAGCGATGCATGGCTCGCACTCACCAGTCCGCCCAGCGCGACCTGGATCACGACCAGACCGCAGGCCACGAGGGCCCAGAGTGCGGCGGCTCGCGGCGCAGCATCGCCGGGGCGTTCGGGCGCCGCCAGACGCCAGCTGACGGCCAACATCGCGAAGCCGCCCAGCAGGTTGCCCAGCGCCACCGCGGGCAGGCGCGAGTTGGCGGTCAGCAGGCCCAGCCCGGCCAGGAACAGGGCCGTAGCCACCAAGCCGAGCGCCAGCGCCGCACGGCCCTTGTGCAACGGTTTGGCCGTGCAGTGGCCCAGCGCCAACAGCAATGCCAGCACCAGCGCCGTCGATGCCAGCAGGCGATGCGCCAGGCGCGCCAGCGCGACCGTCTGCACGGCGTTGTCGTCGACGGCGGCACCACGCTGCAGCGCACGCAGCGCTTCGCCGAAACACGACGGCCAGGGTTCGCAACCCAGTCCGGCCTTGGACAGCCGCAGGAACGCGCTGACGCCGGCGATCAGCAGCACGAGCAGCGCACACAGCATGGCAATGCGACGCAGCACGTTCAGCGAAGCAGACGGTGGATTCATCGCACGTTCATCACCCTGATGTCGACCCGGATTCTGCCGAATACGGCGTCGCGCCCGTACCGGCACGGCCGGCGAGATGTCGCGTTCTTGTCTTGGTTTAAGTCCTCACTTTGACGGCCTCAAGAGAATCGTCCTCGCCGACAGACCCCGGGCGCCAAGCCGCCTCGACCACCGCAAGGAGACATCAGATGAATCCCGCCGACGACCCCAATGAACCCGTGCCCTGGATGCAGCAGTTGCTCGACAACCCGTTCCTGCTGCTGTTCATCGGCGTGATGGTGCCGATGGTGGTGTACACGCTGTGGGGCGTGATCGACATCCTGACGGTGCCGCTGGCCAAGTAGCCGGCCGCCTCAATCACAACACACGCTAGAGGGACACGCACATGAGCGCAATCCTGCCGCCCGCCGAACGACTGTGGTGGAAACATCCCCTGGACCGCGTCGAAGGCACGTGGATCGTCATTGCCTTGATCTGGTGCCTGATCATGTTCTTCATGATGGTCGGCTGGCACGTCTACGGCAAGCAGAACCTGTCCACCGAGACCTACAAGACCACGCCGGAGAAGTTCACCGCCAAGGCGCAGGCCATGGTCGACAAGTACACCGTGCGCACCGAGACGGCGGAGAAGACCCCGGTCGTCGCACCGCCGGCAGGCAGCGACGTCTACATGATTGCGCGGCTGTGGAGCTTCTGGCCGATCCTCGAGCTGGAGAAGGACAAGACCTACAAGTTGCACCTGACCTCGCTGGACTACAACCACGGCTTCTCGCTGCAGCCGGCCAACATCAACATCCAGATCGTGCCGGGCTATGAGCACGTGGTGACGGTGAAGCCGAACCAGTCGGGCACCTATTCGGTGGTGTGCAACGAATACTGCGGCATCAACCATCACACGATGGTCGGTCGCATCTACGTCAAGTAGCGGGCGGAGGCATTCACATGTCCACGACAACTTATCGCACTTGCCCCCGCTCGGGGCTGCAATTCGAAGCCAACGCCGAGAAGCTGATGATCGCCAACGCGTTCGTCGCGGTGGTGTTCCTGCTCATCGGCGGCGTGCTGGCCATCGGCGTCGCGCTGACGCGCTGGCCGGCCATCCACTGGCTGCAGGCCGACACGTTCTACCAGGTGCTCACGGCGCACGGCATCGACATGCTGATCTTCTGGATCATCTTCTTCGAGATCGCCGTCTTGTACTTCGCATCGTCCACGCTGCTGCGCTGCCGGCTGGCCACGCCGAACGTGGCGTGGCTCGCGTTCGCGCTCATGCTGATCGGCGCGATCACCAACAACGTGGCGGTGTTCCAGGGCGGCTCGAGCGTGATGATGACCTCGTACGTGCCGATGATGGCCGCACCGTCGTTCTACCTCGGGCTGATCCTGTTTGCTGTGGGCGCGTTGATCGCCTGCTTCGTGTTCTTCGGCACGCTGGTGGTCGCCAAGCGCGACAAGACCTACCAGGGCTCGGTACCGCTGGTCACCTTCGGCGCCATCACGGCGGCGATCATCGCGGTGTTCACCATCGCCTCGGGCGCGATCATCCTGATCCCGACCTTCCTGCAATCGGTGGGCATCGTCGAGAAGGTCGACGCGCTGGTCTACCGCACCATCTGGTGGGCGTTCGGCCATTCGTCGCAGCAGATCAACGTGGCCGCGCACATCTCGATCTGGTACGCCGCCGCGGCCATCGCCTTCGGCGCCAAGCCGATGAGCGAGCGTGTGAGTCGCGGCGCCTTCCTGCTGTACATCCTGTTCCTGCAACTGGCCAGCGCGCACCACCTGCTGGCCGACCCGGGGCTGTCCACCGGCTGGAAGATCGTCAACACCAGCTACTTCATGTACTTCGCGGTGCTGGCCTCGATGATCCACGGCCTCACGATCCCCGGCGCGATCGAGGTCGCGCAGCGTCAGAAGGGCTACAACAAGGGCCTGTTCGAGTGGCTGCGCAAGGCGCCCTGGGGCAACCCGACCTTCTCGGGCGTGTTCATCGCGCTGATCGGCTTCGGCTTCCTCGGCGGCATCTCGGGCGTGATGATGGGCACCGAGCAGCTCAACATGATCATCCACAACACCATCTACGTGCCGGGGCACTTCCACGCCACGGTGGTGGTGGGGACCACGTTGACGTTCATGGCGCTCACCTACTTCCTGCTGCCGGTGCTGTTCAGGCGCGAGATGATCTCCCCGGGCCTGGCGAAGATTCAGCCCTATCTGTTCGGCCTGTCGATGTACTTCTTCTGCCTGGTGATGATGGGCGCCGGCACGCTCGGCGTCTCGCGGCGCCACTGGGACATGGCGTTCAGCGGCCACGCGCTGGCCTACGAATGGCCGGGCGCGGCCTACCTGATGATGGCGCTGGTCGGCATCGCCGGCTTGGTGGCCATCGTCGGCGGCGCGTTGTATGTCTACATCACCGTCGGCACGCTGCTGTGGGGCAAGAAGCTCGACACCGGCGTGCAGAGCCCGAGGTTCACGCCGATCCCGCCGACGGCGCCGACCATGGTGGCGCAGAGCTACGGCTCCGCGGGCTTCGCCGCGCCGGGCACCTTCGCACTGGCGATGGTGTTCCTGGTCGCGTTCGTGCTGTATTACTTCATCAACTGGAAGTATCTGTCGCAGCTCTGGGGATTGAGTTGACCCACCCCCGAGTCGGCCTAGCGGTCGCCTCCCCCTCAAGGGGGCAACACCGGCGGACCGGCGGAGCCGGATCCGCGGTGTTCACTCGGGGGTGCGCCGCTGGAGCGGCGCATGCACTGCGGGCCATTCGTCGCGCTGGAGACTGACATGAATACCATCGCTGCATCTCACCGGCCGTCCGTGCGCCTCGCGCGCGACGTGCTGAGCCTGTTCAAGCTGCGCATCGGCGTGATGATCATGATCACCGCGCTGGTCGGGCTGGCGGTCACGCCGGGCGCGGCCTTGAGTGCGGGCCAGTTGCTGACGCTGGCGCTGTCGGTGCTGGTCGCCTCGGCCAGCGCCGGCGCATACAACCAGTACTACGAGCACGACGTCGATCACCTGATGGCGCGCACGCGCCGGCGCGCCTTCGTCACCGGCTCGTTGCGCCACACGCCGGCGTGGCTGCTGCTGATCGTCGGTCTGCTTGTCGGTGCGGTGGCGGCGGCAGCGTGGTCGCTCAACGCGATGTCGGCGCTGTTCGTGTTTCTCGGTGCGTTCTTCTACGCCGTGGTCTACACGGTGTGGCTCAAGCGGCGCAGCTGGCTCAACATCGTGGTCGGCGGGCTGGCGGGCAGCTTTGCCGTGCTGGCCGGCGCCGCGGCGGTGGATCCGTCGCTGGGGGCCTTGCCGCTGCTGCTGGCACTGGTGCTGTTCCTGTGGACGCCGCCGCACTTCTGGAGCCTGGCGATCGCCAACCGTGCCGACTACGCCGCCGCTGGGGTGCCCATGCTGCCGGTGGTGGTGGGCCCCGAGCGCGCCGCGCGCGTGGTGCTGCACAGCACGGTGGCGCTGGTCGTGGCGTCGCTGCTGCCCGGCCTGTTCGGCGCCGGCGTCGTCTACATGGCCGGCGCCGCGGCTGGCGGCGGCTACTTCGTGTTCAGGGCCTGGCAGCTCGCACGGCAGCCGAGCCGCGCCACCGCGATGGCGTCGTTCTTCGCCTCGCTGGTGCAGCTGAGCGTGCTGCTGGCGGCGGCCACCGTCGACGGGTTATTGCGATGACGCTCGGGCGGCTGCCGGCGTGGCGGTTCGCGCTGCAGTGCGTCCTCGGCGCCGCCGGCGCGCTCGCCCAGGCCCAGCCTGCCCTCGACCCCGACGCCGCACTGCGCACCAGCCAGGCCGCTGTGGGCCGCGAGCTCGCCGACCATGCCCTGCTGGACCGCCAGGGCCAGCCGGTGCGGCTGTCGGCCTATCGCGGCAAGCCGCTGCTGGTGAGCTTCATCTACACCGGCTGCTTCGAGGTCTGCCCGACCACCACGCGGTCGTTGTCGGAAGCGGTCGACGCAATGGCCAAGGTGTTCGGCGCCGACAAGTTCAACGTGATCAGCGTCGGCTTCAACCAGCCGTTCGATTCGCCGCCGGCGATGCGCGCCTTCGCCAAGCAGATGCGCATCGATGCGCCGAACTGGGACTTCCTGAGCCCGCCACCGGCCAGCGTGGACGCGTTGACACGCGACTTCGGCTTCAGCTACGTGGCCACGCCGGCAGGCTTCGACCATGTGCTCACGGTCAGCGTGGTCGACGGGCTGGGCAAGGTGTACCAGCAGGTGTACGGCGAGCGCCTGTCGCAAGACAAGCTCGGCGAGCCGCTGCGCCGTCTGCTGCGCGACAACCCGCTGCCGGCCGACACCACGCTCGATGCACTGGTGCGCCGCGTGCGTTTGGTGTGCACCGTCTACGACGCCAAGACCGGCACTTACCGCACCGACTACGGGCTGCTGCTCGAGGTGGCCGGCGGCGTGACCTTCGCGCTGGCCATGTTGTGGTTCTTCATCGGTGAATGGCGCACGCGGCGGCGAGCGCGGCGTGCGGCATCGCCGCTTGCGACGCATGAACCCGCATAGACCCGTGGACGGCGCGCAGCCGAAGGCGCACCGAGGCAGGTCATGAACCCTGCCCGTGCCATGCGGCTAGCCACCCTCGGCGGTTATCGTCGCGTCGAACATGCGTTCGACCGCCCGTTCGGCGCCGCCCTCAACCCGTGGCGCAACCTCGGCGCGCTCGGCTTCCTGCTGTTCTGGTTGCTGGCGGTCAGCGGCATATACCTCTACGCGGTGCTCGACACCTCGGCCGAAGGCGCCTACCGCTCGATCGACCGCTTGTCGCGCGAGCAGTGGTATCTGGGCGGCATCATGCGCAGCCTGCACCGCTATGCCTCCGATGGCTTGGTCGCCGTGATGCTGCTTCACATCCTGCGTGAATTTTCGCGAGATCGCTACCGCGGCGCACGCTGGTTCAGCTGGGCAACCGGCATCCCCGTGCTGCTATTCATTTATGTCGCCGGGATCAGCGGCTACTGGCTGGTATGGGACACCCTCGCCCAGTATGTTGCGATCGTCTCGACCGAATGGCTGGACCACTTGCCCTTCTTCGGGCAGCCGCTGGCGCGTAATTTCCTGTCACCCGAAACGCTCGAAAGCCGTTTCTTCACACTGATGATTTTCATGCACATCGCAGTGCCACTGATCGCACTTGTCGGTTTATGGCTCCACCTGCAACGCGTAAGCAAGCCCCGGATCAATCCACCTCGGGAACTGGCCATCGGAACCGCACTGGCATTGCTGGCGCTTTCTACCGTGTATCCAGCGACAAGCCAGGGCGCTGCAGACCTGGCCAAGGTTCCAGGCAGCATTGGCCTCGACTGGTTCTACCTTGGCGCCTATCCCCTGCTTGAAACTTTTCCTGGACCGGTGACGTGGAGCACGGCCGTCACTATTTTCATAATCATAGCG
>CALMQI010000194.1 GCA_937871935.1 uncultured Burkholderiales bacterium
CGGGACGCCGGCGGTTGAGCGCCAGGGCATGCCCGCCCGCAGCCTTGCACGCTCGGTCTCACGAAGGCGCGCATAGCGGACGGCGAACGTCCGCAACGGCCCGATTGCAGTCGCACCTTTGGGATTCAACAAGATGAAAGTGCTCGTCATCGGTTCCGGCGGTCGCGAGCATGCGCTGGCCTGGAAGCTGGCGCAGAGCCCCAAGCTTCAATGTGTGTACGTGGCACCCGGCAACGGCGGCACGGCGCGCGACCCGCGGCTGGAGAACGTGCCGATCACCGACCTCGTGGCGCTCGCCGACTTTGCCGAGCGCGAGAAGGTCGGTCTCACCGTCGTCGGCCCCGAGGCGCCGCTGGCGGCCGGCGTGGTGGACCTGTTCCGCTCACGCGGGCTGCGCATCTTCGGCCCCACGCAGGCGGCGGCGCAGCTCGAGAGCTCGAAGGCGTTCGCCAAGGCCTTCATGCAGCGCCATGGCATCCCGACCGCCACCTATGCCACCTTCACCTCGGCCGCCGAGGCGCATGCGCATGTCGACAAGGTCGGTGCGCCGATCGTCGTCAAGGCCGACGGGCTGGCCGCCGGCAAGGGCGTGGTGGTGGCCACCAGCCTGGCCGAGGCGCACGCGGCGATCGACTTCATGCTGATCGACACCGCGCTCGGTGTGCAGCACAACGCCGGCGGTGCGCGTGTGGTGATCGAGGAGTGCCTGCAGGGCGAGGAGGCGAGCTTCATCGTCATGGTCGATGGCGAGCACGTGCTGCCGCTGGCGACCAGCCAGGACCACAAGCGATTGCAGGATGGTGACGAAGGCCCCAACACCGGCGGCATGGGTGCGTACTCGCCGGCGCCGGTGGTCGATCCCAACCTGCACGCCCGGGTGATGAAGGAGATCATCAAACCGACCGTGCAGGGCCTCAAGAAGGACGGCATCGTCTTCACCGGTTTCCTGTACGCCGGGCTGATGATCGACGCGCAGGGTCAGCCGAAGACACTCGAGTTCAACGCGCGCCTGGGCGACCCCGAGACGCAGCCGATCCTGATGCGACTGAAGAGCGACCTGTTCGATGTCTTCATGCACGCCACCGAGGGCACACTCGACCAAGTGGAATTGCAATGGGACCAGCGCTTCGCGCTCGGCGTGGTGATGGCCGCACATGGCTACCCGATGAGCCCGCGCAAGGGTGATGCCATTCACGGCCTGCCGGCCGAGGCCGACGACGCGGTGGTCTTTCACGCCGGCACCACGCTTCAGGGCGAGCAACTCGTCACCAGCGGCGGCCGCGTGCTGTGCGTCACCGCACTGGGTGTCACCGCCAAGGCGGCGCAGCAGCGTGCCTACGAGGCGCTGGCCGGCATCCGTTTCGACGGGGCGCAGTACCGGCGCGACATCGGCCACCGTGCCATCCGGCGCTGAACCGCTCGAGCTGCGGGTGCGGCCGGTGCAGCTGCCCGGCAGTGCACTGGCCCGAGCGCTGCTGCGTCTGGCCGGCTGGCGCGTCGTCTTCGACGGGCTGCCCGGCCGGCAGGGTGTGGTGATCATCTACCCGCACACGTCGAACTGGGACTTCGTCGTCGGTGTGCTGGCCAAGTGGAGCATCGGCATCCCGGTGGTGTTCTGGGGCAAGGACAGCCTGTTTCGCGTACCGCTGTTCGGCCGCTGGCTGCGCCATCTGGGCGGCGTGCCGGTGGACCGTCACAACCCGCAGGGCGCCGTGGCGTCGATGGTCGACAGCCTGCGCCGGGCGCGTGAATCGGGCGCTTTCCGCTGGCTGGCGCTGGCCCCTGAGGGCACGCGCCGGCGCACCGAGCACTGGCGCAGCGGCTTCTACCAGGTGGCCGTGCAGGCCGGCGTGCCACTCGGCCTGGCCTACTTCGACTTCCCGCGCCGCGAGGTCGGCCTGGCCGGCTACCTGCAACTCGGCGGCGATCCGGCGCGCGACCTGCCGGCGATCGCCGCCCGGCTGGCGCATCATCGCGGCAGGCGCGCCGAATGGGCCGCGCCGATCCGCCTGAAGAAGGACTAAAGCGAGGACAAGGCCGCCATGAACACGCAGGACGTGCGCGACTACCTGCTGAAGCTGCAGGATCACATCGTCACCACGCTGGAGCGGCTGGACGGCGGCAGCTTCATGCATGACGGCTGGACACGTGCGCCGACCGAGCGGCTGCAGGGCGACGGCCTGACGCGCTGCCTGGAAGGCGGTGCGCTGCTCGAACGCGGCGGCTGCAACTTCAGCCATGTGCGCGGGCCGCAGCTGCCGCCGTCGGCCACGCAGCACCGGCCCGAGCTGGCCGGCGCGCCGTTCGAGGCGATGGGCGTGTCGCTGGTCTTCCACCCGCGCAACCCGCATGTGCCCACCGTGCACATGAACGTGCGCCTGTTCAGCGCCTTGCCGCCGGGGCGCGAGCCGGTCAGCTGGTTCGGCGGCGGCATGGACCTGACGCCGTACTATGGCGTCGAGCAGGACGCGGTGCACTTCCACCGCACCTGCCGCGACGCACTCAGCGCCTTCGGGCCCGAGCTGTACCCACGCTTCAAGCGCTGGTGCGACGAGTACTTCTTTCTCAAGCACCGCAACGAGCCGCGTGGCATCGGCGGCGTCTTCTTCGACGACTTCGCCGAGCTCGGTTTCGAACGCAGCTTCGCGATGCTGCGCGCCGTGGGCGATGCGTTCCTGCCGGCCTATCTGCCGATCGTCGAGCGGCGTCGCGACACGCCTTACACCGAGGCCGAGCGCGAGTTCCAGGCCTACCGGCGCGGCCGCTATGTGGAGTTCAACCTGGTCTACGACCGCGGCACGCTGTTCGGCCTGCAGTCGGGCGGGCGCACCGAGAGCATCCTGATGTCGATGCCGCCGCGCGTGAGCTGGCGCTACGACTGGAAGCCCGCACCGGGCAGCGCCGAGGCGCGGCTGTACAGCGACTTCCTGCGCCCGCGCGACTGGCTGCAGGACGTGCCGGCATGACGGTGCCGCCTGCGCCGCCGCGGCGTATCGGCCTGTTCGGCGGCAGCTTCGATCCGCCGCATCGTGCGCATCGCGTGCTGGCCGAGACCGCGCTGGCCGCGCTGGCCCTCGACCAGCTGCGCTGGTTGCCGGCCGGTGCACCCTGGCAGAAGACAGGCCATGTGCTCGCCGAGCCGCAGCATCGCGCCGCGATGGTGGCGCTGGCTATCGACGGCGAACCGCGTTTCGTGCTCGATGAGCGCGAGCTGCATCGCCGCGGGCCGAGCTACACGATCGACAGCGTGCGCGAATTGCGCGCCGAACAACCCCAGGCGCAGCTCTTCGTCGTGATCGGCCAGGACCAGTACCAGCGCCTGCACACCTGGCATGCCTTCGACGAACTGCTGGGCAGCGTCACCTGGGCCGTGGCGGCACGCGAGGGCCAGCTGCCGCGCCCCGATGCCGCGCTGGCCGGTCGGCCGCATCGCGTCGAGGTGCTGCCGATGCCGCGGCTGGATGTCTCGGCCACCGTGATCCGCCAGCGTGCCGCCCGTGGCGAAGACCTGACAGCGCTGGTGGCCCCTGCGGTCGCGCGCTATATTGCCCTACACCAACTCTACCGAGACCCGGCCGGCCACTGAATGGACATCCGCAAACTGCAACGCGCCATCGTCGATGGCCTGGAGGACGTGAAGGCGCACGACATCGTCGTCTTCAACACCGAGCACCTGTCGCCGCTGTTCGAACGGGTGATCGTCGCCTCGGGCACGAGCAATCGGCAGACCAAGGCGCTGGCCAGCAGCGTGCGCGAGGCCGTCAAGTCGCGCGGCCTGCCGGTGCTGAGCACCGAAGGCGCCGACAACGGCGAGTGGATCATCGTCGACTGCGGCGCCGCGGTGGCGCACATCATGCAGCCGGCGATCCGCGACTACTACCGCCTCGAGGAGATCTGGGGCGGCAAGCCGGTGAGGATCAAGCTCGACGGACGGTCAGCAGGGGGCTTGCCGAAGGCGTCGGAGCCGATGCCCGAGCGTCGGCCTGCCGAGGCGGCCAACGAGCCCGCACCGCCGCGCCGCAAGGCCGCGGCGCCGGCGAAGACGGCGAAGTCGTCGCAGCGCAAGGCCTCGTCGCCGAGGCAGCCGCCGCAGGGGCGTGCCACCGGCGCCAAGTCGGTGGCGCCACCGTCGCGCCAGGCGGGCAGGACCACGAAGCCGGCTCGCAAGGCTGCGGCGGCGCCGGTGCGTACCGGTGCGGCCAAGCCGCGCCGCACGGCGGCCAAGAAGCCGGCGCCGCCGCGGCGTCCGCGCTGAGGCGAGCCGCGCATGCGGCTCGTCGTCGTCGCCGTCGGCCAACGCCAGCCGGCCTGGTCGCGCGAGGCGGTCGACGAGTTCGCCAAGCGCTTTCCGCCGGAATGCCGCCTCGGTGTCATCGAGGTCAAGGCCGAGCCGCGGGCGGGGGGCAAGACGCCTGCGCAGATGATGGCCGCCGAGGCGCAACGGCTGCGCACGGCGTTGCCCAAAGGCTGCTGCGTGGTCGCGCTCGACGAGCGCGGCACGCGCCGCACCACCGCGCAGCTGGCCGAGCGGCTTCGCCACTGGCGCGACGAGGGGCGCGACGTGGCGCTGCTGATTGGCGGCCCCGATGGCCTGGACGACGCGCTGCGAGTGCAGGCCGACGAGAGCCTGCGCCTGTCGGATCTGACCCTGCCGCATGCGCTGGCGCGTGTGCTGCTCGTCGAGGCGCTCTACCGGGCGTGGACGGTGCTCGCCGGCCATCCGTATCACCGCGAGTGACGGCCCGGATGCGTGCGCAAAGAAAAGAGCACCGCGCGTTGCCGCGTGGTGCTCGAAGCCGGAGTCGAAACGGAGTCGGAAGAAGAAGGCAGGGGTGCCGGGCGGCCGATCAGCCCACGCCCTGGTGACGCCACAGGTCACGCTCGTAGTTGTCCTGGCGCGCGGCCTTGGCGGCCGGTCGCACCGCGGCCGCCGGCTTGGCGGCCTTGGCGGGTGTGACCACGTTCGTCATCGAGATGGCGGCGACGTCGGAGGCGCACACGGCGCCATGGGCGGAGACGCAGGGGCGTGAAAGCGACGCGACACGCTGGTCGGCCGCTTGCGCGGGCAGCGCGGTCCAGGCCGCCAGGACCAGCAGGCCCAGCGAGGCGGACAACTTCAGCGGGGATTGTTGTGCAACGGTACGCATGGGGTTCTCCTTCAAGTGGGCCTTCGAAGCTGCTGTGGTGGCCTGCATGCTGTTCAGGTCACCGCGGTTGGCGATGCCGCATGGACCGCACTGTCTCGCAGCGATCACGCGGGTGCGTGGCAGCAAATCACGTCGTGCAGTGGACGCCTCGGCGAACCCCCTCAAGCGCGTGATCCGCGGTTGGCACTCGATCACGACCCGTCGAGCACGGGGATGACCGCGTCGCGCGCGGGACATCGCCGCACGCCAACAACGTCACGCGGCACGGCGCGGACGGCGCGCTGGGCACAATGACGCGACCGCGCCGATCGATAGCCAGCACACCCATGACCGCAGCACCACCCACCCTGTATCTCGCCTCGCAGAGCCCGCGCCGTCGCCAACTGCTCGAGCAGATCGGCGTGCGCTTCGCGCTGCTGCCGCCCGACGACCATGAGGACGCCGAGGCGCTCGAGGCGGTGCGTGGCGGCGAGCAGGCGCTGGTCTATGTGCGCCGCGTCACGCGCGCCAAGCTCGACGCGGCACGGGCCCGACTGCAACGCAGCGGGCTGCCGGTCGCGCCGATCCTCGCTGCCGACACCACCGTGGCGATCGGTCGTCACATCCTCGGCAAGCCGGCGGACGCAGCCGACGCGCGCCGCATGCTGGAGCGCCTGTCGGGCCGCAGCCACCGCGTGATCAGCGGCGTCGCGGTGTGCAGCGGCACACGCACGAGCACCGCGACGAGTGTCTCGCATGTGCGTTTCGCGCGGCTGTCGCCCGAGACCATCGCCGACTACGTGGCCAGCGGCGAGCCCTTCGGCAAGGCGGGTGCCTATGCCGTGCAGGGCGCACTGGCCGGCTGGATCGTGCACCTGGAGGGCAGTTATTCCGGCGTGATGGGTCTGCCGCTGCACGAGACGATGCGGCTGCTCAGGCGCGCCGGCGTCCCGATGGCGCTGCGCTGAGCCGAAGGCCCGCGCGAACCGAGCTGCAAACAGACCCTAGACTGCCGGCATGGCCAACCACGACATCCTGATCAACTGGGCGCCGCAGGAAACCCGCGTCGCGATCGTCGAGAACGGCGTGGTGCAGGAGCTGCACATCGAACGCGCGCTCGAGCGCGGGCTGGTCGGCAACGTCTACCTCGGCAAGGTGGCGCGCGTGCTGCCTGGCATGCAGAGTGCCTTCGTCGACGTCGGGCTCGAGCGCGCCGCCTTCCTGCACGTGGCCGACCTGCACCCGGCCAATGGCGTACGGCCCGAGGGTGCGCCGCAGGTGCCGATCGAGCGTCAGGTGTTCGAGGGCCAGACGCTGATGGTGCAGGTAATCAAGGACCCGATCGGCACCAAGGGTGCCCGGTTGTCGACGCAGGTGTCGATCGCCGGGCGCATGCTGGTGTTCCTGCCGCAGGACACGCACATCGGCATCTCGCAGAAGATCGGTTCGCCCGAGGTGCGCGAGCAGTTGCGGGCGCGCATGCAGGTGCTCGTCGGCGATGGCGGCGGCGGCTTCATCCTGCGCACCAACGCCGAGGAAGCCAGCGATGCCGAACTGGCCGACGACATCGCCTACCTGCGCAAGGCCTGGAACACGATCCGCGAGCGCGGCCTGGGCAGCGCGCCGGGCACGCTGCTGCACCAGGACCTGAACCTTGCCGAGCGCGTGCTGCGCGACCTGGCCAACGACGCGACGCAGAGCATCCGCATCGACTCGAAGCTGCAGTACGACGCGCTGCGCGAGTTCGGCGCCGTCTACTCGCCGGGCTCGGCGGCCAAGCTGGAGCACTACAAGGGCGAACGGCCGATCTTCGACCTCTACAACATCGAGGAAGACATCGCCCGCGCGCTGGCGCGGCGGGTCGAGCTCAAGAGCGGCGGCTACCTGATCATCGACCAGACCGAGGCGCTGACGACGGTGGACGTCAACACCGGCGGCTTCGTCGGCGCGCGCAACTTCGACGACACCATCTTCAAGACCAACCTCGAGGCGACGCTGGCGATCGGTCGCCAGCTGCGACTGCGCAACCTGGGCGGTATCATCATCGTCGACTTCATCGACATGACGCGCGAGGAGCACCGCGCAGCGGTGCTCGCCGAGTTCCGCAAGCAGCTGGCACGCGACCGCACCAAGACCACGGTGAGCGGCTTCACGCAGCTCGGGCTGGTGGAGATGACACGCAAGCGCACCCGGGAATCACTGGCGCACATGCTGTGCGAGCCATGCCCCACCTGCGAGGGGCGCGGCCAGATCAAGACCGCGCGCAGCGTGTGCTACGACATCCTGCGCGAGATCCTGCGCGAGGCACGCCAGTTCGAACCCAAGGAGTTCCGCGTCATCGCCAGCCCCGCGGTGGTGGAGCTGCTGCTCGACGAGGAGAACGTGCACCTCGCCGGACTGTCGGAGTTCGTCGGCAAGCCGATCTCGCTGTCGGCCGAGAGCGCGATGAACCCCGAGCAGTACGACATCGTGCTGATGTAGGCGCCACCCGAGCGGCGACGGGCCTGGCCCTGGGGGCACTCAGTACGTGCCGCGCCCGCCCGAGAGGTCGAACACCGCGCCGGTGGAAAAGGCGCAGTCCTCGCTCGACAGCCAGGTCACCATCGCGGCCAGCTCCTCGGCCTGCAGGAAGCGCCCCATCGGGATCTTCGACAGCATGAAGTCGATGTGCGCCTGCGTCATGGTGTCGAACATCGCCGTCTTGGCCGCGGCCGGCGTCACGCAGTTGACCAGCACGCCGCGGGTGGCCAGCTCCTTGCCGAGCGACTTGGTCAGCGCGATCACGCCGGCCTTGCTGGCGCTGTAGTGCGAGGCGTTGGGGTTGCCTTCCTTGCCGGCGATGGAGGCGATGTTGACGATGCGGCCGTAGCGGCGCGCGATCATGTGCGGCACCACGGCGCGGCACACCAGGTAGGGTGCGATCAGGTTCACCTCGATCACGCGGCGCCAGATCGTCGGGTCGAGCTCCCAGGTGGTGCCGTTGCCGCCGGTGATGCCGGCGTTGTTGACCAGGATGTCGATCTGCCCGTGCTTCTGCAGCGTGGCCTGCACGGCGCCCTCGACCGCACCCTCGTCGGTCAGCTCGACCTGGGCGACGCTGACGTTGCCCTTGGCCGACAGCTCGGCGCGGGCCGTCTCGAGGCGGGCACTGTCGATGTCCCACAGCGCCACCGCGGCGCCCGAGTCGAGCATGCGGGTGGCGGTGACATAACCCAGCCCCTGAGCGCCGCCGGTGATGACGGCCACGCGGTCGTGCAGATCGATGCGGTTCATGCTGCTTTTCCTTTTTCGCGGGGAATGCGCCCCATCAGATAGAACTCGTCGTTGGGCCGCAGGCTCATCACGTTGGCCATGCGGTTGGACAGCCCGAAGAACGCGCTGATCGCGGCGATGTCCCAGATCGTCTCGTCGTCGAACCCGTGCGCGCGCAGTACCTCGAAGTCGGCGTCGACGATCTCGTGGGACGCACGCGTGACCTTGAGCGCGAAATCGAGCATCGCATGCTGGCGCGGCGTGATGTCGGCCTTGAGATGGTTCACCGCCACCTGGTCGGCGACGAGCGGCTTCTTCTCGTAGACACGCAGGATCGCGCCATGCGCCACCACGCAGTACAGGCAGTGGTTGACGCCCGAGGTGGCGACGATGATCATCTCGCGCTCGCCCTTGCTTAAGGCCGAGTCCTCCTTGAGCAGCAGCGCGTCGTGGTAGGCCAGGAAGGCACGCAACTCCGCCGGCCGGTGGGCGAGGGCGAGGAAGACGTTGGGCACGAAGCCGGCCTTCTGCTGCACCGCGAGGATGCGCTCGCGGATGTCGTCGGGCAGGTCCTTCAGGTCGGGGACCGGATAGCGGCTGATGGGTGGGCTCATCGTTCGATGCTCCAGGGTGGGCGTCATGTTCTGCGGAACTGGATCGCGTGCAGCCGCGCATACAGGCCGCCGGCGGCCAGCAACTCGGCATGGGTGCCTTGCTCGACCAGGCGGCCGGCATCGATGGTCACCACGCGGTCGGCATGTTCGATTGTCGACAGCCGATGCGCAATGACCAGCGTGGTCCGTCCCCGCATCAGGGTTTCCAGCGCGGCTTGTACCGCGCGCTCCGATTCGCTGTCCAGCGCCGAGGTCGCTTCGTCGAGGATCAGGATCGGTGCATCCTTGTAGATGGCACGCGCGATCGCCAGCCGCTGGCGCTGGCCGCCCGAGAGCTGGCTGCCGTTGTGGCCGATCTCGCTGGCCAGGCCCTGTGGCATCGACTCCACGTGATCCAGCAGGTGGGCGCTGCGCAACGCGGCGCGCACGCGCTCGGTGTCGATCGTGCCGCCGAGCGCCACGTTGGCGGCCACACTGTCGTTGAACAGCACCACGTCCTGGCTGACCAGGGCGAACTGACGGCGCAGCGCATCGACGTCCCAGTCGGCGAGCGCCACGCCGTCGAGCCTGATGGTGCCCGCGCTCGGCTCGATGAAGCGCGGCAGCAGGTTGACCAGCGACGATTTGCCGGCGCCCGACGGGCCGACCAGCGCCACCGTCTCGCCATGGCCGACGGTGAGGCTGAAGTCGTCGAGCGCGTTGGCGAGGTCGGCGCCGTAGCGCAGCGACACACCCTGCAGTTCGATGCGGCCGGACGCACGCGCCGGCGCATGGCTGCCACCGCGCTCGCTGCGGCCGTCCTCGACCAGGTCGACGCTGCGCTCCAGTGCCGTCAGAGAGCGCACGATCGGCGCCATCACGTCGGCCAGGTGGCGGATCGGCGGCAGCGTCATCAGCATCGCGGTGATGAAGGCGACGAAGCCGCCCACCGTCTGGCCGCCCTGTCCGCTCTGCCACAGCGCGATGACGATCACCGCCGACAGTGCGCAGGCGGCCATGACCTGCGTCAGCGGCGTCATCGTCGAGGCGGCGGTCACGCTCTTCTGCAGCAGACGGCGCAGCGCCTTGCTGTGGCGCTCGAAGCGGCTGGCCTGCGCCGGCCCGGCGCCGTGCAGCCGCACGATGCGCCAGGCGAGCACGTTCTCCTCGACGATGTAGGCCAGCTCGTCGTTGGCCACCTGGCCCTCGCGCGCCAGGCGCTGCAGCCGTCGGCCGGCCGTTTGCATGATCCAGGCGACCGCCGGGAACAGCAGCCCGATGAACAGCGTCAGCTGCCAGTTCAGGTAGAGCAGGTAGGCCAGCAGGGCCAGCAGCGTGAGCGAGTCGCGCACCAGCGTCAGCAGCGAGCCCACCAGCTGGCTGGTGGCGCTCTGGACCTCGTAGACCAGCATGTTGGTCAGACTGCTGGCGCTGTGCCGGGTGAACAGCGCCGGCTCGGCGCGCAGCAGGTGGTCGAACAGGCGCAGCCGCAACGCCTGCACACCCTCGCTGGCGGCCCAGGTAAGGGCATACTGGGCCACGAAGCCGGCCACGCCGCGGATGGTGAACAGACCGATGATCGCCACCGGCACCAGCCACAGCGGCACCGCGCCACTGACGAAGCCGCGGTCGAGCAGCGGCTTCATCAGCGCGGGCAGCGCGGGTTCGGTGAGCGCGCCCACCAGCGACGCCAGCGCGGCCACGACGATGCCGCTGCGGCCTTGCGCGTAGTAGGGCCTGAGGCGGGTGAGGCGCTGCAGCAGGTTGGTGGCCATGGAGGGCGCGTTAGCGTTCGAGGCCGGCCAGCGGACCCGCGTGTCACGACAGCTCACGATTATGTGGGCCCCGGGTGCCTACAATGCCGGCGCCGACATGCCTGCCAGCCAGGGAACCCGTGCGGCCGAAGCGAATCCACCACAGTCCATGCCGATCCTAGTTCCCGAGCTGCCAACGCCCGCCCGCCGTCACCTGTTGGGCGCCCTGCTGGTCGCCGGGGCCTGGCCCGGGGCGGCGCTGGCGCAGTTCCGGGTCGAGATCTCCGGTGTCGGCGCCACGCAGCTGCCGATCGGCATCCCACGCTTCCGCGACGAAGACAAGACCGGCCAGTCGATCGCCGGCATCGTGCGCGCCGACCTCGAGCGCTCGGGCACCTTCCGTATCGTCGATTCCACCGGCGACGTCGACGAGACCACGCGCCCCGACTACCCGCAGTGGCGCCGTCGCGGCGCCGATGCGCTGGTCGGCGGCTCGACGGCGCGGCTGGCCGACGGCAGATTCGACGTGCGCTACAAGCTGTGGGACGTGGTCAAGGGCAGCGACCTCGGCGGCCAGGCGATCGCCGTCGTGTCGGCCGACCTGCGGCTGGCCGCGCACCGCATCGCCGACGCGGTGTACGAGAAGCTCACCGGCGACAAGGGCGTGTTCTCCACCCGCATCGCCTACGTGACCAAGGTGGCTAACCGCTACACGCTGCGCATCACCGACGCCGACGGCGAGGGCGGGCAGGTGGCGCTCAACAGCACGCAGCCGATCATCTCGCCGGCCTGGGCGCCCGACGGCAAGTCGCTGGCCTACGTGTCGTTCGAGAGCGGCAAGGCCGTGGTCTGGTCGCAGGACGTGGGCACGGGCAATCGCCGGGCGATCGCCAACTTCACCGGCAGCAACAGCGCACCGGCGTGGTCGCCCGACGGCAGCACGCTGGCGGTGACGCTGTCGCGCGACGGCGGCTCGCAGATCTACCTGATGGACCGCAATGGCGGCAACGTGCGCCGCATCACCAACAGCAGCGCGATCGACACCGAGCCGGTGTTCACGGCCGACGGCAAGTCGATCTATTTCGTCAGCGACCGCGGCGGCAGCCCGCAAATCTATCGGGTGGCCAGCAACGGCGGCCCGGCCGACCGCGTGACCTTCAACGGCAACTACAACATCAGCCCGGCGTTGAGCCCCGACGGGCGCACACTGGCCTATGTGAACCGCAACGGCGCGGAGTTCAAGGTCATGACCATGGACATCGCCGGCGGCTCGGTGCAGGTGGTGAGCGACACCGCCGACGACGAGAGCCCGAGCTTCGCGCCGAACGGCAGGCTGATCATCTATGCCACGCGCTCGCAGGGGCGCGACGTGCTGATGACCACGACTTTGGATGGACGGATCCGCACGCGACTGCTCTCCTCGGGCGTCGACGTGCGCGAGCCGGTCTGGGGACCTTTTGGTCGATAACGCGACGAAGGAGAAGGCAGTATGAAGACGCTTCGCATCACTTTCATGGCAGTCACGGTCGTTGTGGCGACGCTGGCCGGTTGCAGCTCACCCGTCAAGCTCAACGACGGCGCCCCCGTCACCGACGCCAAGCCCACCGTGGTGGGCCCGGGCGGCGCCGGCGCTGGTGGCGCGCAGGGCTCCGGCACCTCGCAGTCGGGCGTGACCACGGTCGATCTGAGCAAGAACCAGAACGCGGCGGGGTCCAACCTGGGTCGCGTGGTGTACTTCGACTTCGACAGCTACGTCGTGCGCGAGGAGTTCCGGCAGTTGATCGAGGGCCACGCCAAGACGCTGGCGGCCGCCAAGGCGAAGAAGATGGTCGTCGAGGGCCATACCGACGAGCGCGGCGGCCGCGAATACAACCTGGCGCTCGGCCAGCGTCGTGCCGAGGCGGTCGCCAAGTCGCTCGCGCTGCTGGGCGTGACCAACGGGCAGGTCGAGGCGGTGAGCTTCGGCGAGGAGCGTCCGGCCAACGAGGGGCACGACGAGTCGGCGTGGGCGAAGAATCGGCGTGCCGAGCTGAAAGACAGGTGAGCATGGCTCCCCCCCGAAGCGGCCTTCGGCCGCCTCCCCCCCAGGGGGGCGACACCGGCGGACCGGCGAAGCCGGCTCCGCGGTGTCCACTGGGGTGGGTCGATTCGCCTCGTCGTGTTGCGCGTCTCTTCGCGGTCGGGTTCGGCTTGACGCTGTGCGTTGGCGCTGCGCAGGCGGGTCTGTTCGACGACGACGAGGCGCGCAAGGCGATTCTCGATCTGCGCGCGCGCATCGCGGCCGGCGACGATGCGTCGCGGGCCCGGACTGCCGAGACCAACGCCGAGCTGGCCAAGACCAACGCCGCGCTGCTCGAGCAGATCACGGTGCTCAAGCGCAGCCTGCTCGAGCTGAACGCGCAGCTCGAGGGCATGCGTGGCGAGATGGCCAAGATGCGCGGCAACGACGAGCAGATCGCGCGCGACGTGGCCGAGCTGCAGCGCCGGCAGAAGGACATCACGCAGGGCGTGGACGATCGCATCCGCAAGCTCGAACCGATCAAGGTCAGTGTCGACGGCCGCGAGTTCCTCGCCGATCCGGAAGAAAAACGCCTGTTCGACGAGGCGCTCGCCGTCTTTCGCGGCGGCGAGTTCGACAAGGCGGCGATCATGTTCGGCAACTTCGTGCGCCGCTATCCCGGCAGCGGCTACACCGACACCGCGCGTTTCTGGCTCGGCAACTCGTTGTACGGCAAGCGCGACTACAAGGACGCGATCGGCAACTTCCGCACCGTGGTCAACAACGCGCCAGATCATCCACGCGCCCCCGAGGCGCTGCTGGCGATCGCAAGCTGCCAGGTCGAGAGCAAGGACGCCAAGGGCGCACGCGCGACCATCAACGAGCTGATCAAGGCCTATCCGCGCTCCGAGGCGGCACTGGCCGGCAAGGAGCGCCTCGCGGCGCTAAAGTAGCGCCCCGGCTGCGCGAGAGGAACTTGAGCTCCGACCAGCGGGCGCCCCTGACGGGCGCCCGCGGCCATTTCGGCACGCCGGGCTCGGCCAACACGCGGGAGGGACACACATGATTGCTGCAGCGAGTACCCGGCAGGGTTCGATGGTCAGCCTGCTCGTCTGCCTGAGCGCCATGGCGGGGGCTGCCATGGCGGCGGTCGAGCCCGCCGGGCTCATTGCCGCCGCCAGACGCGCGCCGGCGCCGCCGTGGGCGGCCGGCGATGAACGCGGCATGGCCAACGCGCTGGGTGCGGTGACGATGCGGCGCTGCGCCTGGCACATGGCGCAACCGCAGGCCCGTGTCTACGAGGCCTCGCATCCGCGCAGCAACAGCATGCCCAAGTCGCCGTTCGCCGGGCCTGGCGGCACCGCGTACAAGCCGACCGCGGGCGTGCCGTTCTCGGCGCACGCGTTCAACAGCGAGACGATGCAAGCCGATGCCGAGCCGGGGCAGCAGGGCACGCAGATCGACGCGCTCGGCCACTTCGGGCGCATCAAGGGCCCATGGAACCCGAAGGACGGCTTTCCGGCCGACGACGCGGCGTACTACGGCGGCTACACGCAGAAGGACGTGAAACCCACGGCCGACTCGCCGCTGCTCAAGCTGGGCATCGAGAAGATCCCGCCGCTGGTGACCACCGCGGTGCTGCTCGACGCCAAGGCCTTCGTCGGCAAGGGGCAGGCGCTGGGCGACGGCCAGCTGGTGACCGCGGCGCACATCGACGGCATGCTGGCCGCGCAGGGCCTCGGCAAGCGCGGCATCCTGCCCGGCGACATGGTGTTCGTCTACACCGGCTGGAGCGACCGCTGGAAGGACCCCGACGACAACAGCGGCTACTACACCATGGCGCCGGGCCTGTCGGTCGATGCGGCCCGGCTGCTGGGCAGCAAGCGCATCGTGGCGATCGGCCTGGACACGCCGTTCATCGACCCGGTGGCCAACGGCATGCTGCAGGGCAAGGCGCCGCCGGCGCCGGGCACGCCCGAAGGGCTGCCGTTCGCGGTGCATCACCACATGCTCACCGAGTTCGGTATCCATCACCTGGAGAACCTGAAGCTCGCCGAGCTGGTGCGCGACCAGGTGTGGACCTCTTGCGCGATGGTGCTGCCGCCGCTGGACAAGGGCGCCGCAGGCGCGGTGGTCCGGCCGGTGGCCGTGGGCGTGCCCGGACGGCGCTGATGCGACGACGAACCTGGGCACGGCACACGGGCGGCAGCGCGCATGCACGACGCTGAGGTCCAGGCCCTGGCCTCGCAGGTGCTGTGGGCCGCGTTCGTACTGGCCGTGTTGTTCGGGGCGATCGCGCAGCGCACGCATTTCTGCACCATGGGCGCGCTGAGCGATGTGGTCAGCATGGGCGACTGGTCGCGCATGCGCCAGTGGGCGCTGGCCGCCGGTGTGGCGGTGCTCGGCTTCAACGCGATGGCGGGCCTGGGCTGGGTCGAGGCCGGCAAATCGATCTACGCGGCGCCCCGGCTCCTCTGGCTCAGCCATGCGGTGGGTGGGCTGATGTTCGGCTTTGGCATGGTGCTGGCGTCGGGCTGCGGCAGCAAAACGCTGGTGCGCCTGGGCGGCGGCAACCTGAAGGCGCTGGTGCGGGCCATCGCTCGCCGCCCGGAGTTCTTGGCCGACGCCACCATCTTCAACCGGACCAAGAGCCCGGTCGAGCGCATCGTGGCCGCCACCCGCCTGTTGCGGTGGCCCGGTCTGCGGAATGACGTGAGCCTGCCGTGGATGCTCGCCCGGCTGGCCCAGCACCCGATGACGCCGCCGAACGTCTCGGGCTGGCCCAAGGGCGACCAGTGGCTCAACGCCTCCAACCTTCACGTGTGGGGCGAGCTGGCCAACGAGCTGGCCACCCGGGGCTTCGACTGGTCGGGGGCTCAGGTCGGACCGATCAGCCCGACGGTCGCCCACCTCCACGCCGACGGACCGGCCGCCACCGCCGCCGGGCGGGCCACGGTGGCCTTTTCGTAGGCCACGCGGAGGGACTTGCCGTAGTCGTCGACCCACCGGCCGGGGGAGATCCGCGCCGCCGCCCGCCACGAGTCGCCCGCGGCGTCGGCGTCGCCCTGCAGCGTCAGCCAGGCGGCCTCGACGAGCCACAGCCGGAAGGTGTCGGCGGAGGCTGTGTCTACCGGGGAACGATCCC
>CALMQI010000195.1 GCA_937871935.1 uncultured Burkholderiales bacterium
ACGATGTCTTTCAGTCGGAGGACATGAGCTCGCGCGGCTGGTTCGAGATCGTGACATCGAAGGGCTACAGCTATCTCAACTCTAAGCGGGTGGTCGACGCCTGTGTGAATTGCAAATCCTGCCGGACGGCGTGCCCGGCGGGGGTCGATGTCTCCGACCTGATTCTAAAAAAGCGAGCGGAGCATCCCAATCGCCTGACCGGATGGATTTTTCGCTGGCAGGCTCGGGGGAACTCGTTTGAGCCCTTCCTGAAGTTCCTGGGCCGCACGCAACGCCTGTGGGATCGACCGGTTTTCAGGCGAGTCATGGAGTGGGGAGCTTCGTTTGTCCTCAAGGCCCTCGCACCGACAGCCAAGCTGCCTCAGGAGCTTCTCCTGCCGCGCATCGCGCCGCGACAGCTGCGGGAGCGGCATGCCTCGCTGATCCCGAAGCCGGGAGCTCAGCCCGCGCCGGGCGGTGTCGCCTATTTCCATGGCTGCGCCGCGAATTATTTCGATGATGGAGTGGGAGACGCAGTCATCGGGGTCTTGCGGAAGCACGGAGTCGAGCCGGCCCTGCCGCCGCAACGTTGTTCCGGCACGCCGATCCAGACCTACGGGCATCAGGACCTGACCCGTGAAGGGGCCCGGTTCAATATGCAGTCGTTTGCCTCCTACGACACGATTGTCACGGGGTGCGCCTCCTGTACGCTGATGCTGAAGGACTATCCAACGCTTTTCCCCGACGGCGACGAGCGGCGCCAGGCAGAACATCTGGCGAAGAAGGTCGTGCATATCGCCGAATTCGTGGCACGATCGCCGGAGCATCCGCCCATGGCACAGGCCGCGTCGCGCAATGGGCCGTCCGGGCCGAGCAGCTCGGCAAGCACCAAGGCTGCCGACGACTTGCCGCCGCCATAGGGCCCGGTCCAGGTAAAGGCGCTTTGCTGCCCCTTGCTGTTGGCCTCGGCCATCGTTTCGAACGCCACCCGCACGGAGGGCTGAAGAACAAAACCTTGAATGGCCTCGACGCTGCCTAGATCGCTATCGACACGCGCCGAACGGGTAAAACGACGACCAACCGAAATGCCCACCGCTTTTGTCATGCCGCCAGTCGCTTCACAGCGGGGATAGCCTGTCGGATCAGCTCTGCTTCGTCAAAATGGACTTTGCGAAACACCTGCTTCAGGCCGGCCGTCTGGGTGAAGCCGAGGCCGTCTTCCGCTCCGACCTCACGCGGCTGCCGGGCAATGGCTGGAGCCTTTACGGTCTCGCGCGCTCCCTGCGCCTGCAGAAGCGAGCGGGTGAAGCCGCGCAGATCGAAAACTTCCGTCAGCGGGACCTCGCCAAAGTTGACGCGCCGTTGCGGTGCCCGCGGGTTCATGTGCTTGACGCGGTGCGCCAGTGCGTCGACCGACGCGCTGTCCACCAGGTCGGCCTTGCTGATGAAGATCTGGTCGGCAAAGCCGACCTGACGTCGTGCCTCCTGCCGCGTGTCGAGCTGGCCTTCGGCGTGCTTGGCATCGACCAGCGTCAGCACCGAGTCGAGCAGGTAGCTCTCGGCGATCTCGTCGTCCATGAAGAACGTCTGCGCCACCGGGCCCGGGTCGGCCAGCCCGGTGGTTTCGATCACCACGCGCTCGAAGTCGAGCTCGCCCTTGCGCTTCTTCTCGGCCAGCGTCGACAGCGCCGAGCGCAGGTCCTCGCGGATCGTGCAGCACACGCAGCCGTTGTTCATCTGGATGATCTGCTCGCCGGTGTCGGCAACGAGGATCTCGTTGTCGATGCTCTCCTCGCCGAACTCGTTCTCGATGACGGCGATCTTCTGGCCGTGGGCCTCGGTGAGCACACGCTTGAGCAGCGTGGTCTTGCCTGAGCCCAGGAAGCCGGTGAGGATGGTGGCGGGGATCAAGCCGTTGGACATGGGGCAACTCCGGTAAGCGGCGGACGCAACAAGCAGCGGACGCAAGAGGGTGCAGGCACGTGGGGCCGGGGCGTGCACTTTCAAGTGTGCGCATGGCGCCGGCCCGATCGGGTATTCTCGCGCCTCAGCCATTGCCCTGACACCCGACGTGTCCGACCCGCAGCAGAGCCGCCCGATGCGGCTCGAATCCCGAACACCGGCCGACAAGCGCAGTCTGTTCGAGCGTGTCGTGGAATTCCTCTCGCCCGGGCCCGACTCGCGCGACGAGCTGATGGAGACGCTGGCCGACGCCGAGCACCGCGAGCTGATCGCGCCGGAGTCGCGCATCATGCTCGAGGGCGTGATCCGCATGGCCGACATGATCGCCGGCGACGTGATGGTGGCGGCGCCGCGCATGGATCTGCTGGACATCGACGCGCCGTACGACGAATTGCTGGCGCTGGTGATCGACACCGCGCACTCGCGCTTTCCCGTCTACGAGGGCAAGCACGACAACATCATCGGCATCCTGCTGGCGAAGGACCTGCTCAAGCTGCAGCGCGCGCCCGAGCTCAATCTGCGCACGCTGTTGCGTCCGGCGGTGTTCGTGCCGGAGTCGAAGAATCTGAACGAGTTGCTGCGTGACTTCCGCTCCAACCGCAACCACTTGGCCATCGTGATCGACGAGTTCGGCAACACCGCCGGGCTGATCACGATCGAGGACGTGCTGGAAGAGATCGTCGGCGAGATCGAGGACGAATTCGACGAGCACGAGGTCGATCGCGGGGTCTACACGTTGGCCGACGGCTCGCAGCGCGTGGCCGGCGACGCCGCCATCGCCGCAGTCAACGAGGTCTTCGGCGTCTCGCTGCCCGAGGGCGAATTCGACACCATCGGCGGTCTGGTCGCCCACGAGCATGGCCGGGTGCCGCGGCGTGGCGAGACGGTGCAGATCGGTGGCCTCAACTTCACCGTCCTGCTGACCCGCGGCGGCGCGGTGCGCTGGTTCCGTGCCGTGCCCACACCCTCGACCGAGTCCTGATCGCGGTGGCGCCCGCGCAGCCGAAGCCGCCGCGCCGGGGCGCTCTGGCCGTCGAATGCGGGCTGCTCGCGCTGGCAGGCGTGCTGCAGACGCTGGCCTTTCACCGCACCGAGGCCTGGCTGCTGCCGCTGCTGGCCACCGCACTGCTGGCCTGGCGCGTGCAGCACGCGAGTCCCCGCCGCGCCGCGCTGCTCGGTCTCGTCTTCGGTACCGCCTGGCTGGCGTCGTCGGTATGGTGGCTCTTCATCAGCATGCACCGTTACGGCCACCTGCCGGCCTGGCTGGCGGCGCTGGCCGTGTTCGCACTGTGCGCCGCGCTGTCGCTATACCTGGCTGCGGCCATGGCGCTGGCCGCGCGCTGGCGCAGCCAGCAGCCGATCGCTCAAGCCACGCTGTTCGCCGCCTCCTGGCTGCTTGCCGAGTGGGCGCGCACGGCGCTGTTCACCGGTTTTCCGTGGGCGGGGTCGGGTTACGCGCAGGTCGACTCGCCGCTGGCAGCGCTGGCGCCCTGGCTCGGCGTGCTCGGTATCGGCGCGGCCGCCGCATGGCTGTCCGCGTTGCTGGCGCAATCGCGCCGGCATCCGATGGCGGGCGCACTTGCGATCGTCGTGCTGGTTGCGCTGGCGCTGCTGCCGCGCAACGAGTTCTCGCAGCCGGGTCGCACGCTCGGCGTGAGCCTCGTGCAGACCAACGTGGCGCAGGACGAGAAGTTCGCCGCCGAACGCCTGCCCGAGACGCTGCAATGGCTGGCCGGCGCGCTCGATGCAGCACGTGGCGAGCTGATCGTCGCGCCGGAGACCGCGGTGCCGCTGTTGCCCGACCAGTTGCAGGAGCTGACCCCCGGCTACTGGCCGACGCTGGTGGCGCGCTTCGACCGCGCCGATCAGGCCGCACTGATCGGCGTGCCGCTGGGCGACTACGCTCGCGGATACAGCAATTCGGTGGTCGGCCTGACGGCGCGCGCGGGTGAGGCGCCACCGTACCGCTACGACAAGGTGCACCTGGTGCCGTTCGGTGAGTTCATTCCGACCGGTTTTCGCTGGTTCACCGAGCTGATGAACATTCCGCTCGGCGACTTCATGCGCGGCCCGCGCAATGCGCCGTCGTTCGCCTTCCGCGGCGAGCGCATCGCACCGAACATCTGCTACGAAGACCTGTTCGGCGACGAACTGGCGCTGCGTTTCGCCGAGCCGGCGACGGCACCGACGATGTTTGCCAACATCAGCAACATCGGCTGGTTCGGCGACACCATCGCGGTGGCCCAGCACCTCAACATCTCGCGGTTGCGTTCGCTCGAGTTCCAGCGTCCGATGCTGCGCGCCACCAATACCGGCGCGACGGCGGTGATCGACCACCAGGGACACGTGACCGCGTCGCTGCCGCCGTTCACCCGCGGCGTGCTGGAGGCCAGCGTGCAGGGCCGTACCGGCATCACGCCCTATGCCTGGTGGGCGGCGCGCTCGGGCGACTGGCCCTGGCTGGTGCTGGGGATCGGCGTGCTGGCCTTCAGCGCTGCCCGCAGCGCACGAGCCGCCCGGGACGCTCGGCCGTGAGCTGCATGCCGGCGCGGACCTGGCGTCCCGCGACCCAGGTGCCGAGGTAGCCCGCGCCGCGCTGCACGAAGCGCTTGCCACCAGCCGGCAGGTCGCGCAGCAGTTGCGGTGTGCCGACGGCCAGCGCCTGCGGGTCGATCAGATTCAGGTCGGCGCGCTGGCCGAGCGCGATCGTGCCGCGATCGGCCAGCCCGATGTGGCGCGCATTGCGCGACGTCAGCATCTGCACCGCACACGCCAGCGGGAGCCGGCCATCGGCGCGATCACGCACCCAGTGCGTCAGCAGAAAGGTCGTGCAGCTGGCGTCGCACACCGTACCGACATGGGCGCCGGCGTCGCTCAGGCCGAACAGCGCGCGCGGATGGCCGAGCATCTCGCGCACGACGCCGAGCGAGCCGTCGTTGTAGTTGAAGATCGGAAAGTAGATCAGGTTCGAGCCGTCACCCTCGGCCAGATGGTCGTACAGCGCCTCGAGCGCGGTGATGCCGCGCTGCTTGGCGCGCACATAGAAGCTCTGCGTCACCGGCGGCTCGTAGTCGGGCTGCACCGCCAGCGGGAACATGCGTGCGGCGATCAGCTCGATGCGCGCGAGCAGGATGTCCACCAGCGGCGGGATCGGCGTGCCGTCGCCGGCCAGACGCTGGCTCTTCTCGGCCAGGATGCGGGCCTTGCGCGCCGGCTCGCGCAGCGCGGCCGCGCGTTCGGCCAGCGGCAGCGCGGCCACCTCGATGTAGCCCGGAAAGCCCATGAACGGATGGAAGCTCGCGTCCAGGCCGTTGATGACGCCGATCGCGCGCGACGCGGTCTGCAGGTACAGCGGCAATCCTGAAGCAACGGCCGCGTCGACGCGTGCGCGGATCGCCTTCCACTGCTCGCCGCCGGGGTCGCGCTGCAACCACGTCATCGACAGCGGCCGCCTGCTGGCGCGGGCGAGTTGCTCGACGAGGTCGAATTCGGCATCGAAGCGCACGGCGCCGCGCAGCAGATCGAAGTCGCTGACGACCTGCACGACACCGTGGCCGAGCCCGTCGAACGCCGACGCGATGCCGGTCAGCTCGGCCGCGCTGGCCTCCGAGGCCGGCGTCTCGTGGCCGGCCGCCGTGCGGTGGTTGTCGGTGCGGCCGGTGGAAAAGCCTGCCGCGCCGGCACACAAGGCCTCGCGCACGACGGCGCGCATCGCGGCCACGTCGTCGGCGGTCGCCGCCTGTTGCGCCAACGCGCGATCGCCCATCACCGCCATGCGCACCGGGTCGTGTGGCACCTGCACGCAGAAGTCCAGGCTGTGCGGCATCTTGTCGAGTGCGTCCATGTACTGGGGAAAGCTCTGCCAGTCGAAGCGCACACCCTCGGCCAGCGCGACGCCGGGGATGTCCTCCACGCCTTCCATCAGCGTGATCAGGTCGGCGCAGGCGCGCGCGCGGTCGCCGGCCTTCAGCGGGGCGAAGCCGACGCCGCAGTTGCCCATCACCAGTGTCGTCACGCCGTGCCAGATGCTCGGCGAGAAGGTCTCGTCCCAGCTCGCCTGGCCGTCGTAGTGGGTGTGGATGTCGACGAAGCCGGGCGTCAGCCAGGCGCCGTCGGCGCGCAGGCGTTCGCGTGCCGCCGACGTGATACGGCCGACGTCGACGATGCGGCCACCCTGCACGCCGACGTCGGCGGTGAACGGCTCGGTGCCGGTGCCGTCGACGACGGTCGCGCCTTCAATCAGCCAGTCGAGCATCGTGGCGTCTCCAGGTCCAGGCCAGTGTCAGACCCGACACGATATGCCAGATGCCCCACAGGCTGGCGATGATGACCATGCCGAGATCGGCGTTGAACTGCACCGCGATGATGCCCAGCGCCAGCCCCGAGTTCTGCATGCCGCCCTCGATGACGATGGCGCGCGTATCGCGCCTGCCGACGCGAAAGGCCAGCGCGCACAACCAGCCGAGCAGCAGGCCGAGCGCGTTGTGCAGCACCACGATGATCAACTGCGGCACGATCTGCGCCGTCAGCAGCGCGCGCTCGCGGAACAGCCCGGCCGCGATGAACAGCAGCAGCGCGCCGACGCTGAAGCGGCCGAGCGGCTTGCGCATCGCCGCGGCGAACACCGGCGCGTAGTGGCCGACCAGCAGTCCGAGTGTCATCGGCAGCGCCAGCAGCGCGAGCAGGCTCCACCAGATGCCGGTCGGGTCGATGTCGAGCGTGCGCAGCCACGCCTTGGTGGCCGGATTGGTCGACACCATCCAGGTGAAGTTCAGCGGCGTCAGCACCAGCGCGAGCAGGCTGGCCACCGCCGAGATGCTCACTGAAAGCGCGGTGTTGCCGCGGCCGAGGTGGGTGACCACGTTGCTCAGCGAGCCCCCCGGGCAGGCTGCCACCAGGATCATCGCGGCCTCGACGTTGGGCGGCAGGTTCAGCAGCAGCGTGACGAGCCAGGTGGCGCCGGGCAGCAGCACGAACTGCGGCACGAGACCGCCGACCACCGCGCGCGGCGTCTGCGCGACACGGCGGAAATCGTCGACCTTCAACTCCAGCGCCACCGAGAACACCATGGTGGCCAGCACCATGCTCAGGACGATCTGCTGCGCTGTCATCGAGCGAGGGTAGCGGCGGGGCCGACCCATAGAATCCAGGGTTTACGCCGAACGCGCGCGATGCTCAGCTTCCAACAGATCATCCTCAAGCTGCAGACCTACTGGGACGCGCAGGGCTGCGCGTTGCTGCAGCCCTACGACATGGAAGTCGGCGCCGGCACCAGCCACACCGCGACGTTTCTGCGTGCGCTCGGCCCTGAGCCGTGGAAGGCGGCCTACGTGCAGCCGAGCCGCCGGCCCAAGGACGGTCGCTACGGCGAGAACCCGAACCGGCTGCAGCACTACTACCAGTACCAGGTGGTGCTCAAGCCCGCGCCGGCCAACATCCTGGAGCTCTATCTCGGCTCGCTCGAAGCGCTCGGCTTCGACCTGACGACCAACGACGTGCGTTTCGTCGAGGACGACTGGGAGAACCCCACGCTCGGCTGCTGGGGCCTCGGCTGGGAGGTGTGGCTGAACGGCATGGAGGTGACGCAGTTCACCTACTTCCAGCAGGTCGGCGGCATCGAATGCCGGCCCATCACCGGCGAGATCACCTACGGCCTGGAGCGGCTGGCGATGTACATCCAGGGCGTCGAGAGCCTGTTCGACCTGACCTGGGCGCCCGGCATCAGCTACCGCGACGTCTACCACCAGAACGAGGTCGAGCAGAGCGCCTACAACTTCGAGCACAGCGACGTCGAGTTCCTGCTGCTCGCCTTCGGCAAGCACGAGCAACAGGCGCAATACCTGATGCGCCAGCAGCTCGCGCTGCCGGCCTACGAGCAGGTGCTGAAGAGCGCGCACACCTTCAACCTGCTGGACGCGCGCGGCGCGATCAGCGTCACCGAGCGCGCGGCCTACATCGGCCGCATCCGCAACCTCGCACGCAGCGTGGCGCAGAGCTACCTCGACAGTCGTGCGCGCCTGGGCTTCCCGATGGCGCCCAGGGCCTGGGCCGACGAGGTAGTGGCGCAGTGGGCGGCCAAGAACGCCGGCAAGGGCGACCTCGGCACCGGAGCGTCGGCATGAGCACCCATAGCCTGCTCGTCGAGCTGCTGGTCGAGGAGCTGCCGCCGAAGGCGCTGCGGCGGCTGGGCGATGCGTTCGCGCACGAACTGGCGGCGAGCCTCAGGTCGCAGGGGTTGGCGGGCGAGCACTCCAGCGTGGCCGCGTTCGCGACGCCGCGGCGGCTGGCAGCGCTGATCAGCGGGGTGGCCGCCGTGGCCGCCGACCGGGAGGTGGCGCGCAAGGTGATGCCGGTGTCGGTGGCACTCGACAAGAGCCAGCAGGCGACGCCGGCGTTGCGCAAGGCGCTCGCCAAGCTAGGCCGCGAGCACCTGGCCGAGTTGTGGCCCAACGCCGTCGATGGCAGCGACCGCCTGCTCGTGCAGGCCGACGGCAAGGCCGAGGCGATCTTCCTGCATACGGTCGAACGCGGCGTGGTGCTGGCCGCCGGGCTGCAAGTGGCGCTCGATCATGCACTGGCGCAGCTGCCGATTCCCAAGGCCATGACCTATCAACTCGCCGACGGCTGGAGCGGCGTGCGCTTCGTGCGTCCGGCGCATGGCCTGGTCGCGCTGCACGGCGCCGACGTCGTGCCGGTCACCGCGCTCGGCCTGCCTGCCGGCCGCGTCACCCGGGGCCATCGCTTCGAGGCGCCGATGGATCCGGTGAACCTGCAGGATGCCGATCACTACGAGCGTCAGCTGCTCGAACAAGGCGCCGTGATCGCCGGCTTCGACCATCGCCGCGCCGACATCGTGCGCCAACTGCAGCACGCCGCGCGCGAGCAGGGCCTGACGCCGACCGATGACGACGCGCTGCTCGACGAGGTCACGGCGCTGGTCGAGCGGCCCAACGTGCTGCGCTGCCGCTTCGACGCCGCGTTCCTCGAAGTGCCGAGCGAGTGCCTGATCCTCACGATGAAGGCCAACCAGAAGTACTTTCCACTGCTCGACGCGCAGGGCCGGCTGACGAACCAGTTCCTCGTGGTCAGCAACGTGCGGCCGCAGGATCCGCGTGCGGTGGTGCAGGGCAACGAGCGCGTCGTGCGACCGCGCCTGGCCGACGCCAAGTTCTTCTTCGACCAGGACCGCAAGCGCAGTCTGCAGGCACGGCTGCCGGGTCTGGACAAGGTGGTCTATCACGCCAGGCTGGGCACCATGGGCGAGCGCGTCGCACGCGTGCGCGCGATCGCCAAGGTCATTGGCGCACAGCTCGGTGGTCCTGCACTGGCCGCGCAGGCCGACTGCGCCGCGCGGCTGGCCAAGGCCGACCTGCTGACCGACATGGTCGGCGAGTTTCCCGAGCTGCAGGGGGTGATGGGCGGCTACTACGCGCGCCACGACGGCGAGAGCGAGGCGGTGGCCTTCGCGGTGGAGGATCACTACAAGCCGCGCTTCGCCGGCGACGCGCTGCCGCGCCAGGAGGTCGGCCTTGTCGTCGCACTGGCCGACAAGATGGAGACACTGGTCGGCCTGTTCGGCATCGGCCAGCTGCCCACCGGCGACAAGGACCCGTTCGCCTTGCGCCGGCATGCGCTCGGCGTGCTGCGCATGCTGATCGAGCGCGCGGTCGCGATCGATCTGCCCGAGCTGATCGGCATCGCGCAGGCGGCCTTCACCGGCCGCGTCGGCTGGTCGCCGGTCGACGCCGAACTGCAGCGCTTCTTCCACGAACGCCTGGCGGTGCTGCTGCGCGACCTCGGCAGCTCCGCTCAGGAAGTCGACGCCGTGCTCGGCCTCGCGCCGGCGCGCATGGCCGACGTGCCGATGCGGCTGGCCGCGGTGCGCGCCTTTGCCGGCATGCCGGAGTCCGCCGCGCTGGCGGCGGCCAACAAGCGCATCGGCAACATCCTGAAGAAGAGCGACGCCGCCGCGCCCGGCGCAGTGGATCCGCATCTATTCGTCGAGGCCGCCGAGCGTGCGCTGCACGCCGCCTTGTCGGCCATCGCGCCGCGTGCCGACGCGCTGTTCGATCAGCGCGACTACGCCGCCTCGCTGCGCGAGCTGGCGGCACTGAAGGGCCCGGTCGACGCGTTCTTCGATCAGGTGATGGTCAACGCCGACGACCCGGCGCTGCGCGCCAACCGGCTGGCGCTGCTGGCTGCGCTGCACCGCGTGATGAACCGGGTCGCCGACCTGTCGCGGCTGGACGGCTGATACGCGCCACCTGACTCGAGCCGACAATCCCGTCCTATGCAGCACATCCTCAAGCTCGTGATCCTCGGCCGCGACGGCATCCTCAACACCTATCGCGACGACCACGTCAAGGCGCCGGAGGAGTGGGAGCCGATCCCTGGTGCGCTGGAAGCGGTGGCGCGACTCAACCATGCCGGCTGGCACACCGTGCTGGCCACCAATCAGGCCGGCATTGGCCGCGGCATGATCGACATGGCAGCGATCAACGCCGTTCACGCGCACATGATGCACAAGCTGATGCAGGCCGGCGGCCGGCTCGATGCGGTGTTCTTCTGCCCGCACACGCCGGAAGACCAGTGCGACTGCCGCAAGCCCAAGCCGGGGCTGATGCTGAGCATCGGCGAGCGATACGGCATCGAACTGGCCACCGTGCCGATGGTGTGCGATACGCTGCGTGACCTGCAGGCCGCACAGACCGCGGGTTGCGAGCCGCATCTGGTGCGCAGCGGCCGCGCAGCTCGCTTGAGCGCCGAAGAGGTGCAGCGCATCGTCGAGCAGGTGCCGGCCACCGAGGTGCATGCCGATCTCGGCGCGTTCGCCGACTACCTGCTCGAGCGCGCGCACACGCCGGTCTCCGGACCCGGGGCCCTGCACTGACGATGCAGCGCCTCGTCTGGTCGGTGCGTTCGGCGCTGTACGTGCTGTGGCTGCTGGTCACGGTGGTGCCCTGGGCGCTGATGGTGCTGGCGGTGTCGATCTTCCAGCGCGGGCAGCCGCTGTACTGGCTGGTCGTCGGCTGGCTGCGCCTCACGATGCTCGGTTCGCGCTACATCTGCGGCATCCGCGCCCGCGTGCAGGGCATGCACCACGTGCCGACGGCGGCGCAGGGCACGGCCGCGGTGATCCTGGCGGCCAAGCACCAGTCGACCTGGGAAACCTTCGCGCTGCCCACGCTGATGCCGCATCCGCTGGCCTACGTGTTCAAGCGCGAGTTGCTGCTCATCCCGTTCTTCGGCTGGGCAATGGGTCGGCTCGACATGATCCACATCGATCGCAGCAAGCGCGCCGAGGCTTGGGCCCGCGTCGCCGCGCAGGGCCGCCGCCTGATGAGCGAAGGCGTCTGGGTCATCATGTTCCCCGAGGGCACCCGCACCACGCGGGGCAGCCAGGGCACCTACAAGAACGGCGCCGCGCGCCTGGCTATTGCCACCGGCACGCCGATCGTGCCGATCGCGGTGACGTCGGCGCGCTGCTGGCCGCGCAAGAGCTACCTGTTGCGCCCCGGCATGATCGACGTGTCGATCGGCGCGCCGATTGCCAGCGTCGGCCGTGAGGCCGACGAGCTGATGCGTGAAGTCGAAGGGTGGATCGAGACCGAGATGCGTCGCCTCGACCCGGGGGCCTATGCGGGGGCAGAAACGCCCGCGCCGCAGCCGGCGGTGGCGCCGCGCTGATGCCGATGCTGCGCGAGCCGCCGCCGGCCCAACTGTCGTTGTTCGACAGCGCGCCACCCGACCCGGTGTGGCCGGCCGCGCCGCCGGCCATGTCGTCGACGCGGCCGCCGCCGCTGGCGCCGCCATCCGCTGCGCTCGCGCCGGCGATGCAATGGGAGCACCCGCGCGCCAATCGGGCGCTGGCGCTCGAGGGCCACCGCGTGGCCTACGAACTGCGGCGCGCGCGCCGGCGCAGCATCGGCTTCTCGGTCGGCGTCGACGGCCTGGCCGTCAGCGCGCCGCGTTGGGTGACGGTGGCCGATATCGAGTCGGCGTTGCGCGAACGCGGCGGCTGGATCCTGCGCAAGTTGCACGAGCAGCGTGAACGCCGTGCCCGGCTCGAGGCCGCGCGCATCGAGTGGCGCGTCGGCGGCCAGCTGCCGTTCCTCGGCCGCCCGGTGCAGCTGGTGCTCGACCCGCAGGTGGTGGGCGCCGTGCTGCGCGGCGACGACACCCCGCTCGGCGCCACGCGGCTGCACGTCGGCCTGCCGCACGACGCGACCGCGCAGCAGATCCGCGACGCGGTGCAATCCTGGCTGCAGCGCCAGGCACGCCGCGTGTTCGACGAACGCTGCGCGCAGCTGGCACCGCGCCTGGGTGTGCACGTGCGCCGTCTGGCGCTGAGCTCGGCGGCCACGCGCTGGGGCAGCGCCAACGCCAACGGATCGATCCGCCTGCACTGGCGGCTGGTGCACTTTGCCTTGCCGGTGATCGACTACGTGGCAGCGCACGAGCTCGCCCACCTGCGCGAGATGAACCACAGCCCGGCGTTCTGGGACGTGGTGCGCTCGGTGGTACCCGACTACGAGCATGCCCGGCGGCTGCTCGACGATGCGCCGCTGCCGGCCTTCGACTGAGGGTCGACCGGGCGCAACGGCCCGTCGAGCAAAACGGGCAGAATCGCCCGCACAGCGATGCCGCGCAGCCAGCCTGCGTCCAGCCCGACGTGACAACCGACCACGCCCTGCAAGACCTGTTCGACAGCAACCGGCGCTGGGCCGCGAAGACCGAGGCGAGTTCACCCGGGTTCTTCACGCGGTTGCAGCAGCAGCAGGCACCCCAATACCTGTGGATCGGCTGCGCCGACAGCCGTGTGCCGGCCAATGAGATCGTCGACCTGTTGCCGGGCGAGCTGTTCGTGCATCGTAATGTCGCCAACGTGGTCGTGCATTCCGATCTCAACTGCCTGTCGGTGGTGCAGTTCGCGATCGACCGGCTGAAGGTGCAGCACGTCATGGTCGTCGGCCACTACGGCTGCAGCGGCGTGCACGCGGCGATGATGGGCACGCGGGTAGGCGTCGCCGACAACTGGCTGCGCCACGTGCAGGACGTGCGCAACAAGCACCGCGTGTTCCTCGACGGGCTGGGCGACGACGAGATCCGCCACAAGGCGCTGTGCGAACTCAACGTGCTCGAGCAGGCGGCCAACGTGTGCGAGACCACCGTGGTGCAGGATGCCTGGGCGCGCGGGCAGACGGTGGTGGTGCACGGCTGGGTCTACGGCCTGCACAACGGGCTGCTGGTCGACCTGCAGATGACGGTGGCACTGGCGAGCGACGTGCACGCCGCCTACGGCCTGGCGCTCGGTGGCCTGAAGACACGCTATGCGCGCGGCGGCGCCAGCGGGACGCGTGCATGACGATGAAGTTTCCGACCCAGTTCACCGACAGCCGCGCCTTCGACATCGCGCGCGCGCTGCTCGAGGGTTTCGACAGGCACTATCGTCTGTTCCGCGCGACCAGCGCGGCGGCGAAGACACGCTTCGAGACGGCCGACTGGCACGGCCAGCAGCGCGCGCAGCGCGAGCGCATCGAGTACTACGACCGTCGCGTCGACGAGGCGGTGGAGCGGCTGCAGCGCGAGTTCGACATCAATCATCTGTCGATGGACAGCTGGCAGCAGGCCAAGCTGCACTACATCGGCCTGCTGACCAACCACCACCAGCCCGAGCTGGCCGAGACCTTCTTCAACTCGGTGACGACGAAGATCCTGCACCGCGACTACTTCCGCAACGACTTCATCTTCGTGCGGCCGGCGGTATCCACCGAATACATCGAGAACGACGAGCCGGCGTCGCTGCCGACCTACCGCGCCTACTACCCCACGCGCGACAGCCTGCGCGAGTCGCTGCTGCGCATGATCAACAACTGCCAGCTCGAACGCGCTTTCGAGGATCTCGGCCGCGACGTCGACCAGGTGGTCGCCGCGCTGCGCGCCCACACCGGCGAGGTGCGGCTGCGCACCAACTACCAGGTGCAGGTGCTGTCGAGCCTGTTCTTCCGCAACAAGGGCGCCTACGTCGTCGGCAAGATCGTCAACGGCTTCAACGAGACGCCGTTCGCGCTGCCGATCCTGCACACCGCCGGCGGCGAACTGGCGATCGATGCGGCGCTGTTCGGCGAGGACGATCTGCTGATGCTGTTCAGCTTCGCACGGGCCTACTTCATGGTCGACATGGAGATCCCGAGCGCCTACGTGCAGTTCCTGCGCTCGCTGATGCCGCGCAAGCCCCGCTCGGAGATCTACAGCGCACTCGGCCTGCAGAAGCAGGGCAAGAACCTGTTCTACCGCGACTTCCTTTACCACCTGCGCCATTCGAGCGACGCCTTCCGCGTCGCGCCCGGCATCAAGGGCATGGTGATGCTGGTGTTCGACCTGCCGAGTTTTCCGTTCGTGTTCAAGGTCATCAAGGACTTCTATCCACCGCAGAAGGACACCACGCGCGAGCTGATCCAGTTGCGCGAAAAAGAACCCGCCCGACCATACGCCGAGCTGGTCTGGCTGCAAACCATCCTCAAAGGCACCGGTCGTCTCGCCGGGCACCTTGATCCGGGTGGCACATACCGACTCAAGGGCCGAGTATCCGCTGAAGCCGAGTTCCGTGATCACGGGTCGATCGTCACTTTTATGGAAACGCCAGCACGCCTCAATGAAATCGCCGCCGATGCCGGCACCAGCATGGATGCCGTGTTCAACTTGGTGAATGCCTACGATGCGATCGGCCTGATCGAGTGGACACCGCGTCAGCGTCGTCACGATCCCCTACCCTCCTCAAGCGACAAGAAGCCTGGCTTGCTCGGCAAGCTCGGCCAGGCCGCCCGTCGCGTCATCACCGGTGAAAGCCTGTTCATCACCGTCTTTTCGCATCAGGGGGCAGCGACCGGCGGCAAGGCGCGCGTGGCCTTCGCAGCGCCCTACGCAGGCAAGATCATCCCCATGAAGCTCTCGGACATGGGTGGCCGGATCATCGCCCAGCGCGACAGCTTCCTGTGCGCGGCGCGCGGCGTCTCGATCGGCATCTACGCGTCGATCCTGTTCGTGCTGGATATGACCGATCGCCTGTCCGTGCTGGCCGACCCCGGGCAGGACCGTGTGGGGCTGGCACTCGAAGAAGAGAGGCTGCCGAAGCGCATCAGGCAGCCGCGCACGGACTGAGCGCATGGAACGGGAGCTGCACGTTCAAATCGATCTCCACGACGAGACGGTCCCCGTCGGCCGGCTGTGGGCGCGTGAGCGCACCGGCCGTGAGACGTCGTCATTCGTCAATGACACTTCCTGGATCAAGCGGCGGGGCGCTTTCGCGCTCGCACCCAGTCTGCGTCTCACGCCTGGCCCACATCATTCAGCCACGGGCCTCCTGTCGGCGTTCTCGGACTGTGCACCCGATGCCTGGGGCCGCAAATTGATGTTGCGGCAGGAGAGAGCCCGTGCCCGAAACGCCGGCACCGCTCCGCGCTCGCTGTTCGAGATCGCCCTGGGAGATGCGATTCCGCTCGACGAGGTCGAGCCCGCAAGTGCGATCGTCAAGCGCTTCGCCACGGGTGCGATGAGCTATGGCTCGATCAGCCGCGAGGCGCACACCACGCTGGCGATCGCGATGAACCGCATCGGCGGACGCTCCAACACCGGCGAAGGCGGGGAGGAGACCGACCGCTTCACCGCGCTGGCCAACGGCGATTCGATGCGCTCGGCGATCAAGCAGGTCGCATCGGGCCGCTTCGGGGTGACCACCGAATACCTCGTCAACGCCGACGATATCCAGATCAAGATGGCGCAGGGCGCGAAGCCCGGCGAAGGCGGCCAGCTTCCGGGACGCAAGGTGTCCGAGTACATCGCCGAGCTGCGCTACTCCACGCCCGGCGTCGAGCTGATCTCGCCGCCGCCGCACCACGACATCTACTCGATCGAGGACCTC
>CALMQI010000196.1 GCA_937871935.1 uncultured Burkholderiales bacterium
CGGAGCCCTCGCCACAGGCGAGGGCCGACCCAGTATGAGCCCCGGGCGGGTACCGCCTGCCGCGATGCGCAGTACTCGGTCCAAGAGCGGCATTCGCGAACGACCGCAACGGGCCGGCAGCCGGCGTTCGTCAGCACGATGGTCGTGTGCCAATGAACGACACGACCGTGCTGTTGGCTGTCCGCGACCTCAGCGTGCGCTTCGGCGGCGTGCTGGCCGTCAACAAGGTCAGCTTCGAAGTCCGCAAAGGCGAGGTGTTCACGCTGATCGGGCCCAACGGCGCCGGCAAGACGACAGTGTTCAACCTGATCAGCCGCATCTACAACCCGACCGGCGGCACGCTGGAGTTCGAGGGGCGGCGCCTCAACGACCTGCCGCCGCACCAGATCGCCAAGCTGGGCATTGCACGCACGTTCCAGAACATCGAGCTGTTCGAGCATGCTTCGGTGCTGCAGAACCTGCTGATCGGGCACCACGTGCACCAGGCCAGTGGTGTCTGGCACAACCTGCTCTTCACGCCGACGGCACGGCGGGCCGAACGCGAGGCGCGCACACGAGCCGAGCAGGTGATCGAGCTGCTCGACCTGCAGCACCACCGCGACGCGATGGTGCATGGGTTGCCGTACGGCGTGCGCAAGGTGGTGGAGGTGGCGCGTGCGCTGTGCATGAGCCCGAAGCTGCTGCTGCTCGACGAGCCGTCGTCGGGGCTGAACGTCGAGGAAACCGAGGACATGGCCTGGTGGATCCGCGACATCCGCAAGGAACTCGGCATCACGGTGCTGATGGTCGAGCACGACATGAGCCTGGTGTCGCGCGTGTCCGACCGCGTGCTGGCGATGAATCAGGGCGAGGTGCTCGCGCTCGGCACGCCGGCCGAGGTGCAGGCGCACCCGGGCGTGATCGAGGCCTACCTCGGCTCCACCGACGACATGTCGGCGCTGCGTCGAAGGGCTGCGGCGTGAGCGACGTGACGACGACGACGGCCGACGAGCTGCTGGTGCTCGCCAACGTCGAGAGCGCCTACGGCCCGATCCGTGCCATCCGCGGCGTCAGCCTCAAGGTGCGCAAGGGCGAGATCGCCACCGTGCTCGGCAGCAACGGCGCCGGCAAGTCGACGATCCTGAAGACGATCTCCGGCGTGCTCGATCCCAACCGCGGCAGCGTTCACTTCAAGGGTGAGGACATCACCGCGCACGATCCGGCCGACATCGTGCGCCGCGGCCTCGTGCACGTGCCCGAGGGGCGCGAGGTGTTTCCGCTGCTGTCGGTGCGCGAGAACCTGCTGATGGGCGGCTACACGCGCCGCGACCGCGACGGACTGCAGCGCGACCTGGAGCTCGTGTACACCTACTTCCCGATCCTGCGCGAGCGCGAGAAGCAGGACGCCGGGTTGCTGTCCGGTGGCCAGCAGCAGATGCTGGCGATCAGCCGCGCGCTGATGGGCGCGCCCGAGCTGGTGCTGCTCGACGAGCCGAGCCTGGGCCTGAGCCCCAAGCTCACGCGCGAGATCTTCGAGATCGTCGTGCGCATCAACCGCGAGCGCGGCACGACCATCCTGCTGGTCGAACAGAACGCCAACATGGCGCTCAACGTGGCCGACTACGGCTACGTGCTCGAGAACGGCCGCATCGTCATGGAAGACCGCTGCGAGGTGCTGCGCGAGAAGGACGACATCCGCGAGTTCTACCTCGGCATGAAGGAAGTCGGCGTGCGCGGCGAGCGGCGCTGGAAGAAGAAGAAGATGTGGCGCTGAGCCCGCGCGGCCGACGTCGTGCAAGCGGCGAGGGCCGCGTCTTCAGGTCCGCTTCAGGTTCCGTCTAGGGGACGACGCATTTTGCGTCTTCGTCGAAACACGGCTTGACGAGCGACAAGTTGCGTGGCGTCGCGACGGATCAGAGTCGACGCACCCCAACTGGAGAAAAGCATGATGCTTAAGCACTTTGCTCGTCGTGTGGCGCTGATTGGCGTCGCGGCGCTGTCCCTCGTCGCAGGTGCTGCCGCCGTCGCGGCAGAGACCGAATCGGCCGTCGCGCGCGGCGGCCGGCTGTACGACAAGTGGTTCGCCGAGAACAAGGCCGCCAAGCCCGCTGCGGATCATCCCGGCTACACGGTGAAGGATGGCAAGTACGGCAAGGACGCTTCGTGGCGCTGCAAGGAGTGCCACGGCTGGGACTATCGCGGCAAGGACGGTGCCTATGCCAAGGGCGGCCACGCCACCGGCATCAAGGGCATCCAGGGCGCCGCCGGCAAGGACCCGGCCGCCATCGCGGCACTGTTGCGCGACAAGACGCACGGCTACAGCGAAGCGCAGCTGAGTGCCAAGGATGCCGGTGACCTGGCGCTCTTCGTCTCCAAGGGGCAGATCGACATGACGCGCTACCTGGACGCCGCCAACAAGGCCAAGGGCAATGCCGGCAAGGGCGAGGTGTACTTCAACACCCTGTGTGCCGGCTGCCACGGCGTCGACGGCAAGAAGCTCAAGGACGCGCCGCCGCTCGGCTCGGTGGCCGACAACGGTGCCGAGATGCTGCACAAGATCATCAACGGCCAGCCGGCCGAGGCCATGCCGGCGCTGCGTGCGCTCGACCATCAGATCGCGGCCGACATCGCGGTGCACCTGGTCAGTCTGCCGAAATGAGGTCCGGCGCGCGCGGTGTGATCGGGTTGGTGCTGGTGGGTGCGCTGGGCGGCGTGCTGTTCTGGGGCGCGTTCAACACGGCGATGGAGGCCACCAACACGATGGAGTTCTGCACCTCGTGCCACGAGATGCGCGACAACGTGTACGCCGAGTACCGCAAGAGCGCGCACTACAGCAACCCCTCCGGCGTGCGTGCGGTCTGCTCGGATTGCCATGTGCCCAAGGAGTGGACGGCCAAGTTGTGGCGCAAGATCCAGGCGACCAACGAGCTGTTCCATCACCTGCGCGGCACGATCGACACGCCGGAGAAGTTCAACGAGCGGCGCGCGCAGTTGGCCGAGCATGTCTGGGCCACGATGAAGGCGAACGATTCGCGTGAATGCCGCAACTGCCACAGCTGGGAAGCGATGGACTTCCACAAGCAGACGCAGCGCTCGCGCGAGAAGATGGAGGAGGGCCGTGCCAAGGGCCAGACCTGCATCGAGTGCCACAAGGGCGTGGCCCATACGCTGCCACGTCGCGACGACTGAGGGCTGCCGATGAACGGGTCTTGACGCGCACTGAAACACTTCCTTGCCTGCCCGGACTGTGTTTCGGCGCGCAAGGCGACTAAGGTTCGGCGCATGGACAAGCCCAACCCCTCGAACGCTGCCGCGCTGATCATGCCGTCACCGGCCCTGGCCAGCGTGGCACCGCTGGTGGCCGCCTTCTACGCCGATGCCCCGCACTCGCTGCGCGTGCGGCTGCTCGACCAGCTGCTGCGGCCGGTGGGTCCGCTGGCGCTCGGTGCCATCGCGGCGGGCGCGTTCGCCCGTCTGCTGCCGCCCGGCCACTGGACCGGGGCGCAGGTGCATCTCGAGGACGCGATGCGCATCAGTGCCGCCCAGGTGTTCGAACTGGCGCGCTACCTCGAGCAGAAGTGCCCCGAGTGGCTGCTGCAGCTGCCTGAGCTGCTGCGCGACAACCCGGTGGCGCTCGGCACCTTGAGCGGCGCGATGCTGATGGTGGCGCTGCGCGCGTGGCGACGCCGCGGCTGACTTGTCATCCGCCACGGCGGCCCCACGTTCAGGGCTTCGGGCAGATCGGGATAGCCCGGCAGGAGCGTCACCATGTGGAAACGGATCTCGGTTCTCTGGCTGGTGGTGAAAGGCGACGCGCGGCGTCTGTGGTTCGCGCTGCGCCATCCCGATGCACCGGGCTGGCTGAAGATCGGCACCGCCGGGGTGCTGCTCTACCTGCTGTCGCCGATCGACCTGATCCCCGAGGTGGTGCCGCTGCTCGGCGTGGTCGACGACATCGTGATCGTGCCGGCGGCGATTCGCTGGATGCTCAACCGGCTGCCGGCGCACATCCGCGAGCAGGCCGACGCGCGGGTCGGCACGGCACGCTGAAGGCGCGTGGCGACGGCCCTCGCCGTCAGGGCTTGCCGATCGAGTGCAGCGTGGCGTTGTTGACCGCGTAGACCCGGCCGTCGGGCCCGATCGCGGTCGGCGTGTACGACTGCAGGCGGCCGGGATTCAGCACGATCGACTCGGTGAAGCTGTTGCTCGGCAGGTGCCAGCGGTACAGCTGGCCGTCCTCGTTGTTGATCAGCACCGACTGCGTGGCGACGTCGACCGCCGCGGTGTTGATGCACCACTCCTTCACCCCGTCGGGCGGGTATTCGGGGTCGGCGGTCGGGCCGAGCTGGGTGATCACTTCCTTCATCACGCGAATGGCATTGCCCGCGATCGGATCACCCTGCGATGACGACGGGTCGAGTATCGCCACGCGGTTGCGCCCATCGCCGCCGGCGCCGCCACCGTAGTCGTTGTACTTGGTCAGCAGCAGATAGGTCGACGCGGTGGTGTACTGCGGCACCATCGACGCCGGCACGACCGACACGGTGTCGTCCCAGCCGAACGAGCCCGGCGTGCGTGATTCGGTGAGCGCGCCGTTGAAATGCAGCAGCCAGCCGCGGAAGTGATGCCCCGGGGCGTTGGACTCGAGCACGCCGACGAACACGTCGCCGTCGAAGCCGACGGTGGGCGACGCGGTCGAGTCGTCGCTGACCCAGGCCGGTGCGCCGGTGGCCGGGTCGATCAGGTCGCGCAGGCTCTGCGTGTCCAGTGTCGTCGCACTCAACTGCAGCAGCCGGCCCGACGGTCGCGCGCCGGCCGAGTTGACCACCACGTAGACGAAGTCCTCGTCCTTCGACAATGCCGGTGCGCTGTTGGTCTGCGGCTTGACGAAGGTGGCACTGCCGCTGGCCAGCGTGGTGGCCACCCAGCTGCCGCCGCTGCCGCTGGCCGGGATGCGCGCGATGCCGCTGGACAGATCGGCCGGGTTGGCGCCGGTGACCTGGAAGCCGAAGAACAGGTTGCCGCGCATGTCCACGGTGATCGGCGTGTTGATGAACACCGTGGCGTCGTAGGTCGCGGGTGCCGCGGCATAGTCGAAGAAGGTGAACTCCCGCGTCGTACCCGTGTCGGCATCGGGATCCTCGCGCACCAGCAGGCGTCCGCCAGACATCGGCATCACCAGCCGCGGCGGCCCGCCGGCGACCAGCGGCGGCGCCAGCACCGGATTGAAGCTCGGGATCCAGCGGTGCGGCGGCAGCCGGTAGTCGCTGGCCAATATCCACTTGATGGATCCGTCATGGCCGTCGCGCGCCTCGACGCGGAAGGGCGGCGTGGCGCTGGCATCGGTGGCCGTCTTCACCGGCACCATCACGGTATTGCGGCCGGTGATCACCGGCGAGCCGTAGTGCGTGGACAACGCGCCATTGGCATTGAGCTGAGGCGCCAGGTCGACGGAGGTCTGCCAGTAGATGCACGACAGGCTCTGCGTGGGCAGCGTGATCTCGCCGAGCCCCGTGTGCTGTGCGTCCCGGCCGAATCCCCACCAGGCCGGCCCGTTCACCGCGACGGCCGGCGAAGCCGGGCACAGGTTGGCCACCACGGGCGGCGCCTCGCCGCCGCCTCCGCCGCCGCACGCCACCAGCGCTGCCAGCAGTCCCAGCGTGAGCGTCGCGTGGCAGGCGGCAGCGTGACGCATGGCTAGCGCCGGGTGTTGACCACCGTGCGGCCGCGCACCTGGCCGTCGAGCAGCTTCGGCGCGAACGCGATCACCTCCGACAGGCCGATCTCCACCGTCATCGCCTGCAGTTTCTTCGCGTCGAGGTGACGCGCCATCAGCGCCCAGGCTTCGCGGCGCAGCTCGTTGGGTACCAGCACGCTGTTGATGCCGTACAGCGTGACGCCGCGCAGGATGAACGGCATCACCGTGGTCGGAAAGTCGCCGCCCTGCGCCAGCCCGCAGGCCGACACCGCGCCGTAGAAGCGCGTCTGCGCACACACGTTGGCCAGCGTGTGGCTGCCCACGGTGTCGACGGCACCGGCCCAGACCTCCTTCTGCAGCGGCTTGCCGGCCTGCGACAAGGTATTGCGGTCGATGATGCGCGCCGCGCCCAGGCCTTGCAGGTAGTCGGCTTCCTGCGGCCGGCCGGTCGATGCCACCACGGTGTAACCCAGCCCCGCCAGCAGCGCCACCGCGACCGAGCCGACACCGCCGGCCGCGCCGGTGACCAGCACCTCGCCGTCGCCGGCCTTCAGGCCATGACGCTGCAGCGCCATCACGCACAACGCGGCGGTGAAGCCGGCGGTGGCGATGGTCATCGCGCTCTTCGCGTCGAACGGCGCCGGGATGCGCAGCAGCCAGCCGGCATCGAGCCGCGCCTTCTGCGCCAGGCCGCCCCAGTGGTTCTCGCCCAGCCCCCAGCCGGTGACGACGACCTGGTCGCCCGGTTTCCAGTCGGCACTGCGGCTCGATTCCACCGTGCCGGCGAGGTCGATGCCGGGCACCAGCGGCCAGCTGCGCACCACGGCACCGCGCCCGGTGATGGCCAGCGCGTCCTTGAAGTTGAGCGTCGAGTAGTCGACCGCCACCGTCACGTCGCGGTCGGGCAGGCGTGCGTCGTCGAGGTCGAGCAGCTCGGCGCGGGTCTTCTTCTCGTCGGTCTGGCTCAGCAGGATGGCCTTGAACATGTCGTGTCTCCTTCGTCAGGCGGGGCGCGCGGCGGCCCAGCGATGGATGATCGCATGCAGCGCATCGAGCCCGTCGGTCAGCGCGGCCGGACCGGGCTGCAGGATCAGCGGCGACTTCACCTCGTGCAGCTCGCCGTCGCGCACCGCGGGCACCTCGGCCCAGCCGGCGCGCGCGGCCACGCGCTCGGGCCGGAACTTCTTGCCGCACCACGAGCCGATCACGATGTCGGGCGCCGCGCGCACGATGTCCAGCGGATCGGCCACGATGCGCTCGCGCGCCAGGCTCGCGGCGGCGCGTTGCGGAAAGACGTCGTCACCACCGGCCACGTGGATCAACTCGCTGACCCAGCGGATCGCACTGATCGGCGGGTCGTCCCATTCCTCGAAGTACACCCTGGGTCGACAGGGCAAGGACGATGCCGCGGCGCGCACCGTGTCGAGATGCCGGCGCAGCTGCGCCTCGTACCGCCGCGCGGCGTCGACCGCGCCGACCATCGCGCCCAGGCGCAGCACGTAGCCGAGGATCTCGTCGACCGAGCGATGGTTGGCGATCCACACCTCGACGCCGGCCTTGATGAGCGCGGCGGCGATGTCGGCCTGGATGTCGGAGAAGCCGATCGCGAGATCCGGCTTCAGCGCCAGGATGCGATCGATCTTCGCGCTGGTGAACGCGCTGACGCGCGGCTTCTCGTGTCGCGCCTGCTTCGGCCGCACGGTGAAGCCCGAGATGCCGACGATGCGGTGCTGTTCGCCGAGCGCATACAGCACCTCCGTGGGCTCTTCGGTGAGGCAGACGATGCGCTCGGGCAGGGCGGGCATGGACGGGTTCATGTGGCCGGCGTGTCGATTCGGGTGCCACGGCGCCAGACCCTACACTGCGCGCCATGCAGTCGGCCACGATCGACGTCGCGCAGCCCCCGCGTGCAACCGGGCAGCAGGTGAGCCACCTGAGGCAGATTCTGCTGTGGCCCCTGCGCCTGCTGGCGCTGCGGCGCGGCGACGAGGTGCAGCAGCGTCCCTGGGAGCTGCTGGCCGCCGGGTCCGAGGGTTCGCCCTGGCGGCGGGTGATCGACGAGTACACCGGCGACCCCGATCGATTTCACGAGCGTCACTACAACGAGTTCGTCACCTTCCTGCCGTTCGTGCAGCAGTTCCTCTACGGTGAGGGGCGCAGCCGGCACGGCGAAGCGTCCGGCTCGTCGATGCATGTGTTCCGTCGTGACGACGTGCGCGCCGTCCGGCTGCTGCCGCGTGCGGGTACGGCGACGATCACTCTCCAGGTGGTGCATGTCGACCTGTACTTCTTCGACGACGTCGACATCGTGCTGCTCAACGTGGAGGTGGCGGCCGACGACCTGTCGCTGCGCGAGGCGCAGGAGATCCTCTACCGGTTCGGCCGCGGTTACCCGTCGGGCTGGGATGCGACGGGCGAGCCACTGCACAGCATGGCCGGCGTCGAGTGGCTGGACGCGCAGGGCCGGGTGCTGGCCGGCTCGGACGCGCAGGCCCGTGATGTGTTCCTGGCATTCGTTGGCGAACACCGCGCACCGCGCATCGCCTCGCACTGGGCGTTCGTGCTGCGGCCGCTGGTGCCCGACCATTCGGAGCTCGAGGGCGCGCTGCGCTACCGGCAGATCGAGTACTACCGCATGCCGCTGATGGCCTACCTGGCGGTGGACGATCCGCAGGCGCTGACGCGCAGCGATTTCGTGCGCCTGGGCCTGGTCACCGGCGCCGGCGATGGCGCACTGCCCTTCAGCGAGCAGCACCTGGCCGACTTCGAGCAGCGTCATTGCTACGACCGTTTCTGGTCCGACACCGGCGCCGCGCCGCGTACGCGATACCTGTGCTGCGGCCATGCGCTGGTGGTGGTGGGCGACGCCAGGGCCGAGTTCTTCCGCTGTCGCGATCGGGGTGTGCTGGCGCAGTTTCGCCACCAGCACTTCATGTTGTTCCTGATCGCGCACTTCCAGAAGGCGGCGCTGCTGATGTTCTCCGACCGCCTGGTCGATGCGCTCAAGCGCCTGGACGTCGCCCGACCGGCCAGCGTGCGGCACTTCAAGCGCGCGATCCGCCACGCCTATGCAGGATTCCTGCGCTTCACCCATCGCTACTGGTTCCACGATGTGTCCGAGCAAGCCCAGGTGCGGGCCCTGTTTCACCTGTGCACCACGCACCTGGGCCTGAACGCGCTGCACGCCGAGGTGAAGGAACGCATGCACGACATGAACGCCTACCTCGACGCCGACAGCCTGCGCCGCCAGGCCAATACGGTGGTTCGACTCACGGTGGTGACGATCTTCGGCCTGGTGGGCACGGTGACCACGGGCTTCCTCGGCATGAATCTGCTGGCGATGGCCGATCGTCCGCTGTTCGAGCGCCTGCTGGTCTTCGGGGTGGTCTTCGTGGCCACGGTGGCGTTGACGATCTACACGATGGCCAAGTCGAAGCGACTGTCAGATTTTCTCGACGCGCTGTCGGATGAGCATCTGCCATGGCGTCGTCGCATCGGCGCGCTGCTGCGCGTATGGGCCAGTCCACGCGGCCACTGAGTCGGTCAGACCCGGCGTGAGTCCGACGGCAGCGCGACACCCCGTGTGTCGAGCGCGCGCGCCACGTTGCCGCGCGTGAGCGGCTTCAGCACCGTCTCGTCGCAGCCGGCGAGACCGGCGCGCACGCGGTCGATCGACGACAGCTGCTGCGCCACCAGCACCATCACCGACCGCGCGTCGCCCAGCTCGCGCACCAGCTCGCGCACCTGCTTGGCCAGCTCGATGCCGTCACCGTCGTCGTCGGTCCTCGTCGCGAAGTCGACGAAGACGGCCACGTACGGCCACGGCGGTTCGGCGGCCGGCAGCGCCGCGCTGGAGGTCACCTGGAAACCGAAGCTCTCCAGCAGCTCACACAGCGGCTGACGCGAGGCGGCGTCGGCATCGAGCACCAGCACCTGTGGCACGTCATCGGCGTCGGCGCCGGGGGCGCCGCGGAAACGGTCGCGCCGCACCTGCGCGCGGCGGGCGGCACGCTGCGCAGCCCGCTCGGCATCGGGGTCGCCGAGCCAGGGCTCGGGTTGAACCTCGTCGTCGGACAGCACGAATTCCGAGTCGGTCTGCTCGACTGGCCTGTCAGGGGGCGGCGGCATCGTCACGTCGCGCAGCGACAGCACCACCGGCTCGGCCGCCGCGGGCGCAGCCGCTGGCGGCAGCGGTGCCCGGCGCCGCCGCGGCTTCGGGTCGTCGTCGTCGCGTTCGCTCACGACAGTCGCACCTCGTCGCGGGATCAGCCGCGCGCGGCGAGGTAAGTCTCGGCCACCCGCACCCAGTAGCTCGCGCCGGTGGGCAGCACGGCGTCGTTAAAGTCGTAGCCGGAGTTGTGCACCATGCAGCCGCCCTGCTCGCCCTCGCCGTTGCCGATCATGATGTAGCAGCCGGGCACCTTCTGCAGGAAGAAGGCGAAGTCCTCGCTGCCGGTGATGGGCTCGGGGTTGGCGATCAGGCCTTCGGGGCCAAGCCAGTCGCGCACCACCTGCTGGCAGAACTCGGTCTGCTCCGGGTGGTTGTAGAGCACCGGGTAGCGGCGCTGGTAGTCCACCTCAGCGCTGGCGCCGTACACGGCAGCCTGGGTCTGCGCGATCTCGCTGATGCGGCGCTCCAGCAGGTCCTGCACGTCGGGGCGGAAGGCGCGCACCGACAGGCGCAGCTCGCATTCACCGGGGATCACGTTCGGCGCGTCGCCGGCGTGGATGGCGCCCACCGTGACCACACCCATCTCGAGCGGCGGCACGTTGCGCGACACGATCGTCTGCAGCGCCATCACGATGCTCGAGGCGGCGACGATGGTGTCGATCGACGTGTGCGGCATCGCACCGTGGCTGCCCTTGCCGCGCACGGTGATGATCACGCTGTCGGAGCTGGCCATCGCGTGGCCGGGCACCGCGACGAACTTGCCGGCCGGCCTGCCCGGCATGTTGTGCATGCCGAACATCGCGTCGCACGGGAACAGCTCCAGGAAGCCGTCGTCGAGCATCTTCTTGGCGCCGGCAAGGCCTTCCTCGGCGGGCTGGAACACGAGATGCAGGTGGCCGTCGAAGCGGCGCGTCGCGGCCAGGTGGCGGGCGGCGGCCAGCAGCATCGCGGTATGGCCGTCGTGGCCGCATGCGTGCATCTTGCCGAACACCTTGCTCGCCCAGGGTTTGCCGCTGGTCTCGGCGATCGGCAGCGCGTCCATGTCGGCGCGCAGGCCGACGTGGCGGTTGGATGTGCCGACCCGCAATGTGCCGACGACGCCGGTGCCGCCGAGGCCGCGATGCACTTCGTAGCCCCAGCGTGCAAGCCGCTCGGCCACCAGGTCGGCGGTGGCGTGCTCCTGGTAGGCGAGTTCCGGATTCGAGTGGATCTGCCGCCGGATGGCGACCATCTCGTCTTCGTGCTGGCGGATCTCCTCCAGCGCGGGCAGGGGCAGGGGGGCGTTCATGGCGGCTTCTCGTGGATGGAAGCCACCAGTGTGTCATGCCGGGCGTAGGCCCGGGCAGGCTGGCTTTCCCGTGGGTCGGGCGGGACGACGCGAGGCATGCCCCGATGGGGCCGCCAGCGCGTCGTCACAAATCAGCAGCGCTCGAAGATCGCCGCGATGCCCTGGCCGCCGCCGATGCACATGGTGACCAGCGCGTAGCGGCCCCCGACGCGCTGCAGTTCGTACAGCGCCTTGGTGGTGATGATCGCGCCGGTGGCGCCGATCGGGTGGCCCAGCGAGATGCCCGAGCCGTTGGGGTTGACCTTGGCCGGGTCGAGGCCGAGCTCCTTGACGACAGCGCAGGCCTGTGCCGCGAAGGCCTCGTTGCTCTCGATCACGTCGAGGTCCTTCACCGACAGGCCGGTGCGCTCGAGCACCTTGCGCGTGGCCGGCACCGGGCCGATGCCCATGATCGTCGGCTCGACGCCGGCGTGCGCGTAGCCGACCAGCCGCGCCAGCGGCTTGAGGCCCTGCGCCTTGACGGCCTCGCCGCTGGCCAGCACCACGGCGCCCGCGCCGTCGTTGATGCCCGAGGCGTTGCCGGCGGTGACCAGGCCTTCCTTCTTGAAGGCCGGCTTCATCTTGGCCAGCGTGTCGACGGTGGTGTCGGCCTTCACGTGCTCGTCGGTGTCGAAGGCGACATCGCCCTTGCGCGTCTTGATCATCACCGCAACGATCTGCTCCTTGAAGCGGCCGGCGGCAATCGCCGCGGCGGCGCGGCGGTGGCTCTCGGCCGACAGCTCGTCCATCTGCTGACGGCTGATGCCGAACTGCTCGGCCACGTTCTCGGCCGTGATGCCCATGTGGATCTTGTGGAACGGGTCGTGCAGCGCGCCGACCATCATGTCGAGCACCTGCGCGTCGCCCATGCGCGCGCCGAAGCGGGCGCTGGGCATGATGTACGCGCCGCGCGACATGCATTCGGCACCGGCGCCGATGGCGACTTCGCAGTCACCCAGCAGGATCGCCTGCGACGACGAGATGATGGCCTGCAGGCCGGAGCCGCACAGGCGGTTCACGTTGAAGGCCGGCGTTTCCTTGGGCAGCCCGGCGTTGATGGCGGCGACGCGGCTCAGGTACACGTCGCGTGGCTCGGTCGGGATCACCGTGCCCATGCTGAGATGGCCCACTTTGTCGGCCGCCGCGCCGCTGCGCGCCAGCGCCGTCTTCACCGCTAGCGTGGCCAGGTCGGCCAGCGGGGTGTCCTTCAGCGTGCCGTTGAAGGTGCCGATCGCCGTGCGCGCCGCGCCGACGACGAATACGTCTCGTGCCATGGGTGTCTCCTCGTATGAGGCGGCCAGCATAGGTCCGGCAGGTAACGTCTGGCTGACAAAGGTCAATGGGCCCGCCGGCCGCTCGGGTTACCGGCGGGCCGTGCGGGCGGCACGCGCCGGCCCTACAGCGAGCGCAGGAAGTTCAGCATGTCCTGTTGCTGGCTGTCGGGTAGCGCGAAGAAGCGCCGCGTCACGGCATTGGCCTCCGAGCCCGAGCTGCTGTGCGCGGCGATCGCCGAGCGCAGGTTGTCGGCCCGGCCGTCATGCAGGAAGAACAGCCTCTGGCCCAACCCCCACAGCGGCGCGGTGCGCCACTCGCGTCCGCCGGCCTGGCCCTGCTGGATGCCGTCGGCCAGGCCGGCGCCCATGTTGTGCAGCAGCAGGTCGGAGTACAGGTTGACGGCCTTGCCGCTCATCGCCGGCAGCGAGGTCTTGGCATAGGTGTTCAGCGTCGGCGTATGGCACAACGCGCAGCCGGTGTCGGCGAAGAGCTTGCTGCCATTGTCGATCGAGGCCGGTGTCGCGCCGGCGACCTGGTTCGATGGCTTGGGTGGCGCCAGCAGGCGCATGAACAGCGTGAACTTCTCGATCGAGCTCAGCCCGTCGATGGCGGCGTGTTCGCCGCTGGCAGAGAAGTCGGCTTCGCTGTTGGGCGACGCGGCTAGATCGCAACCCTCGGACTCGTCGCGCTCGGTCGGGAACGCCAGATTGGTGATGCCCATCTCGACGTTGTAGGCCTCGCCGGAGAAGATCAGCAGCGACTTGTTCTGCGCCTTGTGGCCGAAGCGGCCGATCGTGCCGTCGTTGCCGTTGCGGTTGGGCTGGCCGGAGATCGAGTTGCCCGTCAGCAGCACGTTGGGTCGCCCGCCGATGCCCAGCGCCTGCTTGGCGGCGGCCTGCCGCGCCTGGTTCTTCAGGATCTCGGCGTCGGGGATGCTCTCGATCAGGCCGGCACCGAACACCGGCGTCGGGATGCGGAAGACGACGTTGTTGCGGCGCAGCTCCGCGGCGAAGTCGGGCTGCAGGATGTTGCAGCCCTCGGCACCGACGCGACCCGACACCGTGAACAGGCCGTGCACGCCGCCGTCGGGCGAGCCGTCGGGGTTGCGCACGAAGCGGGCCTCGCGCGCGGGCCCGTCGGCGGTGATGAACAACGGCAGCTTGTTGGCGGAATTGGCCATGGCCATCTGCGGATTGACCTTCGGACTGGTTCCGCCGATGGCCGGCTGCGAGTGGCAGCCGCCGCAGCTGTCGAGATTGAACGTGGGGCCGAGCCCCTCGTCGGGCTCCTCGGCCTCCTCGAAGTCGGCCTTGCCGACGTTGAACGCGTGCATCTGTTTGGCGTCGAGCCCGTCCAGCGGCCCGCCGGCATCGCCAGTGGTCGTGCGCGGCCCCGGGTCCCTGGCTCGGGACGCGGGCGGCGTCAAGGTCGTCGCGTTCGAGGTTTCGCGATCCCGATTGCCGCCGAGTGCCGCGACGGTCTCGCGCACCTGCGCGGCGTTGCTGGCCGCGTCGATCGCTGCGGGGCGTTGCTGCGCGGCGGCATCGGCGGCCGCACTCTCGCTGTCGGTCCCGCCATTGCAGGCCAGCAAGAGGCTGGCTGCGCCGAAGACCATGGCGTGATGTTTCATGTCTGCCGCTCCTTCTCGGACTGACGCCGAGTGGGGGCGGACGCTACGCTCGTGCGCCGACGACGCAATGGTCGTTCCCGGATGAGTTCAACAGGAAGTAAGTGGGCGGCGGCTCCAGATGCTTCGCCAGCCGGGCCGCGTTCGCAGCCGACCGGGCTCTACGTGAGTGCATATGTGCAGATCGAGCCCTTACAAAGCGTCATCGATGACTCCGGAGCGCAACGTGTTCGTGCAATGCGCAGCGGTGACGGCACGGTGCCCAGCCCGACGCGTCGCCGGCGGCCTTGCGCAGTCGCGTCGCCGGTTGGGGCAAGATGGCGCTCCTAGCAAAGAAGCTGAAAGCCGAATGCCCATGCCTCCACCCCCGTATCGCGCCGACCAGGTCGGCAGCCTGCTGCGGCCGGAGTCGCTGGCAGCGGCCCGCGCCGCCTTCAAGCGCGCTGAAGTGGATGCCGCCACGTTGCGGGCAGCCGAGGACGTTGCGGTGCGCGAGGCCGTGCGCCGGCAGGAAACGATCGGCCTGCAGGCAGTGACCGACGGCGAGTTCCGGCGCGACTGGTGGCATCTGGATTTCCTGTCGCAACTCGACGGCGTACAGCTGAAGTCGAACGAGGGCGAGAAGTTCAAGATCGCCGGGCAGGAGCAGCCGCCTATCACCGCCGTGACCGGCCGCATCGGCTGCTCGCGGCCGATGATGGTCGACGACTTCGCCTTCCTGAAGTCGGTGACGTCACGCACGCCGAAGATGACGATCCCGTCGCCTTCGATGCTGCATCTGCGCGGCGGTCGCGCGTCGATCTCGACGGCGGTGTACCCCGAACTCGACGCGTTCTGGGACGACGTGGCCGCGGCCTATCGGCAGGCCATCGCCCACCTGGGCGCCGCAGGCTGCCGCTACCTGCAACTCGACGACATCACGTTCGCCTATCTGTGCGACCCGAAGATCCGGCAGAACTGCGTGAACAACGGCGACGACCCCGATGCGTTGCCGCAGCGGTATGCGGCGACCATCAATGCCGCGCTGCGCGACAAGCCGGCCGACATGACGGTGACGATCCACACCTGCCGCGGCAACTTCAAGAGCGCCTGGGTCGCCGAAGGCGGCTACGAACCTGTGGTCGAGGCGATGTTCTCGACCGACGTCGACGGCTACTTCATGGAGTTCGACAGCTCGCGTGCCGGCGGCTTCGAGCCGCTGCGCGCGCTGCCCCGGGGCAAGAAGGTGGTCCTCGGCCTCGTCACCACCAAGGTCGGCGAACTCGAGAGCAAGGACGATCTCAAGCGCCGCATCGACGCGGCCGCGAAGTTCGTGCCGCTGGACAGCCTGTGCCTGTCGCCGCAGTGCGGCTTCTCGAGCACGCACCACGGCAACGCGCTGTCGGTGGACGACCAGTGGCGCAAGCTGGAGCGGGTGGTGGAAGTCGCGCGTGAGGTGTGGGGCGATGCGCACCGCTCGATCGACGCGCCGAGATAAGGTGCCAATCGGGCTCAACGCGCCGCAGCGCGCTTGAGCTCGATTTGCGCGAACGCGTGTTCGCGGTACGGCAAAGCACCGATCTCGACCGTGCGCTGGAACATGCGGCGTGCACCGTCGGCATCGCCGGCCAGCAGCAACTGCTGGCCGACATAGAACCACGCCTCGGACAGGTTGAGCCGCTCCATCTGCTTGTCCTTGCGCGCCTCGCGCAACAGATCGTCCTGCGTGGTGCGGCCGGCCAGGAAGTGGATCACCGCGCCGGGCCAGCGCGCGGCGTCGACCTGATCGACGTAGGGCGCCAGCGCCACCTGGCCCTTGGCACCCTGGCGTTCGGTCGACAGGAAGAGCCAGATCAGCGCGAAGTCGCGGTCTTCGCCTGCTGAATCGTCCGCCGCCTCGCGAAAAGCGGCCTCGGCATCGGCGTAGCGGCCCTGGTAGTACAGCGCATTGCCGAGCCCCTTGGCGACGAAGGCGCGGTTGGCGGGCTCCTTGACCTGGCGCATCGCCGCCACCGCCTCGTCGGCGCGGCCGAGTGACAGCAGCGCCAGGCCGCGTGCGTAGTGCAACTCGGCCAGTTGCGGCGGCGCCAGCGGCAGCGCGCGGTCCACGTCGTGCAGCGTGGCGTCGAACTGGTTGAGCATGTTGTGCGCGATCGCACGCTTGTGCAGTACCGCGCCGGCCAGCGGCGAGGTCTCGCCGGCGACACGCAGCGTCGCGGTGGCCAGTGCGCTCTCGAGTTCCTGCCGCACGACGATCTCGCGCAGCGCGTCGCTGGTGTTGCCGTGCACGCGCTGCGTGCGCTGCTCGATGTCGGTGAAGATACCTTGCAGTGCGTCGGCGTCCAGCAGCGGCAGGCGCAGTGTGGTGCCGCCGATGCGGCGCGCCGTCTGCACGCGGTCGCGATAGGCGGCCAGGTCGGCGGGCAGTACCTCGTCGAGCTTGCGTGCGTAGGTCAACGTCAGCGTGAAGACGTTGCCGCTGACCTCCATGCGCGAGGCGAGGTTGAAATGCTTGTCGCCGATGTCCTGCGGCGCCGGCGGACGCGACTGGAACTTGCGCGGTGCGACTATGCTGATGCGCTGGCGCACCTGTCGCGGCTGGTCGTTCAGCCAAGGCATCGCGCGGCGCGCCTCGCGCGGACCCGTCAGCGTGTCGAGCAGTTCGAGCGCGGGCGCCTCCACCGTCAAGGTGCCACGCTCATAGCTGCCGAAGCCCGGCATGTCGAACTGCAGTTCGAACTCGAACTGGTTGGCGTCGCGGTCGTCGCGGATCTGCGGGGTGCCGACGGTGCGGATGCCCGGCAGCACGCGCGCCCAGGTGCCGGCGATGTTCTCGGCCAGCCGCTGCGTGCCGCCCGCGTCGACAGCGTTGCGCCAGCCTTCGGCCGTCAGGCCGCGCGAGCGGATCACCGAGGTGAAACGCGCCGCGCGCGTGAGGTCGGCGACGTCCCAGCGCTGGTCGAACTCGACGGTATCGATCGCGCCGGCCGGCAACTCCACGCGCGCCAGCGTGCCCGCTTGCGGCGCTGCCACCAGCGCGAGGCCGTACGACGGATGGCCGCGCGAGAGCAGCCGGCGGCCCTGCTTGGCCATCGTGGCGTCGATCCACCAGACCTTGCCGTCGTGCGCGAGCCGCGTGATCACATGGTCGAACTGGTCGTGCCCGGGCAGGTAGTCGACCAGGCCGCGATGGCGCTGCAACGACACCAGCGCCGGCCGGGCGTCGAAGCCCAGCTGCCGCAGCAGCGCATTGAGCAGCGCCACCTTGTCCTTGCAGTCGCCCAGTCGCTCGGCGTAGGTGCGTGCCGGCGCCTTGGGCCGATGCGAGCTCTCGCCCAGGCTGGCGCTGAAGTAGCGCACCTCGTCCTGCACCGCCTCGATCACCTCGCCGATCAGCTGCTCGGGTGGCAGAGCCCGCGCGCGCCAGGCCTGCACACGCGCGGCCAGTTCACCGCTCAGCGGCTCGGTGTTGGTGAACAGGTCGTCGGCCCAGCGTGCCACCTCGTCCCAGCCGGCGTATTCGCTGATCTGCACCGAGGGCCACACCTTGAACCACGGCGGTACCTGCTCCTCGGCCTGCACCATCGGCACCCCGCGGCGCAGGATCGCCATCGTGCGGCGCGTGCCGTCGACGGTGATCGCAGGCGCGACTTCCACGCGGATGCCCTTCATGCGCAGGTCGCGCTCGACCGGATGATTCACGCTCAGGTGCACCACGTCGGCCGCGCTGCCGAAGGCGACCTGCAGGTTGTCGGCGAAGCGGCCCTTGAAGATCGGGTTGGCGCCCTGCACGGTGTAGGCGATGTCGACCGCATCGCCGACACGCACGTCGTTCAGCACCACCAGCAGCGAGCGTGTGCCGGTGAGGGTGCTCTGCTCGAGCCGCTCTTCGCGGCGCAGCAGTTCGATGCGCGCATCCTTCAGGCGGTCCAGGCGCACGCCGTCGCGCCAGATCGCGGCCTCGTGCAGCGTGAGCGTCTGATAGGCGGGGTTGAAGCTCAGCTCGGCCTTCGACACCTCGGCCAGCGCGCCGCTGTGGGTGGCGACGAGGCGCGAGCGCGAGAACTGCTGCTGCTCGCCGGGCGCATCGAGGCGGAACTGCACGTCCGACAGCAGCAGCCGGTAGCCCGGGCCTTGCACGACGGGTGCCGCCTGCGTCGGCGCGTCGATCGCCTTCACCCAGCCGGGGATCGGTGCGATGCGATGACCGTCGACAAAGGTGGCCGCCTGGGCCGGGTGCGGCGCAGGCAAGGCCGTAGCCGGCTTGCGCGCGGCCACCGGGGGCTTGGCCATCGTGGCCGGCGGCGCCGCGGGCTGCGCCAGCGCCGCGCCGGCCATGCCGATCAGTCCGGCGAGCAGGCTGCCGCGCAGCGATCGACAGGCGCCGCCGCGCGTGCGGAAGGAGGAAGGTGATGGCGTCATGACCGGACCCGTCGTCGCGGGTCGGTTCATTATTCGACGGCAGTGCGTGGCGTCGGTCCCCTCGACGTCGGGGGTCGCCCCCGGGGCTGAAGGTGGGCGCGGAGCCGTCCGTCACCGCCTTGGCGGCGGCGCCTCAGGCCGCCTGGTCTTCCGACGACCCCAGCACCAGCACGCGGCCGCGGCCACTGTGCTTGGCGGCGAGCAGCTGCTCGTCGGCGCGGCGCAGCAGGTCGTGCGCCGATTGGGGCGCCTGACGTGTATCGGCGATGCCGGCCGAGAACGTCAGGCCGGCCAGCGTGCCACCCTGCAGCTCGAAGGTCTGGTTGCGCCACAGGCGCAGCAGCGCATTGACCTTGCGTCGCGCCACCTGCGCGTTGGTGTGCGGCATCAGCAGGCAGAACTCCTCGCCGCCATAGCGGCAGGCGACGTCGCTCTCGCGGCAGTTGGCGGCCAGCAGGCGGCCGAAACTCTCGAGCACCGTGTCGCCGACGGTGTGGCCGAAGCGGTCGTTGGTGTCCTTGAAGTGGTCGAAGTCGATCACCGCGAGCGCGAGCGGCTCGCCATCACGCCGCGCCAGCGCGAACGCGGCGGGCAGTGATTCGTTGAGGTAGCGCCGGTTGAACAGGCCCGTCAGTGCATCGCGCACCGCCTGGTTGCGCAGGGCTTCCTGCAGCGACTGGACCTCCTCGATCTTGCGCGACAGCTGCTGGTTGATGGCCTCCAGCTCGGCGCGCGCCCGCTCGGTGGCGCGACGCTGCGCCGCCTGCTCGTCGAGCTTCTGCTGCAGCCGCAGCAGCTCGGTCTGCAACGCGGCCGCCTGGTAGCGCGCGCGCGAGGCCAGGTGGGCTCGTGCGACGTGCAGCTGCTGCCAGATGCGCATGGTGGCCAGCGCCGCGGCGGCGTCGCACTGCTGCTCCTGCAGCTCCGAGCGCAGCAGGAAGTATTGGCAGCGCACGCGCAGGCTCAAGCCCTCGGCGGCGTCGGCGTCCTCGGCGCCGACGAGACCGAGCACGCGATCGAGCTGCTGCAGCGCCTCGGCCCACTGGCTGCGCTGGCCCGCGAGCAGCGCCGATGCGATGGCCAGCTCGACATGCTCGTCGGGCACCGTGGCGCGCGGCGCTGCCCATGCGCGTTCGACCAGCTCGCGGCCGAGCTCGAGCTCGCCGGCGCGCAGGGCCGCGATGGCCAGCGTCTCGAAATGCGACGACATCTCGCCGCGGCCGCTCTCGTTGGCGGGCAGGTTGCGCACCCGCAGCACGTCGAGCAGCGCCTCCTGGGCGCGGTCGAGTTCGGTCAGACAGATGACGCGGTTGATCAGCAGCACGGCCAGCAGGCGAGGGTTGACCAGGCCGTGGCAGCGCGCGATGCCCTGATCGAGATAACGCAGCGCCTCGTGGTAGTCGCCCAGTTGAAGCAGCTCGTGCGCGAGGTTGCAGTACAGCACCGCATCGAAGCCGCGGCCGTGCGTGGGCCCCGAGTCGCGCAGCGCCTGGTACATGTAGGCGAAGGCCTGCTCCGAGCGGCCTTGCGCCGAATAACTGCCGGCGATGGTATTGAGCAGCACGCCGCGCTGTTCGTGCTGCAGCACGCGCAGGCCCTCGTCACGCAACGGCAGCACCAGCTCGAGCGACTCGGCGTACCTGCCTTCGCGGAACAGGCAGCGCGCGAGGCCCGCGCCGGCGAGGATGCGGCCGGCGCAGTCGGCGAGCTCGGTGCACAGCGACTGTGCGGCTCGCAACTCCTGCGCGGCATCTGCCGGCGTGCCGAAGTAGAGCAGGTGGTAGCCGATCGCCAGCCGGGCCCAGGCCTCGCCCTGCGGATCGCCGCCGCGCAGCGCGCCGGCCAGCGCGTCGCGCGCCAGCGTGACGGACCGCGCGGAGTCCATGTGCAGCAGTTGCCACGCCTTGCGCGCCAGACGCAGGCTCGCCGAAGGGTGGCTGCGGACGAGGCGGGACGCCATGGCAAATTATGGGCGTCTTCGCCCCGCGCGGGTGTATCCGAACAGGGGGGATTCGGCGGTCGTCAGGACAGGCGCTGCAGCATCTCGGCCATCTTTTGGTGCAGCAGGTGGATCGCCTTCAGCGGCCGCACCATCACCTTGAAGTCGACGATGCGGCCGGTGTCGTCCCAGCGGAGCAGGTCGACGCCGTTGATCGTCAGGCCGTCGACCTCGGTGATAAATTCGAGCAAAGCATCGCGCTCGCCGCGGATCTCGCGCACATAGCGGAACGTCGGGTTGTTCAGCACGTGCAGCGCGCCGGTCAAGTACAGCGTGGTGATCGCCTTGCCGCGCTGGGGCGCGTGCACGACAGGGGAGTGGAACACCACGTCGTCGGCCAGCAGCGCCGACAGCTTGTCGGGGTTGCGGCTGGTCGCCACGTCGTGCCAGGCGGCCAGGGTGTCGATCATGAATGGCCTCTCAGCTGCGGGCGTGGGTGACACCACCGTCGACGATCAAGGTCGAGCCGACGACGTAGTCGCCGGCGCGCGAGGCCAGGTAGATCGCCGCGCCGGCCATGTCGTCGTCGACGCCGATGCGCCCGGCGGGAATGCGCTGGGCGACCGTGTCGCCATGGTCGCGTGCGTCGCGGTTCATGTCGGAGGCGAACGCACCGGGGGCGATCGCGGTCATCACGATGCCGTCCTGGATCAGGCGCAGCGCCAGCCGCCGCGTCAGGTGGATCAAGCCCGCCTTGCTGGCGGCGTAGGAGTAGGTCTCCATCGGATTGACCGACACGCCGTCGATCGACGCGATGTTGATCACCTTGGCCGGCCTGCCGCCTGCTGCGCCGGCTTTCAGCAGGCCATGCAAAGCCTGGGTCAGGAAGAACGGGCTCTTCAGGTTGAGGTCGACCACCTTGTCCCAGCCCTGTTCGGGAAACTCCGCGAACGGCGCGCCCCAGGCCGCGCCGGCGTTGTTGACCAGGATGTCGAGGTGTTTCTCGCGCGCACCGAACGCCGCCACGAAGCCGCGTTGGCCGTCGGGCGTGGCCAGGTCGAAGGGCAGCGAGAAGCACGGCCCGATCGAAGACAGCTCCGCTGCCGTGGCGTCGCAGACGGCGGCCTTGCGTGCGGTGATGTAGACGCGCGCGCCGGCCTGCAGAAAGCCCTTGGCGATCATGCGCCCGATGCCGCGCGACCCGCCGGTGACGATCGCCGTGCGGCCGGCGAGGGAAAAGAGGTCGTTCATCGACAGGCCCTCCGGGGTTGACGGCAGCTTAACCGTTCGGCCTGTCCGCGGTGCAGGACAACACGAGGCTACATGCTGCGCCGGTACTGCCCGCCGACCTCGAACAGCGCGTTCGTGATCTGGCCGAGCGAACACACGCGCACGGCGTCCATCAGCACCTCGAACACGTTGCCGTTGTCGATGACCGTCTGCTGCAGGCGCTTGAGTGTCGCCGGCGCACTCGCCGCGTGGCGCGCCTGGAAGTCGCGCAGACGCGTCAGCTGCGACTGCTTCTCGTCGTCGGTGGAGCGCGCCAGCTCGATGGTCTCGGACACCGGGTCGCCGTGCGGGTTGCGGAAGGTGTTGACGCCGACGATGGGGTACTCGCCGGTGTGCTTGAGCATCTCGTAGTGCATCGACTCTTCCTGGATCTTGCCGCGCTGGTAGCCGGTTTCCATGGCGCCGAGCACCCCGCCGCGGTCGGCGATCTTCTCGAATTCGGCGAGCACGGATTCCTCGACCAACTCGGTGAGCTCGTCGATGATGAAGGCGCCCTGATTCGGGTTTTCGTTCTTGGCCAGGCCCCACTCCCGGTTGATCACCATCTGGATCGCCATCGCGCGGCGCACGCTTTCCTCGGTCGGCGTGGTGATCGCCTCGTCGTAGGCGTTGGTGTGCAGGCTGTTGGCGTTGTCGTAGGTGGCGATCAGCGCCTGCAGCGTGGTGCGGATGTCGTTGAACTGGATCTCCTGCGCGTGCAGGCTGCGGCCGCTGGTCTGGCAGTGGTACTTGAGCTTCTGGCTGCGCTCGTTGGCGCCGTAGCGCTCGCGCATCGCCACCGCCCAGATGCGTCGCGCCACGCGGCCCATCACGGTGTACTCCGGGTCCATGCCGTTGCTGAAGAAGAAGCTCAGGTTCGGCGCGAAGTCGTCGATGTGCATGCCGCGGGCGAGGTACGCCTCGACGAACGTGAAGCCGTTGGACAACGTGAACGCGAGCTGGCTGATCGGGTTGGCGCCGGCCTCGGCGATGTGATAACCCGAGATGCTCACCGAATAGAAGTTGCGCACGTTGTGGTGCACGAAGTACTGGGCGATGTCGCCCATCACCTTGAGGCTGAACTCGGTGGAGAAGATGCAGGTGTTCTGGCCCTGGTCTTCCTTCAGGATGTCGGCCTGCACGGTGCCGCGCACATTGGCCAGCGTCCATTCGCGGATCTTCGCGCCTTCGGTGTCGGTCGGCTGGCGGCCGTTGTCGGTGGCGAACTTCTCCAGCTGCTGGTCGATCGCCGCGTTCATGAACATCGCCAGGATCGTCGGCGCCGGGCCGTTGATCGTCATGCTGACCGATGTGTTGGGCGCGCAGAGGTCGAAGCCCGAGTACAGCACCTTCAGGTCGTCGAGCGTGGCGATCGAGACGCCGGAGTTGCCCACCTTGCCGTAGATGTCGGGCCGCGGGTCGGGGTCGTTGCCGTACAGCGTGACCGAATCGAACGCGGTCGACAGCCTTTTCGCCGGCATGCCCTCGCTCACCAGCTTGAAGCGACGGTTGGTGCGGAACGCGTCGCCCTCGCCGGCGAACATGCGCGTCGGATCCTCGTTCTCGCGCTTGAAGGCGAACACGCCGGCGGTGTACGGAAAGCTGCCGGGCACGTTCTCGAGCAGCAGCCACTTGAGCAACTCGCCGTGGTCTTCGTAGGCGGGCAGGGCGACCTTGCGGACCTTGTTGCCGCTGAGCGTGGTGTGCACGAGCGCGGTGCGGATTTCGCGGTCGCGGATTCTCACCACGTATTCGTCGCCCGCATAGGCCTTCTGCATCTCGGGCCACATCGCGAGCAGCTTCTTCGCGTCGGCGCCGAGTCGGGCCTCGCGCGCCGTTGCCAGCTCGGCGAGCGCATCGCGCGCACGGTGCTTCTCGCCGTTGTCCTGCGCCAGCATGGCCTGACTGGCGCGCAGTTGCTGGATCTCGCGGGCGAGGCTGGCCTGCTGGAGCGCCCGCGCCTTGTAGCCGCGCACGGTGTCGGCGATGTCGGCCAGGTAGCGGGTGCGCGCGGCCGGCACCACCGGCGTCTGCTGCGTGCTGTGGCGGGTGGACACCGCGGGCAGGCGGCCATCGCGCAGCGCCAGGCCGAGCCCGCCGAGGCGCACCTCCAGCGCCTGGTACAGCGCCGTCACGCCGTCGTCGTTGAAGCGGCTGGCCATGGTGCCGAACACCGGCATCGCGTCGGGCGACTGCTTGAACGCCTCGCGGTTGCGCTGCACCTGCTTGCTCACGTCGCGCAGCGCGTCGAGCGCGCCCTTGCGGTCGAACTTGTTGATCGCCACGAACTCGGCGAAATCGAGCATGTCGATCTTCTCGAGCTGGCTGGCCGCGCCGTACTCCGGCGTCATTACGTACATCGGCACATCGACCAGCGGCACGATCGCCGCGTCGCCCTGACCGATGCCCGACGTCTCGACGATCACCAGATCGAAGCCCGCAGCCTTGGCCGCGGCGATCACGTCGGGCAGCGCCGCACTGATCTCCTTGCCGGTGTCGCGGGTGGCAAGGCTGCGCATGTAGACGCGCTGACCGGAGTCCGAGGCAGACGTCCGGTCAGCCGGCCGGGTCCACGGGCCGATGGCGTTCATGCGGATGCGGTCGCCGAGCAACGCGCCGCCGCTCTTGCGCCGCGACGGGTCGATGCTGATCACCGCGATGCGCAGCCGGTCGTCCTGGTCGAGGCGCAGGCGCCGGATCAGCTCGTCGGTGAGCGAGCTCTTGCCGGCGCCGCCGGTGCCGGTGATGCCGAGCACCGGTGTGTGCGAGGAGGCCGCTGCTGCGTGCAAGGCCTTCACCAGGCCGGTGTCGGCGTTGCCGTTCTCCAGCGCCGTGATCAGCTGCGCCAGCGCGCGCCAGGCCGGTTCGCCGTGCCCCTGGATGTCTTGCACCGTCTTGGGCGCCAGCGCCGACAGGTCCTTGTCGCAGCGCATCACCATCTCGCCGATCATGCCGGCCAGACCCATGCGCTGGCCGTCCTCTGGGCTGTAGATGCGGGTGACGCCGTAGCCCTGCAGCTCGCGGATCTCGGCCGGCACGATGACGCCGCCGCCGCCGCCGAACACCTGGATGTGTTCGCCGCCGCGCTGGCGCAGCAGGTCGACCATGTACTTGAAGAATTCGACGTGCCCGCCCTGGTAGCTCGATACCGCGAGGCCTTGCACGTCCTCCTGCAGTGCGGCGGTGACGACCTCGTCGACGGAGCGGTTGTGGCCGAGGTGGATCACCTCGGCACCCATGCCCTGCAGGATGCGCCGCATGATGTTGATCGCGGCGTCGTGGCCGTCGAACAGGCTGGCCGCGGTGACGAAACGCACCTTGTGCGTCGGTCGATAGTTCGCCAGCGCCTTGAATTCGGCGGACAGGTCGGTCATGGTGGTCTCCTAGGCAACGCTACTGTAGACGTGCTGCCGGCGCCATGCGAGAGCCGCGGGCGCCGACCGGATTGGTGTTTTCTGCCACCCCTGGCGCCCTGCTGCGGCATAGACTGCGCCGGCCATGCCTGCCGGCCCCGAAAAGGACACTGTGTCGATGCACTTCGCCGCCGCCGCGGTGGCCGCGCTGCCGGCTGCGGCGCGTGCGCGCGTGCTGCGCGTCGCCGGTATTCCAGCCGAGCTGCTCGACCGCCCTCATGCCCGCGTCACCGCCGAGGCCTTTGCCGCGCTGTGGCGGGCGGTGGCGCGCGAGCGCGACGACGAGTTCTTCGGCCTCGACCGCCGGCGCATGAAGTCCGGCACGTTCGGCTTGCTGTGCCGGGCCGCACTGCATGGCGCCGGCCTGGGCCGGGCGCTGCAACGGCTGCTGCGCGGCTTTTCGCTGGTCTTCGACGACCTGTCGGCCGAGCTGCGCGTCGAGCAGCGCACGGCGGTGGTGGAGATCCACAACCGCATCGAAGGCGCCGCCGAGCGCCGCTTCGCCGACGAGACGCTGCTGGTGCTGCTGCACGGGACGCTGTGCTGGCTGGCGGGCAAGCGCATCGCCTTGGCCGAGGTGGCGTTCGCCCATGCCGCGCCGCCCCACGCGGCGGAGTACCGCGTGATGTTCTCGCAGCACCTGCGCTTCGGTGCTCCACGCACCGCGATGCGCTTCGACGCCCGTGTGCTGAGGGCGGCGGTCGTGCAGACGGAGGCGAGTCTGAAGTCGTTTCTACGTGCGGCGCCGCAGTCGGTGTTCCTCAAGTACAAGGACAGCGGCAGCTGGACGCAGCGCGTACGCCACCGGCTGCGTTCGGCCCTCGGCCAGCCGACCGCGCCCGCGTTCGCGTCGGTGGCGCGCGAATTCGGTATCGCACCGTCCACGCTGCGCCGCCGTCTCGAAGCCGAGGGCACCCGCTTCCAGGCGATCAAGGACGAGCTGCGGCGCGACACGGCGATCCATCGTCTGAGCCACGGCAGCGCGAGCGTGACGGCCATCGCCACCGAGCTGGGTTTTCAGGAGCCGAGCGCATTCCGTCGTGCGTTCAAGAAGTGGACCGGCGTGCAGCCGATGCACTATCGCGCGACGGCGATCGAGCAGGACAGCGAGCCTAATGCGGGTCAGGCGCGTCCGACGCTCTTGGTGCCGCGCGGGAGCGCGCCGCGCACACAATGACGGGCCGGCGCCGCCGGCCAGCCCGAACGCCGCTGCCCAGCGACCCACCATGAGCGCCGACACCGCGACGACGTCTGCACCCGCGCGTGCTGCTGCCCGCCCGCGGGATCTGCCGCTGCGCACGGTGATGTCACGCCTGATCTGGTTGTGCATGGGCCCGCTGGTGCTGCTGGCCATCGCGCTGGGCGTCGAGCACGTGCACGAGGTGCACGCTCAGCAGGACCGGGTGGCCGAGCGACTCGGTGCGACCCTGGTGTCGGCCATCGACCAGGTCGTCGGCAGCCGCATCGCCGCCCTGAGCTCGTTGGCGGCGTCGCCGCAGCTGGACAGCGATCCAGGGCTGGCGGACTTCTACCGGGTTGCGCAGGCCTTCAGCAGCGTCAACGATCGCGCGCACCTGGCGGTCATCGACGCGGCAACGCTGGTGATGCGCCTCAACACGCGCGTGCCGTGGGGCAACCCCCTGCCGCCGGTCTTCGACAGCGGCAGCGGTATCGGCATGACCGCCGGACCGCAGGCCCTGGCCACCGGCCGGCCGGCCACGAGCGACGTGTACGTCGGCCCGGTGGTACCTGTTCCGGTGATCGCGGTGGTGGTGCCGGTGCGGCGCGACGGTGCGTTCAAGTGGCTGCTGGTGGCAACCACCGAGGTGTCGCAGATCCAGACCTGGCTCGATCAGCGCAAGGACGTGCCGGCGTTCTGGGCGGTGTCGTTGCTCGACCGCCGAGGCGGCGCCATCGCCCGCCATGCGCCGGCAGGGTTGGATTCGGCACGCGACGTCGACGACGACGGGCGCTTCGTCGCCCGGTCGGCCGCCACCGGCTACTCGGTGGTGGTGGAGATCCCACGTGCCATCCAGCGCGAGCCGCTGGTCACGGCCGGTCTGTCGATGGCCGGCGCCGTGCTGGGCGCTATCGGCTTCGGCCTGCTCGGTGGCTGGTGGGCGCGCGGCATGCTGAGCCGTGACCTGAGCGCGCTGGCCCGGCCGGCGGTGTCCGGCGAGCCGCCGTCGCGCATCCGCGAGATCGCCGGCGTGCGCCTCCTGCTGGAGGAGGCGTCCACGCAGCGGGCAGCAGCCGATGCGCTGCTGCGGCAGAGCGAGCAACGCTTTCGCCGCATGTTCCACGAGGCGCCGGTGGCGCAGCTGCTGATCGATCGGCAGGACGCGGTAGTCGACGTCAACCGGCGATTCACCGAGCTGTTCGGCTACACCGCCGACGACGTGCCGGATCACGAAGCCTGGGTCTTGCGCGTCTATCCGGATCCCGCGGACCGCATCGTGGCGGCGCAGCGACGTCGCGACGCACTCGACGCGCTCGCGTCGTCCGAGCGGCGGTACGACGCCGGTGAGACGACCGTGCGCTGCAAGGACGGCAGTCGCCGGGTCGTCAACACGACGGTGGGCGTCGTCGGCGAGTACCACCTGGTGTCGTGGGCCGACGTGACTGCGCGCCGGACGGCCGAAGTGGCGCTGCAGGCCAATCAGGCCGCCGCGTTGCTGGCGCACCAGCAGGCGCGCGAAGCGGCCGAGCAGCTGATGCGTCAGGCTGTCGAGGCAAGAGCGCGCGCCGAGTCGGCGAACGCGGCGCTGCGCGTGTTGTCACTGGCCGTCGAACAAAGTCCCGAGTCGGTGGTCATCAGCACCGTGGACGGGGTCGTCCAGTACGTCAACGAGGCCTTCGTGCAGGCAACGGGTCGCAGCCGCGAGGCGATCCTTGCCGGCGCGCTGCGCAGCGACGAATGGCCCGAGGCGCTGGGCGAGGACATCCAGGCCACCCTGCGCCAGGGCGCCACCTGGAAGGGCGAGCTGCCGGGGCGCCGTCACGACGGCAGCAAGCGGGTCGAATTCGCCATCATCTCGCCGCTGCGCCAGCCCGACGGTCGCATCACCCACCATGTGGCGGTCAGGCAGGACATCACCGAGAACAAGCGCATCGGCGACGAGCTGAAACGCCATCGCGACCATCTGGAGGAGCTGGTGACCAGTCGCACCACCGAGCTCGAGGCCGCGCGCATGGCCGCCGAGTCGGCCAACCGGGCCAAGAGCGAATTCCTGGCCAACATGAGCCACGAAATCCGCACGCCGCTCAACGCGATCAGCGGGCTGACGCAGCTGCTCAGTCGCGAGGGTCACGACGCGCGTACGCTCGACCGGCTGGGCAAGATCGGCGACGCCGCGGATCATCTGTTGCAGTTGATCAGCGACATCCTCGATCTGTCGAAGATCGAGGCCGGCCAGCTCGAGCTGGAATGCATCGACTTCTCGCCTGTCGGCGTGCTGGCCCATGTGGCGGCGATGATGACCGAGCGGGCCCACGCCAAGGGGCTGTCGCTGCGTATCGAGCCGACCGAACTGCCGGCCACGCTGCGTGGCGATCCGACCCGGCTGACGCAGGCGCTGGCCAACCTGTTGAGCAACGCGGTCAAGTTCACCGAGCGCGGCCATGTCGTGCTGACGGTCGAGCGGACGTCGACCAGCACGACCCGGCAGTGCCTGACCTTTCGTGTGCGCGACACCGGGGTGGGCGTTGCGCCGAGCCAGCTGAAGCGGCTGTTCTCGCCCTTCGTGCAGGCCGACACGTCGACCACCAGGCGATTCGGAGGTACCGGGCTCGGCCTGGCGATCACCCTGCGGCTGGCCGCCATGATGGGTGGCGAGGTCGGGGCCACCAGCGAGCCGGGCGTCGGCAGCGAGTTCTGGTTCACCGCGTTCTTCGAGCCGGGCGGCGCGGCACCGATCGAGCCGCCGGCGCCTCAGGCCGATGCCGAGCAGGCGCTGCGAAGGTCCCACGCCGGCGCACGCGCGCTGGTGGCAGAGGACAACCCGATCAATCAGGAGGTCGCCGCTCAGCTGCTCGAGGCGGCGGGCCTGCGCGTGGACGTCGCCGGCGATGGCGCGCAGGCGCTGGCGCTGGTGGCGCGCGAGGCCTTCGACATCGTGCTGATGGACGTCCAGATGCCGACGATGGACGGGCTCGAGGCGGCAACCCGGATCCGCGCGCTGCCGGACCGGGGTGCGTTGCCGATTGTCGCGATGACGGCCAATGCCTTCGGCGATGACCGAACCGCCTGCCTGTCTGCCGGCATGAACGACTACCTCAGCAAGCCGGTGAATGCACTGACGCTGTATCGCACCGTGCTGCGCTGGCTGCCGCCGGGGGTGCGGGCTCCGCAGCCGGAGGGCGCGGCAGATGTCGCGGCGGCTGGAGCAGGGATCGGCGTGCCCGGCGCCCCGTCGACGGCGCCGACCGTCGACGGACTGAACGCCGCGCTCGGGCTCGGCTTCATGGGCGGCAGGACCGATCTCTACCGGCGCGCGCTGACGCGATTCGCCCAGCGCTACGCCACGCCGTGGACCGATCTCGATGATGCGCTGGCCGCCGGTGAATGGGCACGATGCGTGTACGTTGCCCATTCGCTGCGGGGCGCTGCAGCGACCATCGGTGCCGAGCGGCTGACCGACCTGGCGGGGCACTGCGAGGCGGCGTTCGGCGGTCAACCCGGCGCCGTGCCGTTGGGTGACTTGACGGGACTCAGCGCCGCGCTGAATCGCGAGCTGCTCACGATCGTGCAGGGCCTTCACGGCTGGCTCGCCGCCCAGGAGGAAGCGATCCCGACGACTTGAGGGCAGGCGGCGGCCGCGGCATCGGCCCGCCAGCTCGGGGTGAACCCTCAACCCCCCCGGTCTCCGGGGTGGTTCGCCGGTGGCGGATGGTTAGGATCGTGACGTCCTTCACAAATCGTCCAGCGCGGTATTGCGGGTCTGGACGATAGCGGCGAGACAGCCGCGGAGCCAATGTCTTGCTGCGATTCCATGCCGATCCCGTGCCCTGGGCGATGATGCTGATCGTCGCGCTGGTGCTGTCCGCCAGTGCTTCGGGCCTGTCCGATGTGTCGATCCGGATGGCCGAGTCCGATGTCGCTGCGCCGGCGTTGCCGCCGGCGGCAGGCTGCGAGCGCGGTGCGCGGGAAGCGGCTTGTGCGGGCGCCGACGCCTTGTCCTCACGCGTGTCCTTGCCCGCCGCGACCTACCAGCTCGGCTCGGCCGAACTGCCCGACAGCCTGATGCGCTCGTTGCGGCCGATCGGCGAGGCGGTGCGCGAGCAGCGTGCGGTGGTGCGCGTCGAGGTTCACACCGATGCATCGGGCACGCCCGAGGAAAGCCGCGCGCTGTCGCAACGCCGCGCCGATGCCATCCGTGCCTACCTGATCGAGCTGGGCATCGATCCCTATCGCGTGCAGGCCGTCGGCATGGGCTCGAGTCGGCCGAAACTGCCGCAGGACCCGTTGAACACCGGCAATCGCCGCGTCGACATCGTGCGCTTGTAGCGGTTGCGATCGCGCCGCTAACATGGCGCGGCATGAGCAAAGCGTTCACTCGCGAGACCGACAACGAGGACGACGAGGACGGCGCCCCGTCGGTGCCCTCGTTGCCCGCCGGCACGCGCAACTACATCACGCCGCAGGGCTACCAGCGCCTGCGTGCCGAGTTGATGCAGCTGATCGACCAGGAGCGGCCGAAGGTGGTGGACGTGGTGTCATGGGCGGCGTCCAATGGCGACCGTTCGGAGAACGGCGACTACATCTATGGCAAGAGGCGGCTGCGCGAAATCGACCGGCGCATCCGCTTCCTCACGCAGCGGCTCGAGTTGGCCGAAGTGGCCGACCCGTCGCTGCATCACGGGCACGACCAGATCTTCTTCGGCGCGACGGTGACCTATGCCAATGCACGCGGCGAAGAGCGCACCATCACCATCAAGGGCATCGACGAGTCCGACAGCCTGGCCGGCGAGGTGAGCTGGATCGCGCCGATCGCCCGCGCGCTGCTGAAGGCGCGTGCCGGCGACGAGGTCAAGCTCGCCACGCCCGCCGGTACCGAGACGATAGAAGTGCTGCAGGTCAGCTACCCAGCACCGCCGCGGTAGTCACTGCGCCAACTGCGCTCCACAGCGCCCAAGTGACACCGCGGATCCGGCTCTGCCGGTCCGCTGGTGTGGCCCCCTTGAGGGGGAGGCGGCCGCCAGGTCGCTTGCGGGGGTGGTTCACATCCAGGGGTGGTTCAAGGCTTCACGCGCCAGACCCGCAACACCGGCGGACAGCGGCGGATCGTGCGCAACGCGTCGGCCAGGTGCTGGCGATCACGCACGGTGACCAGCAGCCGCAGCTCGGTGGTCTCGGCTGCGCGGTCTTCGCCCATGTCGATGTGCGTGATGTCGGCCTGCGCCGCACTCACCGCGCTGGCTACCTGCGCCAGCACGCCCTTGCCGTTGCCCACCAGCACCGTGATCGCGGTCTCGAAGGCGCGGGTCGGCTCGTCGGCCCATTCCACCGGCATCCAGCGTTCGGGGTCGCGCTCGGCCAGGCGGCGGCCGAAGTGGCACTCGGCGGTATGCACCATCAGCCCTTCGCCGCGACCGAGGTAGCCGACGATGTCGTCGCCTGGGATCGGCCGACAGCAGGTGGCGAGCTGGACCGATGCACCCTCGCCGCCGTCGACCACCACCAGGCCTTGGGCCGGCACCGCGTCGTCGTTGCTGTAGCGACCGAGCGTGAGCGTCACCGCGTCCGGCCGCGTGCCGCGTTCGGCCATCAGCTGTGCCAGGCGCTTGGCGACGATGATGGCGATCTTGCGGCCGATCGCGATGTCGGTCATCAACTCGCCGCGCGTGCGGTTGCCGCTCCAGCGGATCAGCTGCTGCCACAGCGCGTTGGCGGCGCTGTCCAGCGCGTCGGCGGATGGCATGGACAGCCCTTCGGCGCGCATGGCCTGTGCGAGCAACTTCTCGCCGAGAGCGCGCGATTCCTCGAGCTCCATCGTCTTCAGGTAGTGGCGGATCTTCGAGCGCGCGCGCCCGGTACGCACGAAGTTCAGCCAGCCCGGGTTGGGGCGCGCACCGGGCGCAGTGACGATCTCCACGACGTCGCCGCTGCGCAGCTCCGTGCGCAGCGCCACCGGCTCGTTGTTGACGCGCGCCGCCACGCAATGGTCGCCGACATCGGAGTGGATCGCGTAGGCAAAATCCACCGGCGTCGCGCCGCGCGGCAGCGACAGGATCTTGCTCATCGGCGTGAACACGTACACCGCATCGGGCACGAGATCGATCTTCACGTGCTCGAGGAATTCCGCCGCATCGCGCGTCTCGTCCTGGATGTCGAGAAGCGACTGCAGCCACATCGAGCCCAGGCGCTGGGCCTCGTCGGCGTCCTTGTCCTTGTTCTTGTACAGCCAGTGAGCGGCAATGCCCGATTCGGCCACCGCATGCATCGGGCCTGTGCGGATCTGGAACTCCACCGCGGTACCGAGCGGGCTCACCAGCGTGGTGTGCAGCGACTGATAGCCGTTGAGCTTGGGAATCGCGATGTAGTCCTTGAAGCGGCCGGGCACCGGCTTGTACAGCTGGTGCAGGATGCCGAGCGCGAGGTAACACTCGTTGAGCGTGCCGACGACGATGCGAAAGCCGAAGATGTCGCTCACCTGCGCGAAGCTGGTGTGCTTCTGGCGCATCTTGCGGTAGATCGAGTAGACGGTCTTCTCGCGGCCGCTGACCTGCACCTTGATCTTGGCGTTGGCGAAGGCCTGCAGAACCTCTTTCTGAACGCGATCGACGATGTCCCGGCGGTGCCCTCGCGCCTTCAGGAGCGCCTTGGTGAGCGCCGAGTGCCGCCACGGGTACAGGCACTCGAAAGACAATTCCTGCAGCTCGCGAAAGGTCTGGTTCAGGCCCAGTCGATGCGCGATCGGCGCGTAGATCTCGAGCGTCTCGCGCGCGATGCGCAGTCGCCGGTCCGGTGCGATGGCCTGCACGGTGCGCATGTTGTGCAGCCGGTCGGCGAGCTTGACGAGGATGACGCGCACGTCGCGCGCCATCGCCAGCAGCATCTTGCGGAATGACTCGGCCTGGCCTTCCTCACGGGTCGAGAACTGCAGCTTGTCGAGCTTGGTCAGGCCATCCACCAGGTCGGCCGTCGGCGCACCGAAGCGCTCGATCAGCTCGGTCTTGGTGATGCCGCAGTCTTCCATCGCGTCGTGCATCAGCGCGGCCATCACCGCTTGTGCGTCGAGCCGCCAGTCGGCCACCAGCCCGGCGACCGCGATCGGATGCGTGATGTAGGGCTCGCCGCTGGCGCGGAACTGGCCGAGATGCGCCTCGTCGGCGAATTTGTACGCCTCGCGGATCAGTTTCAGCTCGGGCTTGCCCAGGTAGGCCAGCTTGTCAGCGAGCGCCGCGAACGACGCCGCCTGGGGTTTGGGCGCGGGCGGCGCGCCGCTGGTCGCACGCTGCAGACCCTGCAGCGCGGATGGCAGCAATTCGGCCGCGAACGAACGGATGCCCATGGGCCCACTGTAACGGATCGGCCGTTCGAGGACCGGTTCATCGCGCATGCCCATCGCCGGCGTTGGAGCCAGCGCGCCGGGCAGCAAAAAGGGCGCCTCGAGGCGCCCTTGCGGAAAGGAGAGTGCGCAGCCCTAAGCGGTCGGCACCCGGCGCAGCATCTCGATGCCCACCTCACCGGCGGCGATCTCGCGCAGCGCCGTGACTCCGGGCTTGTTCTTGCTGTCGATCTTGGCGGCGTGGCCCTGGCTGAGCATGCGCGCCCGATAAGTGGCAGCCAGCACGAGCTGGAAGCGGTTCGGGATCCTTTTCAGGCAGTCTTCGACGGTGATGCGAGCCATGTCGGGGGAAACCTTTCAAAGCAGATCGAGGGCCTTGAACACCTGGGATTTGCTTCGCCGTTGGGCGGCGAACTTCAGGCGCTGGGAATGCACGACCGTCTTCAGGTCGAACAAAGCCGTCTCGAACAGGGCATTGATTATCACATAGTCGAAGTCGCGGGCCCGGGAGACTTCGATGCGGGCGTTGGCCATGCGCTGCTCGATCACCTGCGGCGCGTCTTCGCCCCGGCGCAGCAGCCGTTGCCGCAGCTCGTCCCAGCTCGGCGGCAGGATGAAGATCAGCACGGCGTGCGGGAAAAGTCCCTTGATCTGCAGCGCGCCCTGCCAATCGATCTCGAGCACCATGTCGTCGCCGGCCATCAGTCGTGCCTCGATCGCGGTGCGTGAGGTGCCGTACAGGTGGCCGTGCACCTCGGCCCACTCGAAGAACTCGCCGCGCTCGATCTTGCCGCGGAAGGTGGCGTCATCGACGAACCAGTACTCGCGTCCGTCCTGCTCCTGCCCGCGCGGCGCGCGCGTGGTGTGCGACACCGACACGGTGAGGTGGGAGTCGAGTTCGAGCAGCGCGTTGACCAGGCTCGACTTGCCGGCGCCACTGGGCGCCGCAACGACGAACAGATTGCCCGGCGTCTCGATCGGGGCCGGCGGGACAGCTGGTGTCGTGCTCATTCGAGGTTCTGCACCTGTTCGCGCATCTGCTCGATCAGCACCTTCATGTCGACGGCGATGGTCGACAAATCGAGCGCCGCCGACTTCGAGCCCAGGGTGTTGGCTTCACGATGCAACTCCTGAATCAGGAAGTCGAGCCGTTTGCCGACTTCGCCGCCGCCGCTCAGCAGCCGTTCGATCTCGTCCAGATGCGCTGCAAGGCGCGTCAACTCCTCGGCCACGTCGATGCGTAGCGCATAGGCGGCGGCCTCGTTCAGCGCGCGTTCGTGCTGCGACTCGATGCCGCTGGCCTGTGCGCCTACGGCGGCCAGCGCCTCATTCCACCGTTCGAGAAAGCGTTGCTGCTGACGTTGCACCAGCGCGGGCAACATCGGCGCTGCCTGCAGCGCCAGGCGGCGCAACTCGGCAACACGCTCGACCAGCGTCTGCGCGAGGCGCGCTCCTTCGCGTGCGCGTGCCTCGCGCAACTCCCCGACGCACTGCCTGGCCGCGGCAAGCGCCGGTACGTCGAGCTTGTCGGCCGTGCCGCCCTGGCGGCTCCAGTGCAGCACTTCGTTGACGCTCAGCGCGCGTGCGCCCGGCAACCAGCCGAGGATGGTGGATTCCACGCGCGTCAGCCGGTTGAGTTGTTCGGGCGTCGGCAGCAGCAATGCGCCGTCAGCCTCGCGCGACGTCGCGACGCGCAGTTCGACCTTGCCGCGCTTCACGGCCGCCGACACCATCTCGCGCAGCGCCGGCTCGAGCGCGCGCATCTCGTCGGGCAGACGCAAGGCGAGATCGAGGAAACGCCCATTGACCGAGCGCATCTCGACCGTGACCGATGCCCGTGATGCAGTGGAATCTTCAACACCCGCAGCGGCGGCCGCGGTGGCGCTTGCGAAACCGGTCATGCTGTAAACTGACATCGCCCTATTCGCGCCGCAAAATTCGATTATGTCAAAGCCAAAACCAGCCCCGTTGCCAGCTGGCACCGTGGTCGGTGGCTATCAGGTCGTCAAGAAGCTGGCGGCCGGCGGTTTCGGTGTCGTCTACCTCGCCGAAGACGATCAGCGCCATCTCGTCGCCCTCAAGGAATACCTGCCCGCCTCGTTGGCCGAGCGCTCGCCCGGTGAGTTGACGCCGCGCGTCAAGCCCGAGAAGCAGCCGCTGTACCGGTTGGGCCTGAAGAGTTTCTTCGAAGAAGGCCGCTCGCTCGCGCAGATCAGCCATCCGAGCGTGGTCTCGGTGCTGAACTTCTTCCGCGAGAACGAAACCGTCTACATGGTGATGAACTACCTGCAGGGCGACACGCTGCAGGACTTCATCGTCACCGCGCGCGACCTCAAGCGCGACAAGGTGTTCCGCGAGTCCACCATCCGCAGCCTGTTCGACGAGATCCTGCGCGGCTTGCGCATCGTGCACCAGCACAAGATGCTGCATCTGGACATCAAGCCGGCCAACATCTTCATCACGAACGACAACAAGGCCGTGCTGCTCGACTTCGGCGCCGCCCGCGAAGTGCTGAGCAAGGAAGGCAACTTCATCCGGCCGATGTACACGCCCGGGTTCGCCGCGCCGGAGATGTACCGCCGCGACGGCACGCTGGGCCCGTGGACCGACATCTACGCGATCGGCGCCTGCATCTACGCCTGCATGCAGGGTTATCCGCCCAACGACGCGCCGCAGCGGCTCGACAAGGACCGCCTCGCGCTGAGCCTCTCGCGGCTGCGCAACGTGTACTCCGACAATCTGATCGAAGTGACCGAATGGTGCATGTCGCTCGATCCGCTGTCGCGGCCGCAGAGCGTGTTCGCGTTGCAGAAGGAACTGGCCCGCGAAACCGAGCGCCGCTATACGAAGCTGAGCTTCGGCGAGCGCCTGAAGCTGCAGCTCGAAAACCTCAAAACCGGCGCGAAACCTTGAGCTCCCACGTCGCTTCGCTCCTGCCCCATGGCCCCGTCAGGGGCCGCTGCGCGACCCGTGGGGCGCCGGCCGCCTTGGGAGCGGCCCGGCGCTCGGCCGGTTCCCGCTAACAACCTCGGACCATCACAGCGCATGCGATTCTCGGTCTACCAGGTCAGCCGCAAGGGCGGCCGCGACAAGAACGAAGATCGCATGGGCTACTGCTATACCCGCGATGCCGGCCTGTTCGCGCTGGCCGACGGCATGGGCGGCCACCCCGAAGGCGAAGTGGCATCGCAGCTCGCGCTGCAGACGCTGGCCGCGTTGTTCCAGCGCGATGCCAAGCCGGTGCTCGCCGAGCCGCTGCGCTTTCTGCACGAGTCGATCATCGCGGGCCACCATCAGCTGCTGCGCTACGCCACCGAGAAAGCGCTGATCGACACACCTCGGACGACTGTGGTTGCCTGTCTGATGCAGGGCAATGCGGCCTACTGGGCGCATTGCGGCGACTCGCGCCTGTACTTCGTGCGCGGCGACAAACTGATCGCCCGCACGCGCGATCACTCGTACTCCGAACTGCAGGAGACGCTGGCCCAGGTGGTGCCGGTGGGTGAGCGCTTCAACCGCAACGTGTTGTTCACCTGCCTCGGCTCGCCCGGCAAGCCGGTGGTCGACACCGCCGGGCCGCTGCTGATGCAGCCGCGCGACCGTGTGCTGCTGTGCTCCGACGGCCTGTGGGGCAGCGTCAGCGACGCGGTGATCACCGAGCACCTGGCGGGCCGGCCGATCTCCGACGCAGTGCCTGAACTCGTCGAGCTCGCCTTGCGCAACGGCGGCGCCAAGAGCGACAACGTGACCGTGATCTCGGTTGAGTGGGAGGCCGCCGAGGATGGCGACGCCGCCAGCGAGGTGTCGACCCAGGCACTCGGCGACGAGGTGTTCGCCTCCACCATCCAGGCCAGTCTGCTCGGCGAGAACAACCCGACCGACGAGCTCGACGAGGCCGAGATCGAGCGCTCGATCCGTGAGATCAACGAGGCGATCAAGCGCTCGTCCCAGAAGAAGCCGTAGAGGCCCCAAGCGATGACCGACTTCCAGCGCACGGCCGGCCGTGCCTTCGATGCCATGCGCGACGTGCGCATCGAGCGCGGCTACACGCAGCACGCCGAAGGCTCGGTGCTGGTCGCCTTCGGCGGTACGCGCGTGCTGTGCACGGCCTCGGTCGAGGAAAAAGTGCCGCCGCACAAGCGAGGCAGCGGCGAGGGTTGGGTCACCGCCGAATACGGCATGCTGCCGCGCGCGACGCACACCCGCGGCGACCGCGAGGCCGCCCGCGGCAAGCAGAGTGGCCGCACGCAGGAGATCCAGCGGCTGATCGGCCGCTCGCTGCGCTGCGTGTTCGACCTGGCTGCGCTGGGTGAACGTACGATCACGCTCGACTGCGACGTGCTGCAGGCCGACGGCGGCACGCGCACGGCGGCCATCACCGGGGCCTTCGTCGCCGCGCACGACGCGGTGACTTGGCTGCTCGAGCGCAAGCTGCTGGCGGCCTCGCCGCTGCGTGATCATGTGGCCGCGGTGTCGGTGGGCATCGTGCGCGGCGTGCCGCTGCTCGACCTCGAATACGTCGAGGACGCCGCCTGCGACACCGACATGAACGTCGTGATGACCGGCGCCGGCGGCTTCGTCGAGCTGCAGGGCACGGCCGAGGGACAGTCGTTCTCGCGTGCCGAGATGGATCGGTTGCTCGCGCTGGCCGACAAGGGCATCGGCGAGCTGGTCGCACGACAGAAGGCGGCTCTGGGGTTCGCCTGATGCGCCTGGTGCTGGCGTCGAACAACGCCAAGAAGCTGCTCGAGCTGCGCGCACTGATGGCGGCACTGCCGCTCGAGTTGATCGCACAGGGCGATCTGGCGGTACCCGAAGCCGAGGAGCCGCATCACACCTTCGTCGAGAACGCGCTGGCCAAGGCACGGCAGGCCGCGGCCGCCAGCGATGGCGCCGCGATCGCCGATGACTCAGGCCTGTGCGTCGATGCCCTCGGCGGCGAGCCCGGCGTTGCGTCGGCTCACTTCGCCGGCCTTGTCGCCGCCGGTGCGGATGACCGCGAGCAGCTGCGCCGGCGCCAGGACGCAGCCAACAACGCGCTGCTGCTGCAGCGCATGCAGTCGCAGGCCGACCGCCACGCGCGCTTCGTCAGCACGCTGGTGGCGATCCGCCATGCGAACGATCCCGAGCCGT
>CALMQI010000197.1 GCA_937871935.1 uncultured Burkholderiales bacterium
CTGGTTGACGGACTCCTCTACCTTCACGGTGGTACGGCCAGAGGGGGGCAGGTCAGTACAGCCCGATGCCGAGGAAGAGGTTGCGCGCCTGGTCGTTGAAGAAGGCTTCCGAGGACGTGCTGCCGCCGTCGTTGGGGAAGAACACCTGCCCGATGGCGAGCAGGTCGCCGACGCGATGCAGCGGGCTTGTGCGCACCGCGCTCAGCGGATTCCAGCGGTGGCTGCGCGCTCCTTCGTCGAAGGGCGAGAAGGCAAAGACCGTCTGGCCGTGCGCTGTCCTGTAGCCGGCCGTCACGTCGAAGTTCTCGCCCTTGATGTCGAGCACCACGACCGAGTCGGGCCAGTTCAGCAGGTTGGGGATGACGACCCCGACGCCCTTGCCGCTGCGCGTCGCTGCTGAGAGCATCACCGAGAGCTGCCCCGGCAGGGCCAGGAAACGCTTGCCGTATCGGCCGACCAGGATGCTGGGTGAGCTGCCGACGTTCCCGGTCAGCCCCGCGCGCTCGACCTCAGCGCCCGACGCGAATCGGGCGTCGCCGTGCAGCGCCCGTCGCGGCCGTGCCGTAGCGATCAGGGCCGCAGGCAGCACGATCACCAGCCCAATCCCACTCAGCACCATCGAGGCGACAAGCGACTTGCGCAGGCGCGGATCGTCGGCGTAGAGCGCCCAGTAGTGCGTGATGCTGTCGAAGCGCGCCTGGCGTGGATCGGCCTTGTTCACCACCAGGAACATCACGGCCGAGAGGTAGATCGCGGCGCAGGTCAGCCCGACGACGCAGACGATACCGAAGAGCGCCGCCGCCACCTTGCGCGGCATCGGCCAGGAAGCCAGCGACAACGCGGCGACGCTGCTCACGCCTGTGCTCCCATCGCATCGTCTCAGCGACCAAGCCGCTGCCGCCGCGGTTCGTAGAACAGCTCGGAGATGAAGCGTCCGCGCTCGTCGCGATCGAACTGCACGATCACGTCGATGACGATGCCGAGCAGCCCCTTGATCTCGCTCATGCTCAGACCCTGACCGCCGCCGCTCTCGCGGATCATCAGTGACATCTGCTCCAGCGCGAGGGCACAGCTGCCGGCGTGGACGCTGGTGATGCTGCCCGGGTGACCCGAGGCGGCGAGGCGCACGAAGTGGAAGCACTCGTCGCCTCGCACTTCGGCGAGGAAGATGCGGTCGGGCTTCATGCGGAGGCACGCTTCGAGCAGCGACTTGGCCGTCACGCGCGCCGTCCCCTGGGCGTCCTTGCTGTAGAAGAGGTGAACCACGTTCGGGTGGTTCGGCAGCGTCAGCTCGGCGGTGTCCTGGATCGTGATCAGGCGTTCGTGCTTCGGCACCTCCTCGACCAGGCCCTTTATGAAGGTGGTTTTGCCCGAACCGGTCTTGCCGCTGACGACGATGGTCTGGTGCCGGCGTACCGCCAGGCGCAGGAACTCAGCGTAGCGCCGGCAATCCTTAAGCGCGACTAGTTCCTGCTCGAAGGGCAACAGCTCGCTCGACGCGGTGCGCGTCACGGTCGCGGTGCGTTCGAACAGGCCGTCTCGCTCGAAGTCGTCGAGCCGCTTGATCAGGTGCGAAGGGTTGCGCACCGTGATCGAGACGGTGCCGCGCGTGACTGCGGGCTGGATGACGAACTGGATCCGTTCGCCGGTGGGCAGCGTGGCCGACAGCAGCGGGCGCTCCTGGTTGACCTGCTGGTCGCAGTACGTGGCGACCGCCGTGGCGAGCGACAGGCAGCGCTCCAGCGTCATCTCGGGCGCGGGCACGACACGCCAGCCCTTGACGGTCTCGACCAGCAACTCGCCGGGACGGTTGACGCAGACCTCGAGCACGCCGTCGGCGTCCAGCTGTTCGCGCAACGGGCGGAGGAACTCGATGACCGACGTGGCGTCGCCTTGCCAGGTGTCTGGCAGGTCGCGATCGGCGTTCAACACCGCACTCATCTCTGCACCGCTTGCAGCTCATACACCGACGAGAAGTCCACGTCTCGCGCGACGTAGATTCCGACGATGCCGCCCTGGTTCTGGTAGATCAGCGGCGGGATGTTGATGGTGCTTTCCAGCACCTTCTCGGCCAGCTTGCTCGTGTTGGCCGTCGTCGAGGGCAGCACGATCGTGTCGGCGTTCGACTCGTTGGCCTGGTTCTGGATGATCAGCTTGACCGAGTCGTCGATCAGCGACAGCAGCATCGCCGCGCCGATGCGCTCGCCCCAGCGGTTGTCGACGTAGCCGTCGATGCCGGACTCGCCGAGCTGGCCGGTGCCGGGCGAGTCGATGTCCACGGTCACACCGTTGGGCGTGCGGATGCGCGTCCACAGCACCGGGATGCGGACCGTGCCGGGCCGGACCGAGGCGATGCGGTACTCGCCGTCGAGATGCGACCCGCGCTCGATCAGCAGAACGCGGCCGTCGTCGCTGTAGACGTTGCGTTGAACCTGGCAGCCGACGAGGCCCGAGACGGCGCTGACGACCTTGGTCTTCAGGGCGCAGGTGAAGGCGGTGCCCTTGGGCAGCGTCAGGCTGCGGTTGCCGAGCATGCCGGCCGCGACCCGAGGCGTGACCGACCCTTGAATCTGGCCGCCGAACAGTCCGGCGCCGGGGAGGGTGGCACCGCCGGGTTGCGCACCCATCGGAGCCACCCCGGTCGGGGGCCCTCCGAGGAGCGCCCCCGTCGGAACCTGCCCTGTGGCTTGTCCCGTCGCGAGCGCTGTGCTGCGCGTCAACGTGTCGAGCAGGCCCTGCAACTGCCGCTGATAGCCCTGGAGATTGCGCGCGGTGTTGGCGATCGGATCGTTCGGGTCGTTCTCACGCAGCTCCGTGCCGAGGGTCGCGACCTGCTCGCTGGAGCGCGAGGGGAGTGCTGGTGCCGCGCTGGGGGGCGTCGGGCGCGAGGTGACCAGCAGTACGGGGGCATCCTCCGGGGGGACCACCTTGGAGTTCCCTCCGTTGGGGGCCCCCGTTCCGGTACGCCGTACACCGATGGGCTCGGCCAGGTCGTCTGACGTTGGCACTATCGCCGGGATACGAGGTCCGCCGGCCGCCGGCGTGCTGGCGGCCGCCGTGCTGATCAGCGGCATCTCGAGCCGGCGCGGTTCGGCTGTTGCCGCGGTCGGTCGGTCGCTGACGCGCTTGGACTCCTCGTCGGGCTTCTTGCCGCTGGCCGCGAGCTTCTGGATCGTGAAGGCGGCGATGACAATCAGCGTCAGCACAAACAGGCCGAGCGCGAGCAGCCCCTTCTTCGAGATGGCCAGACGCTGGCGCTCGGCGACGTTCGGGATGCCAGCTTCGCCGGGCAGCGGCGCGATGCCGTTCGGGTCTTCGTCCGGACGGTTGTCGGGACGCACAGGGTCGTTCATGGCGCCACCTCACTGCGTTGCTCGCCGGACGGTTGGCGAGCTGGCGCGCTGTCGGCCTTGAGCGTGCGCCGCAAGCCGGGCACCGTGGTGCCGCGCACAGGCGGGACGCCATCCAGATCGAAGGCGTCGTTCCACACGGCGACGACTGCCGAACCTGCGCGCAGCATCAAGCGCCGGCTGACGCGGTCGACGACGAGCAGGTCTTCTTCCATGCGGGCGTTGACGAGCGTCTCGCTGCCGTCACCCAGGACGTGGAAGACCGCCGGCACCTCGCGGTTGCCCGGGAAGCGTAGATAGGTGAAGCGGCCGTCGTCGAAGACCAGCGCCGGCACGATGTCCTCGGAGGCATCACCTTCGGCGATCGAGTAGCTGCTGTTGAGCACCTGCGGCCTGGCCTGCAGTCGTTCCGTGACGACCTGTTGCGGCATCGGAATCGCAGGGACAGGCGGCAGCGCGGCAAGCGGGGCCAGCAGCGACAGCGGCAACCCGTCGCGCGAGGTATGCCGTGCAGGCGCCTCGGCCCGCGTCGGCGTCGCCTTGACGACCAGGCGATACACCGGCGGTCTCGGGTCGCCGTCGGCGAGTACCACGAACCGGAACGAGTGTGAGCGCCGATCGGTGACCACCGCGACAGTGTTCGCGGCGCTGGCCGTGCTCTTGGGCTTGATGAAGAGGTTCCGCCCACCGGCCTGCGCAGCGATGCACCAGGCCGCTTCGGCCTTGGCACAGTCACCACCGAGGCCGGAAGCGACCTCCGCGATGGCCTCGTCGGCGTCGAGCATGACGAGCGTGACGACGCCGCGCTTGACGGGGACGGTGACCACGGCCTTCGGGTCGTAGACGACTTCGCGCAGACGCAGGTCGCTCGCCTGGCTGGCAGGGGAGCCGTTCGGAGCCTGTGCCGCCGCGGGCATCGGGCACGCGCAGAGCAGCGCCACCACGCCGGCGAGCTTCATGGCTTCGCTCCCGGCGGCGCCGTATTGATCTCAGGATCGGAGCGGTAAGCGACCACGACGAACCCAAACGGGTTCTCGAGCCGATCCTTCTCCTTCGCCAGCACCTTGGGCTGGTACTGGTAGACAACGCTGGCGACATGGCGCGTCGTGACCTCGGGCAGGTTGCGATCCACCAGCCGGACGACCTTGTCGTAGGTGACCTGCGCTTCGCCGCGGTTGCCGGCGCGCCCGGAAGCGGCGAGACGAACGCCGACGATCTGGATGCGCCAGTCCTCGCTCGCGCCGAGCTTCTTCTGCAGCGCCGCGTCGCCCTCGAACTGGCGGTTGTAGTCTCCGAAGACCGCCGGCACGGCCATGCGCGCGACCTGGTCGAAGTCGCGTTGCAGGAACATCCAGGTGTAGCCCTCGCGGGCACGGACAAAGGTGGCGAGGTTGTGCTTGTCGAGCGCCTCCATCGGCGGGATGGTCTCGACGCCCAGGCGCTGCTGGACCGTCGCTTCGCCCGTGACCCGGTCGACCACGATCGGAATCTCGACCACACGGCGCAACGGGCCCTGGACGAACACGGCGGCGATGCCGATCAGCCCGAGCGCCGTGCCGGCGGTGGCAACCCACCATGCCCGACGCTCGGAGCGTTCGAGCATCAGCGCTCGGTCGAGCTCCCAGGAGCGGTTCGACGCGAACTCGGCATCGTGTTCATCGGCCCGCGTCGACCCGCTGCGCAATGCGGCGGCTCCGGCCGGCTTGCCGCCGGCCGTCAGGACAGGACTCATGGAGCTTCTCCGCTACGGCAGAAAGTCGGCGACCTTGCCGGTGCGGCCGAGCATCTGGTATTGGCGCTCGCGGTCGCGCGAGCGGGCGATGCGCTCTTCGCTGTCAGCCATGCCTTGCAGCATCTGCACCTGCGAGACCTCGTGCGCGAGCAGCGCGTTCTCGGCGCCGATGCGGGCTTGGATCTCCTGCACAGCCTTCTGGTCGGCGGTGGCGTTGATCTGGTTCATCAGCGCGTTGATCTGCGACGGGCGCCCGGCTGCGGACTTCATCGCGTCCTGCAGCAGGCCCTTGGTCTGGTACGGCGCGGCGAGCGCGGCCTGGCAGCGCGTGCGCTCGGCGCCGGCCAGGTCCATGCAGTTGTAGACCATGCCCGCGTCGCGCAGGGCCTTCGAGGTACCGGTCAGGCCCGAATAGCCACCAGTGTGGACCGCGTTGACAAAGGTGTAGGACTCGGCCGGCACGTAGTTGCGCAACAGCGGGTTGTTGGACACCTGGCCGAGGTTGCGGAACCCGTTGATGCTGTTGAGCTGGTCCTGCAACTGCGTGATCTGTCGCACCTGGTTCTGGATCTCGGTGATGTCGTTGAAAACCTGCTGAATGGTCTGGATCAGGTTCGCGATGTCGATCACCGGGATGCCCTGGGCGCGCGCGGACGTGGTGCCGAGCGCGGCGGCCGTGATGCAGGCTGCGGCGGCGAGCTTCTGGAGACGAAAGCGCATAGCGTCCTCCTTGACGGTTGAGGTTCAGCTCCGGCCGCGCAGCGCGGCCAGCCGGTAGGCGGCAGTGCGTGCCGCGGTGTATCCCTGGCGGGCGAAGGCAGCGGCGCCAGTGGCCATCGATCCGGCGAAGCGGCTGTTTGTTGACGCTGCGGCGGCCGTTGCGCGGCCGGCTGCGTACGGGAGTCCGGTTCCGGCACGGACGACGCCACCCGCCGCCGCGGCAGCGCCCGAACTCCGTGCCGCCGACGCGGACCGCAAGCCAGAGACCATCATCGCGGTCTGGATCATCTGGATGCCTTGCTGCACGGCGGCGCCGCCCGTGAGCGCCGACGCGAGGCTCGGGGCCTGGAAGCAGATGATGGCCATGAGGATCATGAGCACGCAGTAGCGTGTGGCCTCGCCTAGGACGTTGAAGGTGGCGCCGAGGAAACCTCCGCCGCTTTGGATGGCGACGAACATTTGATTGCCCATGAAGGTACTGATGCCGAGCGCGAAGAAAGCGAACCAGGTCAACACCACCGCATTGAGCACCATGGAGAGCCAGCTGTCGAAGAAGCGCGCGGTGGGTCGCCATGCCAGACAGAGGATGAACAACGGCCCCACTGCGATGACAAATGTCAGGAACAGCTTCGACAGCGTGACCACGAACAACCCGATGCAGAGGAACACCACTGACCCGATGGAGAAGACCACGCCTGCGAGCACGAGGTCGAGCCGGAACATGCTCGCTTCCTTCATGATGTCCGAGACCTGCGTGCTCGCGTCGTCGTTGAACTTGTCCAGCAGCGCGTAGGGTGTCGCGACCGTGTTCGGATCGACCGCCGTTGGCAGGAACGTCGAAGCGACACCCATCGCCAGTGCGTTTGCGGTATCCGACACATTGTTGATGTAGAAGCCTGACTGCAGCGCGAACGCCAGCACGAGGCCGATCTTGAAGGCCTTCCAAAGGAACACGGGCAAGCTTTCCGACACTTCGTTGCGCAGCACAGCCCAACCGTAGAGCGCGACCCAGAGCGTCATCGCGGTCAGTGCGATCGGGGCAATGGCCGTCATCAGCGCCGAAACCACGCCCAGCACGTAGGCGCTCAGAACGCTATCGAACTGCGATCCAACCCAGTTGAACACAGTTGCTCCCTTGCGCTACTGAACTGCTGACACTGGAAGGTTCAGCGGCGGCCGCGCGTTCATGTCTACGCACTTCTTGCCGAGGTCGGGGTACTGGCACCACAGCCACGTCGAGCCACGCTTCGCGATCCACAAGCGCGACAGCTTCTGCGAACCGTAGGTCGAGTCGCGGCAAGTCGTGGGTCGCGCAAAGGGCTCCGTGCACTCGCGCAGGCCATCGGCCGTTTCGACCATGTGCCACGGCCCAGGATGGCAACCGGCGTTTGCCGCACACGGCTTTCCCTTGCTCGCGGCCCCCGATGATGGCGGTGTTTCGACCCTCTTGGTCCCATCCGACATCACCTTGAGGGCTTCGTTGCCCTTCACGAACTGCGCAGAGGCCGTACCGGCTACAACGGCCAGCACGGTGAAGACGATGATTGAACGAGCGAAGGTCATGCCGCACTCCTCGAGTTCCTGGATCTGCGATCCTGAACCTCACGGAGCAGTACGGGAAGCCACTGAAACGGTTCGTTGCCGTGTCGTGCGCGGATGTCGTCGAGCAGGGCGACGTTGTCGGTCGTCGCCGAGAGCACGGTGATGAAGTCGTCGAGCCCCGACAGATCGAGCTCGCAGATCGCGCTCGCATGGCCCTGCTTGACGAGGAAGCGCCGACCGCCCTGGGCGCCGAGGCTGCGCACGGTGTCGTACTCGGCCTCGCTCAGCCCGAAGCCTTCGACGTACTCCTCGCGCACCGCCTCCGGGTTGGCCAGGAAGATCTTGGTCACGCTCTGCTCGACCATCGTGCGGCCGATGGGGTGACGCAGCACGTCCGACGGGCTCTGCGTGTCAAAGATGCCTAGGCCGTTCTGCTTGCGGATCGTCTTCTGCTTCTGCTTGGCGAAGTCGCTGAAGATCGGGTGGTCGAGCGCCTTCCAGAACTCCGAGATCACGTAGATCAGCCGCTCGCCGTTGACCAGCTCTTCCATCACCTGGAGCAGGTAGAGCATGACCGGCGTGCGGACCTCGCGCAGGTCGAGGAACTCGGTCGTGTCGAAGCCGATCACCCTTGCGTCGCACAGTTCGCCGAGCCGGTCGTCCGCCATGTCGAAGACCCAACCGAGCGCGCCGCCCTGGCACCAGCGGCCGAGCCGTTCGTAGAGGCTGTTCTCGCCGCTCTTCGGCAGGTTCTGCCGCACCGTCGAGAAACGGCGCAGGGCCGGCGGCATCATCGCCACCGCCTTGATCGCATCGGCGATGGCGCGTTCGTCCGACGGCATCAGCGGCAGGGCCGATGTCGCGATGCAGGTCCGGATGAGCTGCTCCCAGAACTGCAGGCGCGCCGGTGTCGGCTCGCGCTGCAGCGGGTTGCAGCCAGTGGGCTTGCCGGCTTCGAGCTTGAGGTAGCGGCCCCCGAGCGCGCGCAACGCGATCTCGCAGCCGCGATCCAGGTCGAAAAGCACCAGGCGTGGAGCCGGGCTCCATTTGCGGGTCAGCGTCAGCAGGAACATCTCGAGCGTGGTCTTGCCGACGCCCGTCGAGCCGATGATCAGCGTGTTGCCGGGCAGCTTCTTGTCGGCCGAATCTTCGCCTTCGGGACTGGCGTGCAGGTTCAGGTAGAAGGGCTGGCCCGAGGGTGTGCGCATCAGCGCCAGTGCTTCGCCCCAGGGGTTGCCGTCGCGCTTGCCGCGCGCGAAGTTGTGGCCGGCGGCCAGTGCCGCGAAGGCGCGCGAGGACAGCTTGGCGTCCCGGGGTCGCCACTGCCAGTTGCCGGGCATCTGCGCGAACCAGGCGGCATCTGCCACGAGGTCAACCGACGACATCTGCAGGCTTGACGCTTCACCGACGGCACCGATGGCCTGCGCCGCTCGACGGCCGGCATCGGCCACGTCGTCGCCGAAGACGACCAGGCTGTAGTGGTACTCGCCCATGCAGAACTGGCCGTCGCCGAGTTCGTTCAGCGCCACGTCCATATCGGCGACCTGGCTGGCCACCACGTCGTCGCTGGCGATCAGCTGGTCGCGCTGGAGTTCGAGCGCGCGCATCGCCTCGCGGCGCGGCAGGATCGAGAAGCTCTGCGTCTCGATGAATTCGCTGGCTTCGTAGAGCAGTGCGTTCAGGATGCCCGGCTGGACCGCGTCGGCGTACTCCTTGATGTCCACCAACGCCGCGTAGCGTGCGCCGTCGCCCTGGCGCAGTTCGAGCTTGTCGCCGCCGAAGGACAGGCGAGTGGTCGGCAGCGTTCGGTACAGCGGGCCCGCTGATGCCGGCACAGGACGCCAGCAGCCGTTGACCAGGTAGCCCAGGAACTCCGCGACTTCCGAGTAGCGGCGCCCGCGCTCCTCGCGCACACCCAGCAGCTCGGGCCCGAAGCCCCGCAGCACCCGCGTGACCAGCGCCGACCGCTCTTCCATCACCCGCACAGCCTCGGCCTGCGCCGCTGCGATGGCTTCGCGCGAGCGCTGCCGCGATTGCAGCGCCCGGCTAGCCCGTGACACGTTCGGCCGGTAGACGAGCGTGAGGTACAGCTCGTTGCTCATCATCCGGTGCTGGCCGAGCCGTGCCTGGTACGCCACCGACAGGTCGCGCGCGAAGCCCGGCTCGCCGGGGTGCGCGAGCTCGTCGCGGACGACCCGGTGCAGCCGGTGTGTCCAGAGCGCCCACTGGCCGCCGGCGAGGTTGCGCAGCAGGCTGCACAGTGCCTCGTGCCGCTCGGCGATGAGGTGTTCGTCGGCGCATTCGAAGGGAACGCCGTCGAGCCGCCAGACCCGCAGGAAGTCGCCGCCGCGCGTGATCACGTCGTGCGCGCTAGCGATCGACGAGAACGGCACGAAGCGGGCGAGTGGGTTCTCTGCGCAAGCCTGTTTCCAGTACCGCGGCGACGGGCGGGGCCGCGCGAACGCGCCGGCCGGGTTCGTGGAGGCGGCGCTTCTAGATATTCCAAGCATCGCGGGCTCCGCGGTAGAGGTTCGGCGCATAGCTGCGCGCTTTCCAGAAGCGCCGGTTGCGGTCGTTCAGCCGCAGCTTGGCCGCGACGAACATCTGCCGGAAGCGCTGGTCGTCCTTCGAGGTGACATAACGCATCCACGCCAGCGCCGGTGCGACGGCGACGAGAACTGCGAGCGCGACCCACCAACTCACCAGGATGCCGCCCCACATGACGAGCAACATCCCGGTGCCGAACAGGATCACCAGCGGCACGAGTGGGATGCCCAGCTTCATGGCCGGACGCGTGGCGCCCTTGTAGATGGCTTCGCCGAGCATCGCCGTGGCCCCGTCAGGCGACGATGTAGCTGGCAAATGCCGCGGCGCCGCCGACCAGCGTGCCGCCGATCAGCACGTTCGCCACGTCGGCCAGGCGGGCGCCCTGGAAGATCATCTTGAAGCCGGCCCAGATGATCGCGATCGTCACCACCGCGATCGAGACCGTGACCAGGATCGCGTTGACGTTGGTGACTGTCGTGTTGATCTTGTCGAAGCCCTGGGCGAAGGCCGCTTGTGACAGCAGGGCCGGCAGCAGGGCGGCGAGTGCCGACGCGGCGCGCCGGATCAATGCGAGGGTTCTCATACCTTCTCCTTCGTTTGGGCGGTCGGAACCGCTCGTGCGGCGACCACGATCTTGCGCACGTAGCCGTGGCGGAAGCCGGTGGCGAAGTTGCCGCTGTAGTAGCAGGACAGGGCCCGTCGCAGCGCCACCTGATCCACCGCCTTCGACGCTGAGCCGCTCGCGCGGTCGAAGCACTCGGCCAGTACGGTCTGCATGGCGGCCAGGTTGGCGCACGGTTCGAAAGCGGATTCCACAGTCAGGCCCAGCCGCTCGAAGTTGCCGACGTTGATCTGCCCGAGGCCCACGCTGAAGTTCCAGCCGGCAGCACGCAGGGCCTTGGCCGTGGCCAGGGCCTCGGCGCGGTGCCGCGGCTGGCGCGCGAGCGCGCCACCGACCACGCCGATCGCCCACGGATTGAAGGCACTCTCGACGCTGACCAGGGCCCGCGCCGTGTCGGCGTGCACCTGCGGCGCACAGGCCAGCGCCAGCGCGAGGAAGACGGACGCTTCCATGGCGCGATGCTTCAGTAACCGGACTCGCTGGGCGGGGCCGGCGGCGGCAGCGCGGCGAACCAGGCGGCGTAGTCGTCGTCGAAGCGGGTGTCCCAGGTGCCGAGCTGCGTCTTTGCGGCCGGGCTGAACTCGGTGACGCTGTCGCCGGCCATCGCCCACCATGTGCGGGCGAAGAGCGCACCGTTGATCGAGACGGAGACGGCGCCGGTGTAGTCGCAGGAGTAGATCGGTACGCTCTCGCCCTCGAAGACTCGCGTGTATTGCGGCGGGCAGAAGGCAGGAGCGCTGGCCCAGGTGTGGCTGGCCGAGTTGCCGGCGCCGGCCATGTTGCAGGTCGGGAAAGGCTTGCCGCGCGCCAGGTCGCGCAGCACTTGCTGGATCGGCGGCACGCACTGGGGGATTGAGCGCCAGCTCGGGGCGGCGAAGCACAGCAGCACCTGGCAGCCGTCGACAGCGCGCGCCGAGCGGGGTGCCGCCAGCCCACCGAGGAGGATGGCGGTCATTACCAGGACCGCCCCAAGGCGTCCCAGGTACCCGTTCGCACAAACACGCATGCCGACGCCGCGGCGGTCGCATAGAGTGTTCAAGTGGTTCATGTGGAGGTTCCCGGCAAGGGATTCAGGGGAAGAAGTCCTTGGACGCCTCGGGTGGTGCCGTGAGAACACTCTAGGGTCGGATTGCGGCACCTCACGTGCTGCATTCGGGCGGTTTTCTTGCAACCTCGACGCCTCACGAGATGCCTGCGTCGTCACTTCCCCATGCCCTGCCGGTCCACCCGCACCAGCTCGAGGTGCAGGAGTTCGACAGCTATGCGCTGATCGTCGACCTGCGCCCGGCCGAGGCTTTCGCCGTCGACCACATCCCGCGTGCGATCTCGGTTCCGTGGCGTTCAGGCGTGGCCGCGGCGGGTGGCGCTGTGACAGGCGTTGAGTCCGGCGTTGTGGTCCCGGCGGCCGTGGAGCCGGCGCAGGGCCTGCCCTACGCGCTGGAAGCTCGCCTCGGATCGTTGGACGCCAGCAGCGCGGTGTTGCTCTACTGCGATCGAGGGGGAGCCGTCAGCGCGGAAGTCGCCACAGGTCTCGCCGGCCGCGGCCTCTTGGCAGATGTTCTTCCTGGCGGCTGGGCCAGCTACCGCCGATGGGTCGGCGCGGGCATCGAAGCGCTTGCGCGTGCACTCGACTGGCGGTGGATCCGCTCAGCGCCGGGTGGGGCCTCGCAGGCCGTGGTGAGGGCCCTCCTTGCACGTGGCGAACAGGCGCTGGAGGCGAGCGCGCTGTTCGACCAGATCTTGATGCCCGGCTTGATTGCCGATCCTTCGCAGATCGAAGGGCCGTCGTTCGAGTCCCGCCTGGTCGATGTGCTGCGACGGTTCGACCCCGCGGTTCGTGTGTGGGCTGACGAGGTCATCGTCCTGTCAGGCGAGCAGGCTCTGCCGACCCCGATCGACGAGGCGTTGCGGCACGCGGAGCGCTGGCGTGTGGAGTCGCCGATCGACTGCCGCGCCGATCTGCTCGCGGCGACGCTTCACGAGTCCGGCGGTTCGGCCGCGTCGTTGTTGGACGCGATTGGCCCAGCCAAGCCCGGCCCCTTCGCTGATGCGCTCGCCGACGTTCGCAGGCAGGTCGGCCGGGTGGACGAGCGCGAATTGCTTGCGACGCTGCTGGGCGTACTGGACCCGCTCTACGGTTCGCTGTCGGTGCCCGATGGAGGAGGGCGCGAGCGCTCGCTGCGGCTTGCGTCGGCAGCGCCTGCTGCGGTCGACCGGCTCGCGGCGCAGTTGTCGCGCGGTCAGATCAGCCCGTAGATCTCTGCCAGGCGAACAGCCGCACGCCGGTTCGCCGTGCCGAGTTTCAGGCTCAAGCGGTGGAAGCGACAGTCGATGGTCTTGGGCTCCAGGTTCAGTTCGGCGGCGATGGCTTTGCTGCTGTGGCCTTGCTGCTCATGCCGCAGCAGCATCAGGTCGTCATCTGTGATGCGGGCACGGGTCATCAGCTCGACGCGGATCTGCCGGTGCATCCAGTCGCCGAGTTCCATCGCCAGGCTTCGTGCCAGGCAACGCAGTGCACCGCCACCGCCACCCGCAAAGAAGCCGAGGCGAGATGAACCGAGGCACAGCACGCCCACGCGTGACTGTGCCGCCGCCGTCGGGGCAGGCACGACCAGCGTGGAGGCGAATCCGAAGTGCGCGGCGGCCTCGCTGACCCACTGCGCACGCTTATCGGCAGGCGGCAGAGACTCAGCGACCACGGGCTCGGTGTTGTAGAGCGCATAGCGCAGCCAGGGGTCGTCGAGGCACCAGTTGTTCTTCGCGTACTGCAGGCCCCACACCGGATCACAGGCGAGCAGGAAGCGGTAGGAGGCGAGCGTCGCGTCGTCGCGCACGAAGCTTGTGAACATGGCACCGTCCACACCCAGCCGCGAGGCGGCGTCCTTCAGCAGCCGCACGGCCGCGCCGGTGTCGGCCGCATCCCGGACCTGCGACATCACGGCGAGCACCCTGGCCGCGTAACCGGGATCGCCGGCGAGCGCGCCGAGGTCGATGATCTCAGTGGCCATCACCGAAGATCTCCCGTCCACGGCGGCACAAGCGCTGGTGCAGACCGGGATCGTCGAAGCGCAGCGGCTCCGCATCGCACCAACGCGCAAAGTCGTCGGCGCCGGCGAACACCATGCACTGCACGACATGCGTGCCCAGCGGCCGCCGCTGGATGCGCTCGACGTAGAGCGCGCTGCCGCTGGCCTTGAGCACGAAGGTCACCGCGGCGTCGGCGGTCGTGAGCCGAACCGCTTCATACGGTTCAATAGCTGCACTCGGCCGAGGCGTGCCGCTCTGTTGCCGGCGCGCCCGCAACTGATTGGCCTTGGGCCCGAGCGCCCTGGCAGGCTGCGCGGCATGGTCCCGGTGCGACCAGACAGCGCCGCCAGACATGCCGCCTTCCGTGGCGTTGGCGGCCACGGACTGAATCGGTTCAGCGTTCATCCGCTTCTCCATTGGGCGTGCCCCCTCCGGGACTGCCTTCTTGGACCGCTTCGGACGGCGGCTTGTCACGCGCACGCTGCAGTGCGCGCACGGCTTGAATTGACGACCAATCGTGCAGGTGCTGTCCATAGCTGTTACGTCACAAACGGTGAATGCGACGCGGCATCGATTGACGTGCGCGCCTGCGTCGGCAGGCGCGTGGAGCGTCGTGCTCGCTTCGGCGGATGGCCTGTGCGAGCACGGGTCTCTCGATCGCTAGGCTATGCGGTGCCCTGCCTCGCCGGTCGGCCGATGAGCGGACCGTAGCGCCGCACGCGCAGCCGCAAGGGGCTTGCGCGGCATAAACGGCCTGCGCCCCGCTCGCGCGGGTCCCCTCCATTTATTCCACGTTCCCCTTGCCACCGCGCTCGCTGGCGGCGCTCTTGGTGCCGCACGGCGACCGACGAATGCGGGGCAGGCACCAGCTCAACGGACTGGCTTTGTCCGAGGGACCCAACAGCCGCGATCGGCTTCCTCGGAACTTAGGGCAGGGGTTGGAAGGCAGGCCTGACACCGCGATCAAGCGGAGCGACGAGGAACGGAAAGGATCGCAGTGCGCTCAGTTTGGTGTTTACGGAAAGTTGCCATGCCGTCCAGACATGGTGGGTCTTGGCGTTCGGGTGTGCCGCCATGCCGAGGACGAGTCGTCCCAGATCGTCCCAATCGCGGAGCCGCTGAAGGCAGTCGCCTGCGCGTAGCCAGCGGGGGTGGGCCTGCATCGGCGCCTGCCCACCGGGGAGCGACTTGATGTGGGTGATCTTTGCGCGAGCGACGCCACCAGACGCAGTGGTCTGGCCGGGCCGGCGTGCGCTCGCAGTCGTCGATGCGGTGGCTTGGCCGACGGCGTGGGCGGCGTTCGTCCTTGGTCTGCCAGTTCCAGGCGGAGTGACAGGCCTCTTTGCGCTTGCGCTCTGTGCCGTGTCAGCATTCACGCGCGCGCATCGAGCGGTCGCCCACAACCACCGCTACCACTTCACTACATGGCGCTGGGGGCGTCGGCTCGTCTTCATCCTGGCGTTCGGCTGCGCGATGAAACTGGCCGTGCTGTTCAGTGCGTAACCAGCGGGCGCGACTCGCTCCATCGATCGAGGTCCGTCCGCCGCCAAGCGACCGCGCGGCTAGCAATCCGGACAGGGCAGGGGAAGCGCTTGTCCGCGACCATGCGGTAGATCGTTGACCGACCCAGGCCGGTCAACTTCATGACGGCCGGCAGGCGCAGGAACAGCGATGGCGGGTCGCCGGCGTCACGGCTGGCGATGGCTTGCAGGGAACGCTCCATGGATGTCCGTCGGGCAGGTCGATGAGACCACTGTAGGCTGGACAACGCAGACTAGGCGCGCTTCATTTGCTGGCAAATCTCGCTCGTTTAATCTTCCATGGGCTCGGCCACACGACGACGCGCCGACCCACGCTACCGACGTGCGGCTTCGAAATTTGGCGCGACGATCCGCCGGCGACGATTGGCGTGACGGCTCAGTCGATCGGCGCAATTGCCTGCATTGGCTTGCTGCGCTCAGACGGGCACGTATTCGGCAGGGTGAACGTGACGGTGGTTCCCAAGTCTGGCGCCGAGTCCAGCCTGATGCTGCCGCCATGCTTTTGCGCGATTCGCTGACACGTGACCAGTCCGATCCCGGTTCCGGTCAACTGGCCGGCCGAGTGGAAGCGTTGAAACGGCGCGAACAGCTGGGTCGCCGCCTTCGCGTCGAAACCGGCACCGTAGTCGACCATGCTGACCCCTACCTCGCCGTCTTGCACGGTCGATTCCAGCCAACCCTGCGCGACCGCGCGCCGGGCGCTGAACTTCCACGCGTTGCCCAGCAGGTTCGACAGCAGTGATCGCGCGAGCCCGGGATCGCAGCAAACCATCAGATTCGGCGGCGCAGATAGTTCACTTGACGCTGCGGCTTCTGCCGGCGCAGATCGTCGACGATTTCCCGCGCGATCACCGCTAGATCGACTTCCTCCGGCTCCGCCACCACCTGCGACACGAGCGCTGTCAGGAATGACCTGACATCGACCCGCATTTCCTCGCTTCAACCGCTGCCGCCACCGCCAATATGGAGATCCGTGCGGGCTCCTGACGGCCCGCGTCGTCCGGTGACGGTTTGCCGGACCGGCGAGCTGGTCGAACGGTCCGATACCAGCGCCCGGACGATCACCGGCATCGGAAAACTCGACCTTGAACCACCGACAACGCAGTCGCGCAGTCGAACGCCTCCGGGTGGATCCGACGCCCGTTGCGGCCGTCGCGCGCGAGCGTTTCGCGAGCAGGCTCGAGCGCTTTGGCGTCCGGTTGAAATGGCTGCCGACGCTAAAGATCCAATTCATTCTCATGGCCGTGGTCACCGGCGTTCTGGCAGCCGCGTGCACGGCGCAGCTGATGCTGTCGAAGACCGAGAGCAGCATCGAGCAGCTGATTCTCCAGACCGCCGTCGAGGACCGCGAAAAGACGGCGGCCTTGCTGTCCGGCAAGCTGCAGATCCTGCAGTCGGTGCTGACCGACGTTGTCAGGCACACCGGGCAGTCGCACTGGAGCGATGCTGCCAGCATGGCCGAACATCTTGCCGAGGACCATGCGCTGCACGTGCTGTTCGATGTGGTCTTTGCGGTTGCGCCGGACGGCAAGATGCTGGCGCGGCTTGAGAAGGGCAGACCGTCGACCGAGCTGCCGAACGTGGCCGATCGCGAGTACTTCCGTCGCGTGATGCAGACCGACCAGCCGGTGGTGTCCGAACCGTTGTTCGGCAAGGTGTCGGGCGCGCCGTTGCTGGTCATTGCCGTGCCGGTCCTGTCGGCCGACCGCCGTGTCATCGGGGCGATCGGCGGCACGCTGCTGCTGGACTCGACAGTGTTGTTCGCTGATCTGCACGCGGCGGCGGCGACCACAGGCGCCAGCGAGCTCGTGATGGACCGATCCGGCGTGATCCTGTCGCACTCGGACCGCTCCCGCCGGATGGGTCGGGCCGTCGACCAGCCGGGCCTGCAGGCCTCGGTGGACGAGTGGCTGAGCTCGGGCAGTCCGATCGACACCCGGGGCCAGGGCAGCCGCGATGGGGGTTTCCTGGTGTCACGGGCAGGCATAGCGTTGTCGGACTGGACCTTGGTCCGCACAACGCCTGAGTCGGTGGCCATGGCGCCGGTAGTGGCGGCGCGACGCACGGCATGGTCTTCGGCCGCCCTGGTGGGTGTCCTCGCGGCACTGCTGGCGGCTGCCATGACCGGCTACATCTCGCGGCCGATTTCGCAGTTGAAGCGGCGCGCCGAGGAACTGCTCGACGATCGCGACGGGCCGGGCGAGCCCTGGCCCGTGGCTCTCGGCGAGATCGGTGACCTCTCGCGGGCGTTTCAGCATGTCGTCGAGCTGCGCTCGCGCCAGCAAATCGAAGTGCAGGCCCTGCTGTCGCAGCTCGAGGCCGTGCTCGATCATGCCGAGATCGGCATCACGCTCACCCGCGATGGGCGGTTCGATCTGGTCAGCCGGCACTTCTGCCACATCTTCCGCTGCGAGAAGCACGACGCCGTGGGACAGCCGACGCGGATGATCTATGCCAGCGACGATGCATATGCGGCATTGGCGGCCCGTGCGCGCCCGTCGTTCGTCGAGCACGGCACATTCAACGGCGAACTCAAACTGATGAGGCGAACCGGCCAGGAATTCTGGGCTCGCATGCGCGGCCGGGCCATTTCGCCCGGCGACCAGTCGGCGGGCACGATCTGGACCATTGAGGACATCACCGTCGAGCGCGAGCACAGGGACCACCTGACCTACTCGGCCAACCACGACGCCCTGACTGGGCTCGCAAACCGCGCGGCCTTCGAGCGGGCGCTCGAAGATGCCACCGTGGCGTCGCGGTCGGCGCCGTTCAGCGCGCTCTTCATCGACCTCGATCGGTTCAAGCAGGTCAACGATTCCGGCGGCCATGCCGCCGGCGACGCGTTGCTGCGCGACGTGGCTCACCAGATCAGCTCGAACCTGCGTGGCTCCGACTTGGTGGCCCGGCTCGGCGGCGACGAATTCGCCGTATTGCTGCGGGGCTGCCCTGAAGCCAGGGCGCTGGAGCTGGCCGAGACGCTGCGCACGGCGGTGCTCGAATACCGGCTGCAGTGGGACGGGCAGAGCTTCGGCGTGGGTGCCAGCGTGGGGCTGGTGGTCGTGTCAGGCAACTACGCCTCGGCGGCCGATGTCTTGCGCGCCGCCGATTCGGCGTGCTACGCGGCCAAGCGACAAGGTCGCAACTGCGTGGCGGTCTACCCGACGCCCAGCGATCAGTTGGTCGCGGCGTTCCATTGATGGCAAGCGATCTCCGCGGCGGCAAGCTCGCCGTCAAGGCCGCTCCGGTCGACGCGGAAGGTCTAGCGCGTATCGAGAGCGCACAGCGGCGATCCAGATCCTTGCCTCATTGACAGTGGCGAAGATCTCGTAGGGCTGCTCGGTGAATTTCAGTGCGATGAAGTGCCGGATCGCCGCAACGATGCGCTCGTCGGTGACGACAGCGGCCACGACGATCGATGGATTGATCATCATCGGGCCCACGTGCAGCGCCGCCATTTCAGCCGTTGCCTCTTCGGAGATCTCGTAGCTGCCGACATCGAGGTAGTCGGTGATCGAGTACCGCAGATCGTCGAAGCGTGGATCTGCACAGATGCGCTCGAAGGAATGCCTCCGCTCGGCGATGGTGACGTCGCCCTAGTATTTGCGATAGATCCCGCGCTGCTCCCAGATCAGTTCGAATGCCACGCTTCGATTCCCCCGACCGCATTCTGCGCCGAAGATTCCGCGCTCTCAGTATCGCCAGAGCCGCACCGCTGGCAGGCATCAGATACTGCAGCTTGAGCAGCCCCGCTGCCTTTGAACCGGGGGGCACTTGACCGAGCCGTAGGAACAGAACACGCAGCAGTCGCCGGCCTTCGGTCGCAGCAGTTTCTTGCACTCTTCGCACTCGTAGAAGAACTGGCAGGTATCGGTAGGCATGCGCTCCTGCTTGGCGTGCCCGCACTGAGGGCACGTCAACACAGAGTCGAGCAAAGGCGTGGTCGCAGTGTTCACTTGTGCTCCGTGGAAGGCTATCCCTCGTCGGTCGTCGCATTGATGACGATCGTGGCACAGGTATTGTCGGCGTCGAACGTGACAGTGGCCCTCTTCTTCTCGAAGTCGATTCGCGCTTGGCTCACGCCCGCACTTCTACAGGCCGCGCTTGGCGCGCGTGAGGATCGTGGCGACCTCGGTCGATACCCGGGCGAACTGAGAGCCTGACCCGATCAGCCGCTCGGCCTGCGCGTATTGGCCAGTGTTGATCTGCTTGGCTACCGCGCCGGCGGTCTGGTGGAATTCGGCATGCTTCGTCGTCAGCTCAACAAACGTCGGTCGCGCGCCCCACTGCACACCACCAGGGCCGTGAATCCACTTGCCCAAGGGGCATTGATCGTCGCGGCAGATCGCGTCGCTGTCCAGTTTGTCTCGCTCGGCGATCGCTTTGCGCAGTTTCACCTTCCACTGCCGATGGGCCTCGATCGCCTGGTCGAAGTTGAAGTCGAGCACGGTGACTGACTCGTCCACCACCGCCAGCATCAGCCCGTCGGGCATTCTGAACCGCGCCACTTCCTCGGCCAACGTGTGGGCTTGATCCTTCATGGCCGAGGCCGCCGCAGCCGTCTGCTCCACGAGCGCAGCGTTTTGCTGCGTCATGCGGTCCAGTTCGTGAACGGCTTCGCCGATCTGTTCGACGCCAAGGCTCTGCTCGCGGGCGCCGGTGGCCACTTCGCCCAGCAGTTGGTCGACGCGCTGCGATGAACTGACGATCTCCTTGATCGTTGTCCCCGCGCCGCGCACGATGGTCGTACCCGCCTGCACCTGCTGAACACTGTGGGCGATCAAGGCCTTGATCTCGCGCGCGGCCTCGGCACTGCGCTTGGCCAGCATGCGCACCTCGGTGGCAACCACCGCGAAACCGCGCCCCTCGTCGCCCGCACGCGCGGCCTCGACCGCGGCGTTGAGTGCCAGGATGTTCGTTTGGAACGCGATGCTGTCAATGGTGGCCACGATGTCGCCGATCTGCGACGACGACTGGCGGATTCCTTCCATGGTCTGCACCACTTCATGCATCACGCGACCTCCGTCGGAGGCAATCTGGGCGTTGTGGCGGGCCACGCCGGAGGCCTCCTGCGTGTGCTCCGCCGTACTCTTCACTGTCGACGCAATCTCCTCCATCGACGCCGCCGACTCTTCCAGGTTCGCCGCCGCCTGCTCGGTGCGCGACGACAAATCCATCGCTCCCGAGGCGATCTCGCTGCTGGAATGGACGATCTCATCGCTCGAACGGCGAATCCGCAAGACCATGCCACGCAGCGATTCCTGCATCGCTTTCAGCTCCAGCATCAGCTGGGCAGCCTCGTCACCTCCCCAGGGCGAAGGTGACGTCGTCAGATCACCTTGCGTCATGGCCCGCAAGTGCCGGCGGGTCTCGCGCAGGCCGCCGTCCATCACCCGGTAGAAGCACAAGAAGAGGTATATGGCGACCAACAGCGAGGAAACGACTACGCCCGCTATCCACTGAGTACGCCTTATTGCCAGATCACGCAGGTCACCGGTGTACACGCCCGATCCGACGATCCAGCCCCAGGGCTCGAAGCCCATGACGTACGAAACCTTGTCCACTGGACGATCTTCGCCAGGCTTGGGCCACTGGTAGGCGACGAAACCCTTGCCGTGCTGCTGCACCTCGGCCACGAACGCCCTGAAAAGTGCCAGACCATTCGGATCCTTCAGGTCGCCGACATCCTTGCCATTCAACTCTGGTTTGATGGGGTGCATCAGCACGCGCGGCTGCATGTCGTTGACCCAGAAGTATTCGCCCTTGTCGTAGCGCAGGGTGGCCAACGATTGCAGGGCCATCTGCTGTGCCTGCTCTCGCGGTAGCTGGCCGCGGGCCTCCAATGCCTGCGCCCAAGCGATCACGCCGTGAGCGACCTCGACATGCTGGCGAGTCGCGTCCATGCGGGCTTGCAGTCCGTGTCGATACTCAGATACCTGTTGCCAGCCCAGCACTGCCAACAATGGCGCGGTAAACGTCAAAGAGATGATCAGCGCCTTTGCCGAGAACCGCAGTTGTCGAAACAGCCGTACCCCGGGTGCCCAAGTGCCGTGATAGGCAAAGAAGCCTTCATCGCTGCTCTGGCGAACGGACTGTAGGGCCGAAGGCGTCGGTACTGATGAAAGCACAGCTGACATGTTCTCTAAGTCCGTTCTTGATCCTGACTAGCGATATCGGCAGCACCGACTTGGTGCTTGAGCAGCAATTGCAGGCAATCGGCCTGTACCATCGCTTCCGCCGGCACGAGCGCTGCACGAAGGGGAGAGCGCCTTTTCTCGGCCCCCGGCGGCGTTAAGTGCTTCACAGCGCACTGAATCCTTACGAGAAGCTGAGAAGCGCGAGTTTGCGCTGCAAGGGGAATCGGATCTAAGACTCGAGCTGCGCCAGTGGTCAAGCGGCGACTGCTGCGCCAACCGTTCCCGGGCCTGCGCAAGGTCGGTTGCGACCATCGCCATCGGTGTCTTCTGCGACGGACCGGCGATGGTGTGGCCAGCGCAGCGAAGGCGTTATCGGTTGTGACGACGACGGCGCGAATATTGAGGTTTGTGCGCATCGAGCCGAGCCAGATAGCGGACGCGCTCGAAAGCCTGAGCGTCGATGCCGTGCCCCTCACAGGCCGGAAGTCGCTGATGATGTAGCGCAACGACTCGAAGCGCGGGTGCGCTGCGATCTCTTCAGCCGAGCGCACAACTCGGCAGAAGCCACGAGTCCCCAAAGGAACTTGGCGACACCACGGGGCGGCCAGTCGCTTCTGTATGGCATTCGGATACCCTGATCACGCTGACCGCTGTTTGGACCCTTCGCGCGGCGAACGCGAGTCGTTCGACAGTTCAGGGCTCGATGCGGACATCGGGCGTCGTCTCCGTATGGCGCACGATGTGCATCGCCACCTCGATCCCGGCGGCCTCGCTGCCCATGCCCAACGCGGTGTGAGGTGCAAGTTCGAATTTGAAGAGTAGAGTGTTTAACGACGAATACTTCCGGCGGCAAGTTCGAGGGCCGCTTCGACAAGCGCGACTTCATCTACGACAGCACGCGCGACGTGTACCGATGCTCTGCGGGGCAGGAAGCCATCTGCAGGTTCACCGCTGTCGAGGACGGGAAGACGTTGCACAAGTACTGGTCGTCCTCGTGCGGGAGCTGCCACCTCAGCCGAAGTGCACTCCGGCCCCGAACCGACGCATCAGTCGTTGGGAGCATGAGGATGTTCTCGAGATCGTCCAGGAACGCCTCGACAGCTTGCCCGAAGCCTCTCGACTATGACAGCGCACGGTGGAACACGTGTTCGGCACGCCGAAGGCGTGGATGGGATCCACGCACTTCCGAACCAGGACATTGTCTCGAGTGCGAACCGAGATGAGTCTGCAGGTCTTGGCCTACAACCTGCAGCGAATGATCAAGCTCCTTGGAGCTGAGAAGCTGATCGCCGAGATGAGGGCGTAGAGCCCGGGGAGCCCGGACGCTGGGCGTGCGCTCTAACGCTGACTGAGACTTCCCTTCACGAGCTAACCGCGATCACCACGAACTCTTGCTCCCGGTCGCCGCAGCTGTTTGCACACGGCCGCAGTCTGAAGCGGAAGTCGCCTCGCGAGAGAGGCCGCTTGGCAGCGATTCCAGCCGGTATTAGGCTGCTGCCCGACTCACGCTGACAACCCGAAAGCAGTCGTTGGACCTGGCGGCAGGCGCCGGCCCGAACGGCAGCAATACGAGGTCGTGCAGTCATAAAACGTTCACAGGTGCGTTTGCGGTGCGCCCACGACTGCTTCGCTGCCACTCGAACTCGCGCTCACGACCCGAAGCGGTCTGGCGGACTTCGCAAGAGCGGTCAGTTGCACGAGCCGAGAGAATGCATCATGCCGACACGTGCGACAGCTCACGCGGTGGTTCGGGGTTGACCGGATCAGTAGACAACGACCGAGCGGATTGATTCGCCTGACTTCATCAGCTCGAACCGCGTATTGATGTCGTCGAGCGCCATCCGGTGCGTGATCAGGCCGTCGATGTTGAGCTTGCTCCATGTACCAGTCTTGTGCGTCTGGACCACGACTGCCCGTATCGCCGCGCCAAGAGATCAGAACGACGCCGCCGACGTGTGCGATGAGCATCGCTGAAGGTCGGCACCTGGTCCCAGTTCGCCAACCCGGAAGTAATCGACATCCTGGGCGCCAGCGACTTTGACTTCACGATCGTCAACACCGAGCACGGTGCCGTCGGACTGGAGACGGCAGAAGGGCTGGTGAGAGCCTGCGACGCCGCCGGGCTGGTGCCGATCGTACGCATACCGGCGAACGAAGGGCACATGATCACCAAAGCGCTCGACATGGGTGCCGCGGCGGTGCTGATACCGAAGATCTCGTCCGCTGGCGAACTCGAGCAGGCGGTGCGTGCCAGCCAGTACGCGCAGCACGGACGCGAGGCGCGTGGGCTGGACCACGGTGCGGAAGTGGTCGTTCCCTCGGAAAAGCTGCGCCGGTCAAAGCCGATCTCCGATGGCGCGAACCATCGGTCAGATCGAGAGTTCGACGTGGTACTGGCAATGGCGAGGGCAGGCTAGCTCGCGCCCGCGCATCTCACTTCCTAGGAGCAGCGCTACGGCAGTGCGTGATCGCCTCCGTGTCCTTCACAGCGCCCTGCCCAGAAATGACAACGGGCGCCGGCAGCGCCCGTTCGGCAGTGCATTGAGGTCGTTCAAGTCACTGGAACGCCTTGTCGTTCGGCGTCGCGATGGCTTCCTTCAGCTGGTCGGACATGGGGAAGGCGAGGTTCATGCCGTTGGGTGGGATCGGGCTCGTGAACCACTTGTGGTACAGCTCGGTGACCTTGCCAGACTTCATGGCCGCTGCCAGCGTCTCGTTGACGAACGCGCGGAAGTTCGGATCGTCCTTGCGGATGATGAGCGCGTAGGCCTCGAACGACTGGGGCTTGCCGACGACCTCGTAGTCCTGGGGAGTTTCCGCCTTGGCCTTCTGGCCGTAGAGCAGTGCGTCGTCGATGAAGAAGCCCGCGGCGCGCCCGGTCGACAGGGTGAGGAATCCTTCGGAGTGGTCCTTGGCGCTGATGATGTTCATCTTCATGTTGTTCTTGTTGTTCATCTCGCGCAGGATCTGCTCGGGTGTCGTGCCGGCCGTGGTGACGACGTTCTTGCCGACCAGGTCGGGGAAGTCGCTGACACCTGTGCCCTTCTTGACCATGAGGCGGGTGCCGATGATGAAGGTCGTGTTGGAGAACGCCACCTGCTTCTGACGCGCAGTGTTGTTGGTGGTAGAACCGCACTCGATGTCGACGGTGCCGTTGACGATCAGCGGAATGCGGCTCAGCGGTGTGGTCGGGATCTCCTTGACCTGGAGGTTGGGCATGTTGAGTTTCTGCTTGAGCGCCGTGGCGATGATTGTGCAGAGGTCAACGGAGTAGCCAACGAAGCGCTGCTTGTCGTCGAGGTAGGAGAACGGGACGGCAGATTCCCGCACGCCGAGCGTGAAGACGCCGTTGGCCTTGACCTTGGCGAGCGTGTCGCCTTCCTGCGCGTACGCGGTCGAGCCAATGGCTGCGCACAAGGCCAGGGTGATGAGCTTGAAGTTCATGGTTATCTCCAGTCAGTGGGGGAAACGGCCAAGGAGAGCTGAGCGCTAGATCACTTCGAAGGACTTCTCGCCCTTCTGAAGTGCTTTGACACCAGCCGACGCGAGAAGCGAGATCGCGAGATAGACCGCGCCTGCGAAGAGGATCATCACGACAGTCGTTCCATCGCGATCAGCAATGTTCTTTGAGGTCCGGAAAAAGTCCGCCAGGCCGATCACGTACACCAACGATGTGTCCTGGAAGAGGATGATTCCCTGCGTGAGCAGCGCGGGCACCGCGGCGCGCATTGCCTGCGGCAGCACGACCAATCGCATCGCGGTGAGGTACGACATGCCCAGTGCGTTCGCCGCGCTGAGCTGACCGCGCGGTACCGCCTGGATGCCGGCACGGATGATCTCCGAGTAGTACGCGGCCTCGAAGAGCGAGAAGGCGACCATGGCCGACACCAGCCGGACGTCGGTCTTTGGCGACAAGCCGAAGATGCTCTGGATCAGTTGCGGCACCATAAGGAAGAACCACAGCAGCACCATCACCAGCGGCACTGATCGCACCAGCATCACGTAGACCTGGGCAAACCAGGCCAAGGGCTTGACCGGCGAGAGCCGCATGACGGCGAGCACGGCGCCCCAGGCGATGCCCGCTACCACTGAAACCGCGGTGATCTTCAGGGTGATGAGCATGCCATCTGCCAGCGCCGGCATCGACTTGCTGATCGCCGTCAGGATGTCGATGGATGCCATCACTTGCTTCCGATGTAGCCGTGCAGCCGAGTCTTTCGCTCAACCTGGTGCATCACGATCATCACGACCCAGTTGATGACGATGTAGATCAGCGTTGCCGCGATGAACGACTCGTAGGGTTGCCCGGTGTACTCAGCAAGTTGTTGTGACTGCGCCGACAGGTCGAGCAGGCCGATGGTCGAAACCACCGCCGAGTTCTTGAAGACGTTGACGAACTCGGAAGTCAGGGGGGGCACGGCCAGGCGCAGTGCAACGGGCATCAGCACGTAGCGGTAGGCCTGCGACAAGGTCAGGCCCAGGGCCGTGGCCGCGTTCAACTGACCCCGAGGCAGGGTGCTGATGCCGGCACGGATGTGCTCGCAGACGCGGGCGCCCATGTAAAGGCCCAGGCACATGACCGACAAGGTCATCATCTGGGTCATGGACGGCAGCTGTTTGATCCACGTGCCGATGCCTGTCGGGAGGATCTCCGGCACCACGAAGTACCAGGCGAACAACTGGACGATCACCGGCACGTTCCGGAAGACAGCCACATAGACGGTGCCGATGGAGGCGAGAATCCTGTTCGGCATGCAGCGCAGCACACCCATCGCGATGCCGAGGAGCAGCGCGATGACGCTCGAGGCGAGCGCGAGGATCATCGTGTTGTTCAGGCCCGCGAGCATCCAGTCCAGGTAGCTCGCCGGCTCCCCCGTCGAGACGGGCTCGGAGAAGATTCCCCAGTTCCAGTTGTAGTTGCCGACAGCCATGTCTCGGGCCTAGTGCTGGAGGATTCGAGAGAGGAACTGTTTGGCACGGTCCGTTCTCGCATCCACATTGCCGAAGAACTCTTCCTTCGACGCGTCTTCCAGGATCCGGCCATGGTCCATGAAGATCACGCGGTCGGCGACCTTGCGCGCGAATCCCATTTCATGGGTTACACACACCATGGTCGTACCCTCCGACGCAAGCTGGACCATCACGTCGAGCACTTCGTTGACCATCTCGGGGTCGAGTGCAGATGTGGGTTCGTCGAACAGCATGCACAGCGGATCCATGCACAGCGCGCGAGCGATGGCCGCGCGCTGCTGTTGACCGCCTGACAGTTGGCCCGGGTACTTCTGCGCGTGGAGCTTCAGGCCGACGCGGTCCAGCAACTTGAGCCCGCGCGCGGTCGCGTCGTCCTTGCCGCGGCCGAGTACCTTGATCTGGGCAATGGTCAGGTTCTCGATCACCGTCAGGTGCGGGAACAACTCGAAGTTTTGGAAGACCATCCCGACCTTCGAGCGCAACTGAGACAGGTTGGTGCGACGGCTGCTGACTGACTCCCCGTTCACCCGGATGTCGCCCTTGTCGATGGGCTCGAGACCATTGATGGTCTTGATCAGCGTCGACTTCCCCGAGCCGGAGGGACCGCAGACGACGACGACTTCGCCCTTGGCGACGCGCATGCTGCAGTCGGTCAGCACCTGGAATGACCCATAGCGCTTGGAGACATTGTCGATCTCAATCATTGATGGCTACTCTCTGCAGTAAATCGACCGCGGGCTCGAGCGTGTGGTCCATCTCTTCGCCCGGACGGGGCGTCCGAGGCGGTCCCACCCTGTGCGCCGTTGCAAGGCGCCTTCGAATGTCCTGAGCAGGTCCTGTCGCACGGCTTCAGGCGAGGCTTGCGCACGCGTGCGCGATTCGATCGCAGGCCGTTTCGATGACCGCCTGCGAAGCGGCAAAGGAAACCCTGAACGCCGGCGAGACACCATAGGCCGAGCCCTGCACGGTGGCGACCAGATGGTCCTCCAGCAGGTGCTCGACGAGGTCCGTGTCGGTGTCGATGCGCCGACCTTGGGGCGTCTGCTTCCCCATCAGGCCGTGGCACGAGACGTAGACGAAGAACGCCCCCTCGGGCGACGGGCAGCGAAGGCCATGGCAGCTGTCGAGCATCGACACGATGAGGTCGCGGCGCTGACGGTACTCGCTCAGCCAAGTGTCGAAGAAGCTCCTCGGCCCCTTCAGGGCGGCGACGGCTGCCGCCTGGCTCACCGAGGCCGGGTTGCCAGTCGTCTGTGACTGCACCTTCTCCATGGCCTTGACCAGAGCTGCCGGGCCACCGGCATATCCAAGCCGCCAACCGGTCATGGCGAACGCCTTGGAGGCTGAGTTGACCGAGACTGTTCGGTGTATGAGCTCGGGGTTGGCTTGCGCGAAGCTCGTGAACGCGTGCGGCTCGTAGACCAGATATTCGTAGACCTCGTCGGTGATCACATGCACGTGCGGCGCGTCCATAAGCACCTCACCGAGCGCCCGGAGTTCGTCAGCCGCATAGACCGCACCACTGGGGTTGTTCGGTGAATTCAGCAGCAGCCACTTGGTGCGGGGCGTGATCGCGTCGCGCAACTGCTGCGGCACGATCTTGAAGCCGTGTCCTGGTGCAGGCTCGACGAACACGGGCGTGCCACCGTTGAGTCGAACCATGTCGGGGTAGGACACCCAGTACGGCGCCGGGATCAGGACCTCGTCCCCGCGTTCGAGTGTGCAGGCCATCGCGTTGTAGATCACCTGCTTGGCGCCGGCGCCGACCGAGATCTGCTCGGGCGTGTACTGCAGGTCGTTCTCGCGCCGAAACTTCTCGCAGATGGCGCGCTTGAGTTCGGCCGTGCCATCCACCGCCGTGTACTTGGTGTCGCCGGCCAGCGCCGCAGAGTAGGCAGCATCGACGATATGCCGCGGCGTGGGGAATTCGGGCTCGCCCGCCGTCAGATTGCAGACGTCGGCACCCGACGCCGCCAGTGCCTTGGCACGCCACAGCGCCGTGAGGCTTGGCGAGTGCTTGATACGCTCGAGTCTGGCGGCGAGGAGGTCCATGGGGTCGCGCTACCTGCCGCCGCGGGTGCTGCGGTATCTCGCCTCGTTTTCCTTGCTCAGCGGATACAGGCCGGACAGTGGATGGCCGCCGCGCACTTCGTTCAGGATCCAGCTTTCGAGTTCTTCCTGATCGGTGGCGACGGACACGACCTCTTCGACCATCGCCGCGGGAATCACGATCGCGCCGTCGTCGTCCGCCACGACGATGTCGCCCGGGAAGATCGCGACACCGCCGCAGGAGATCGGCTGCTCCCAGCCAACGAACGCAAGCTGCGCGACTGCCGGAGGAGAGGCCGCCCCCCTGCACCAGGTCGGCAACTCGCTGGAGATCACTCCGGTGCGATCGCGGACGACGCCGTCGCTAATCAGGCCCTTGACGCCGCGGGCACGCATCCGCGCGCAGAGGATGTCCCCAAAAATACCGGCATCAGTCCTTCCCAGCGCGTCCGCGACGGCAAGACATCCTGCGGGCATCGCCTCCACGGCCGCTCGCGTCGAGGTCGGGGACGACCAAGCCGCAGGCGTGTTGATGTCCTCGCGACCCGCGATGAAGCGAAGGGTGAACGCCGGGGCAGCGACCCGAGGCTGGCCCGACGTGAGCGGCACGGATCCACGGATCCAGATGTTGCGCAGCCCCTTCTTGAAGAGAACCGTCGTCAGCGTCGCTGTCGAGACTTCGGCCAGCTGGGAGATCACGCGTTCGTCGATGATCATCGCTGTGCGCCTCTCAGATGCTGGGGATCAGCCCGCCGTCCACGCGGACGACCGATCCCGTGACGTAGGCCGCCCTCGTGCTGGCCAGGAATGCAACGACGTCCGCGTACTCTTCCGGCATGCCATAGCGCGCCACCGGGATGCTCGCGGTGCTTTCCGCACGCACCTGCTCGACCGGCTTGCCTTCGCGCTTGGCCTTCTCGGCGTCGAGGAACTGGATCCGTCCGGTCGCGATGCGCCCGGGCACGACCACGTTGACCGTGACGCCGTCGGCAGCCACCTCGCGCGCCAGCGTTTTCGACCAGCCGAGCAGCGTGCTGCGCAGCGCGTTGGACAGACCCAGGTTGGGGATCGGCGCGACCACGCCGGACGAGGCGCTGGTGATCACTCGCCCCCAACTCCTCGCCCGCATGCCACCGAGGACGAGATCGGTGATGCCGACCACGGGCTGGACCATCTTCTGAAAGTTGGCGGCCCACACGGAGGCATCAATGCCTGAGACCGCGCAGGGCGGTGGTCCGCCCGTGTTGTTGACGAGGATGTCGATCGGGCCGACCTTGCTCGTGATCCTGTCCAGGTTCGAACGCGCGACCGACAGATCGCCAATGTCCCAGACCTGCGCGAAGGCCTTGGTTCCTTGTACCTGCAGGCGCTTCGCGACGACGGACAGCTCATCGCCATTGATGTCGGCGAGGGCGACTTTGCAGCCTTCGCGACCCAGGGCAAGCGCGATTGCAGATCCCAGACCACCCGCGCCACCGAGCACCAACGCGGTCTTGTCCTTGATTCCCAGTTCCATTCCCAACGCCCTGACATTTGCTGCTTGGCGGATCGTAGGAACGCTACTAAGATTCCACAAGGGAACTCTATTCGCCTGTCTGATGAAGAAAGGGAATGAGTTGGCCCTGGACTTCAAGCGCAGCGCCGAACGCCATCGTGATCACCATCAAGCAACTCGAAGCGTTCTTGTGGTCCGCCGAGCTCGGCGGAATGGAAGAGGCGTCGGTGCGCCTTCACACGACCCAGTCGGCCGTGTCGAAGCGAATGCAGGAGCTCGAGTCCGCGCTGAATGTCCAGCTGTTCGACCGCACCCGTCGTCGCGCTCAACTCACTCCGCAAGGACAGGAGGTCGTACCTCTGGCGAGGGAGCTACTGCACCTGCGATCGCGAATCATGGACGTCGCTGCGGCCACACGCATTGCGCCGCGCACGCTCCGGCTTGGCGTCACCGAACTGACGGCGCTCACCTGGCTGCCTCAGCTCGTGCAGCGTGTCCGAGGCAGCCACCCCCACGTGACGCTCGAGCCGATCGTCGACGCGAGCGGCCTGCTGATCAACCGCCTCCGCTCGATGCACCTTGACATCGCGATCGTTCCCGATGCGTTTCGCGACGCGGCGTTCGACACCGTGCCGCTCGACTCCGTGGAGTACGCATGGATGTGCAGTCCAAGCTACGTGCCTGCCGTCGCAAGCATGAAGCTCCAGGAACTTCAGGGCTACACGATCATCGCGCAGCTGCACGGGTCCGGCCTGGGGCAGATCATGTCGCGATGGTTGTCGGACAACCAGGTCAGCATCGACAGCGCACTCTCGAGCAGCAACATGACGGCGGTGGCATCGCTCACTCTGTCGGGGATGGGGATCAGCTACCTGCCGAGGAAGATCTTCGAGTCGCTGACCTCGACCGGGCAGCTTCAGAACATCAAGACCACGCCGGCGATCCCACGGATCCCGTACGTGCTGATGTACCGCAAGGGAACAGCCGACGACTTCCTGCGCTTCGTCACGTCGGTTGCGACGGACACTTGTGACTTCACCAAGATGATCCCGGGCTACTTCGCCGGGCGTGCATCCTGACGGCGGGGCTAGTGGTACTTGAAACCCCTGGGGAAGATGTCGGTCGGATCCACCATGAATTCAGCTGACCCGACGATCCAGGCCCGCCCCTTGATTTGCGGTACGACTGCCGGAAGGCCGTGCACCGAGGTGGCCTCGAGCAGCCGGCCCTCGAAGCGCGATCCGATGATCGACTCGCACACCATAGGCTCGTTTAAGCCGAACTGCCCCCTGGCGTGACGCAATGCCATGCGCACAGAAGTTCCCGTGCCGCACGGCGAGCGATCGGCGTAGCGGGGCTCCTTCACCATGAGGTTGCGAGCCTTTCGGTCTCCCATCGGGGCTTGCATGAACAACGCCGAACGCAGCTGCCCGAGATCGACACCTTTGGGGATCGGCATGGGCACCTGGTCCCGGGTCGCCTGGACCAGCGCCAGACCCATGTCGATGAACGTGCTCAGGTTCTTCAACTCCAATTGCATGCCGAGCTGCTCGACGTCGACCATCGTGTAAATGTTCCCGCCATAGGCGACGCTCACCGCCACGTCACCAACGGCAGCGTGATGGACCCGCGCGCTGTCCACCAGCACGAACGAGGGCACGTTCGTGAACGCGACGTCGACTGCCTTGCGGCCTTCGACACGAACTGTCGTGGCGATCAATCCGACGGCCGTCTCGAGGGTGACGCGGGTTTCTGGTTCTTTCGTGGCGACGAGTCCTCGCTCCACGATCATGGTGACGACGCCGATCGTTCCATGGCCACACATGGGCCAGAACCCGCCACCGCTCATGTAGATCACACCGTAGTCGGCCTCCAGACGCGTGGGCGGTGTGAGGATGGCGTACATCATGGGGCCGTGTCCGCGCGGCTCGCTAACAAGCAGCTCCCGAACCCACTCAAGGTTCTGCATTGCCCACTCCAGCTTCTCGACCATCGAGGCACCGGGAATCGGAGGCAGCCCTTCGACGACGACCCGCAGCGGCATCCCTTCGGCGTGCGTGTCTACGGTCTTTAGATACACGGGGGCGAACATGCTTGGGTCCTCCAGGCGTCATCCAACTCTCACGCAAGGCCTCGCAACCGCGCTCGCACGGTCAGCGCACCCCCGACTCAATGTTAGAAGTCGGAAATCGCGAGTCAGCGGAAAGAATTTCTTGGTTGACTTGCCAAAAAGGCGGCAAGCAAGTCCGTACTGCTCGACGCAGCAGCACCTGCCAGGCGTTGTGCGTCAAGCAAACGTCGATTCGAGCGCGGCATTGATGTCGGCGTCGTCCATTTGGCGATGGCTTGCATCGCGGAGGAGTCTAAGCCGTCTGCGTCGAGGAGGCTTGCCACCGAATTGTCGAGAAGGGTGGGGACGTGAAGACGTCGACCACCTTTTGTACCTGCCGCGTTTGCGATGGCCGTCTCCCGGCTCGATGTCATCGGCCGGCAGCCGCGGTCATGGCCGACGACAGCGCGTTCAAGGCCGGGGCCAGGCGCGTCGGCGGCAGATAGCCGAAGCCAAGGCGGAACACGCGCTGGCTTTCTCCGAACCAGGCGCCCGACGCCAGCTGCAGGTCCCTGCCCGGCAGTTCGTCCCAGAACTTCGCGACGGCTACCTCATCGAATGCATCGGTGCGCAGCCGCAGGCAGCACAGTGCGCCTGCGTTCGGCCGGATCCAGTCGATCCGGTGTCGTTCGATTTCACACCAACCCGCCAGTTCGCTAAGCGTCCCATCCAGGAGCCGACGCCTCGGGTCCAGCACTTTGTCTCGATGACGCAGCAGGGCGGCTGCGAGAGTTTCGTCGAGCACAGAGCCCGAGATCACCATGTTCATCTTGGCGATGACCAGTCGCTGGCGCAGCTCCGCGTCCTGGACCGTCAGCCATCCGGTGCGCAGGCCCGGTGCACCGAAGGCCTTCGATACCGATGCTCCGGTCACGATGCGCGGGTGCAGCGCGGCGACGGAGTCGACGGGGGCGCTGTCGCCGTAGGTGGCTTCGCGGTAAGTCTCGTCGACGAACAGCAGAGCGTTGGGGGCGCGCCGCTCCATCAAGGCGAGAAGCTGCTCGACGTCAGCGCGGGAAGTCTGAACTCCGCTGGGATTCTGCGGAGATGCGATGCTGATCAGCTTGGTCTTTGCCGAAAGGCACTCGGCGATCCGCGCCAGGTCGAGGCGATAGCCGTCCTCGAACGACAGCTTGACCTCCCGGACGGTCACGCCGGCACCGACCAGGCAGTCGCGGCTCGGCGGGAAGCAGGGCGTTGCAAGGACGGCCTCGTCGCCAGCGCGGCACGTCTCGAAGGCCAGAAGAAACAGCCCGAGCGCGGTACCTTGTGTGGTGATGACCTGCTCTGCACGGATCTTGCACGCGAACGCGACCTGTTCGCGCAGAGCCATCAGACCCGAAGACGTGCCGTATCCCAGCGTGAGGCCGCGGATCGCATCGCTGCCGGCGAGATCGAGGAGCTCACCGAGGGTCAGGTCTTGCGACGTGCTCTCTGCAAGATTGAACGGTCGGTTCACGTCCAGCAGCGAGATGATCTCGTTGTAGGGAAACCTTCCGCGCCATGGGGCAGAACTAGCGTTGTCGAGGCCGGACTTGGGCGTGGGTTGCTGCTGCATGGGGGCCTTGCGTTGGTCGCTTGGTTGTCGTCGCGAAGAATCCTAGCCGGCACCCTCGGACCGCAACAGGCACAGTTTGTGCCAGCCTGACCAGCACAGTCTGCGCTGGCGGCCCTACCTCTTCACCTGGACGATTGCTTCCACTTCGACTGTCATACCATTCGGCAGGGAAGCCACGCCGTAGGCGGCGCGCGGATGTCGGCCGGCCTCACCGAGGACGTTCACAAGAAGATCCGAGCAACCGTCGATCACCTTCGGGTGAAGGGTGAAGGTCGGGGCCGAGTTCACCAGTCCGACCAATTTCGCCACGGCGACCACGCGGCTGAGTTCACCCACGGCAGACTTGATCGTCGCGAGCATGTTGAGCGCGGTGAGCTGCGCGTCTGCATAGGCACCGGGGATCTGCTCTTCTGATTCGAGCTTGCCCCGAGCATAGGTGTTGTCCTGCTGGCGCGGGCCGTGACCCGCCAAGTACAGCATGTCGCCAATGAGGCGGTAGGCGAGGTAGTTCGCGCGGGGCGGCAGGGCCTTCGGCAGCTCGAGTCCCAACGCCGCGAGGCGCTCTTCGGGTGTCATGCAAGTCCTTTGTGCTGGTGCTGAGCGCGCCGGGCGACTGCCGCAGGCAGGCACGGATTTGGTTCCGGGTCGCTGCGAAAAGTCTATTCCGTTGCCGCGGCGTTGAACATGAAGAATCCGACTTGATTGCATCGACTTCCTTCGCATTGGATGTGACGGATGATGGCGAACCTGCCGGAGCGCGACAGGCACCGGCGTGAAGCGGGCGCGAATGCATACGCATCTGTTTCGGATGGGATGCGACGCATAGGGTGAGGATCCCGTACTCTCGTCCGAAACTGTCGAATCTGTTCATGCCTTCGGTTCTCTGACAAGATGCCTGCGCTCAAACAGGCCGTAGAACATACGCACTTTCGCCATGGCACAGACGTCACTTGACTTGCCGTTCTTCAGCGAAGCTCATCGACGGCTTGTCCCGGCCTTCCGAGATTGGACGCGGCGCGAACTTGGGCCGTATGAAGATTCGGAAGGTGGTGACGGCGCCGACGCCAAGCTCATCTTTCAGAAGCTCGGCCAAGACGGTTGGCTCCGCCACTCTGTTGACGCGGCCGGCAACGCTACCGGCCGGGCACCCGACCTACGCATGGTCTGCCTGATGCGCGAAGCACTCGCCTACAGCTCGGCTATGGCGGATGTGGCGTTCTCGGAGCCATGGCTGGCGATCTTGCCACTTGCCCTCTGCGGCAGCATCGAACAACGTCTGCACTACGTTCCACGCTACTGTTCGGGCAGTCAGTTGCTGGCGTTTGCGCTATCAGAGCCGGAGGCAGGGTCCGACGTTGCGGCGATTGCGGCAACTGTGACTGCAACTCATACCGGGTTTGTCGTAGACGGCACGAAGACCTGGACGTCGAATTCGGGGCTCGCCGACGGCTATGTGGTGTTCGGAAGAATGCCCGCACAACCTGGAAAGGCCGCGATAACTGCGGTGCTCGTCGACGGATCTCGGCCTGAAGTCATACTCGAGCGCCGATTGCGAGTCCTTTCGCCCCATACCGTAGGCACTCTGGCCTTCAGGGCTTGTCCCGCAACCGACCACGAGCCTGTCATTGGTGGCATCGGCGGCGGCTTCCAGATCGCAATGCGGGCGCTTGAGGTATTCAGGCCCACCGTCGCGGCGGCTTGCGTAGGATTTGCGCGTAGAGCGTTTGACGAAGCCCTTGCGCGCTGCAAAGAGCGGCGTGCTTTCGGGCGCTCGATCGCGGAACACCAAATCATCCAAGCCAAGCTCGCCGACATGGCAACGCGCATCAACGCTGCGTCAATGCTGACCTACCTTGCCGCCTGGGGATCCGACACTGGGAGTCAGGAGGCGGGCGCAAACGCCTCTGTGGCAAAACTCTTCGCATCCGAGGCGGCTGGCGCAGTAGTTGATGAGGCAGTTCAAATCTTTGGCGGTATGGGTGTGGTCACGGGTACTGTAGTGGAACGGCTTTACCGACACGTTCGCGCTTTTCGGATCTTCGACGGAACGAGCGAGATCCAGAAGCTGATCATCGCAAAGCACCTTCTGAACACTTGACTGGTTCAGCGCTGTGGCACAAACCCTATCTGTACGTTGTCTCAGCCCGGGAATGTGCCGCCTGCCTACGCGGCTGCACAGTTCGAACGTTCGGCCGCACACTACGCGTCGCTGACCACCTTGTGCATCGAGCAAGACGATCTCACAAGGCCAGAAGTGCATGCGCTCCTGCAAGAGCATCTCGCGAACATGTACGAGTTGTCGCCGCCGGAAAAGGTCTTTGCCCACGACTTGAACAAGCTTCGGGTCCTGGAGATCACCTTCTGGCCCCCTTCTTCTCGGCTGTGGGGCGCTCAAGGAGCTCTCGCCTACGCACGGTGAGATCAAGTCCATGCGCACGCCCAAGGCGCTTCGCCGCAAAAGGGCCGTCCTGCGCGTGGGCGGCCGGCAGGGCCAGCTTTGCGGCCAACCCGCCCGCAAAGCTGCGCCGCGAAAGCGTCTTGTTCCGTCGATGTCATGTGCGTTCCTTGTCGGCGGTTCATCAGTCCACCTTCGCACCCGACTCCTTCACCACGCGCGCCCACTGCTGGCGCTGCGCGTCGAGGAAAGCCGCAAACTGCTCTGGCGTCCCGCCACGGGCCTCGACCCCACTGGCGACGAGACTGGTGCGCGTCTCGGGCGATTGCAGGACGCGATTGATCTCGGCGTTGAGCCGCGCAACGATCGGCGCCGGCGTGCCAGCTGGCGCGACCACGCCATAGAAGACGCGGTAGTCGAAGTCCTTGAAGCCCAGCTCAGCCAGGGTCGGCACCTCGGGCAGCAGCGGCGTGCGCTGCGCGGTCGTCACGGCCAGTGGCAACAGCTTGCCGCTCTTTATGAGCGAGGCCGCGGCCGGGAACGACGCGAAGTGCAGGTCGACCTGCCCGCCCATCAGGTCGGTCATCACCGGCCCGGCGCCCTTGTACGGCACGTGCAGCAAATCGATGCCCGCGGCGCGCTTCCACATCTCACCGACCATATGACCCACCGTTCCGTTGCCCGAGGAGGCGAAGGACAGCGGCTTGGTCCTCGCCGCGGCGACGATGGCCGCGGTGGTCTCGAGCCCGCGGCCCGGCGCCACCACGAGCACGAGCGGCACGGTGCCGACCAGCACCAGCGGCACCAGATCCTTGGCCGGGTCGAAGGGCATCTTGGCGTAGAGCGCCGGGTTGATCGCCAGGTTCGCCGACTCACCCATCGCAATCATGTAGCCGTCGGGCGCGGCTTTCGCGGCCGCATCCATGCCCAGGTTGCCGCCGGCGCCCGGCCTGTTGTCGGCCACGATCTGCCACTGCAAGCGCTCGCCGAGCTTGGTGGCCACCAGGCGCGCCAGGGTGTCGGTGCCGCCCCCGGGCGGACTCGGGACGACGAGGCGGATCGGCCTATTCGGATAGTCGGCCTGCGCTGCACAGGGCAATACGGTGGCGCCGGCCAGCGCGGCCAGCAGATGTCTACGTTGCAAGCTCATGACATTAGCCTTTCTTTCGCGCGGGACGGTCCAGCACCGCGGCCATGGCGGCCAGCGCCGCTGCTACGTCGGCCTCGTCCACCTGCGAGTGCGTGACAAAGCGGATCTTGCTGGCCTTGTGGTTGGCGAGCACGCCGCGCTCGCGCAGCGCTGCGGCGATGGCGCCGGCGTCCTCGGCAAAACGATCGACGAAGCAGTTGACGATGTTGGTCTGCACGGTCCCCGCATCGACCAGCGAACCATCGATCGCCGCCAGCCCACGCGCGAGTTCCGCGGCCAGGGCGTGATCGCGACGGTGCACCGGGTACGGGTCGCGCAGCGCAACGAGTGCCGGCGCGGCAATCAGCCCGGCCTGGCGCATGCCCCCGCCCAGCATCCTGACCGCACGGCGCGCGCGCTGCATGAATTCGCGTTCACCCGCCAGCAGCGCGCCGACCGGGCAGCCCAAACCCTTGCACAGCGCGAACCAGACCGAGTCGGCGTGTTCGCACAGATGGGTGATCGGCACATCGAGATAGGCCGCTGCGTTGAACAGGCGCGCGCCGTCCAAATGCAACGGCAGGCCGGCCTGCCGGGCCACGACGCGAATCGCGGCCATCTGCGCCAGCGTCATCACGCGTCCGCCGGAGGCGTTGTGCGAGTTCTCCAGGCAGATGAGCCGGGTCGGTGCCAGCGCCAGATCGGCAGCGCCGCGGATCGCCTGACGCACCGCGTCGGCGTCGAGCACCCCCTGCTCGCCGGTCACCGGCCGAGCCACGCCGCCGGCCACCACCGACAAGCCACCACCTTCGGAGTTGTAGATGTGCGCGCCAGATTCGACGATGACCTCGCCGCCGCGCACCTCATGCGCCATTAACGCCGCGAGGTTGGCCATCGCGCCCGACGGCACAAAGAGCGCGTCGTCCTTGCCCGTCAGCTCGCGGCCCAGGGCTTCAAGTTCGTTGACCGTCGGATCGTCGCCGCGCGCCGCATCGCCGAGCCGCGCGTGGGCGATCGCCGCCATCATCGCCGGAGTGGGCAGCGTGACGGTGTCGCTGCGAAAGTCATGCGTCTTCATCGTGCCGCGATCCTAGGCCGACCTAAAATGAGCATTGACGAATTGTTCTTGCATGACAGTTGAGTGTTTCTCGTGAATCTGGCGGCCCTCTCGACCCTGGTGGCGATCCTCGACAAAGGCAGCTTTGCGGCTGCCGCCGACGCCGTGGGCTGCACGCCGAGCGCGGTCAGCCTCCAGGTGAAGCAGTTGGAGGTATTCTTCGGCCAGCCGCTGTTCGACCGCTCGACGCGTACTGCCCAGCCGACCGAATTCGCGCGCGAAGCGGGCGCCATCGCACGCGAGTTGCTCGCACGCTTGGGCGGCCTGCGCGCGCGACGCGACATTGGCATCTCGGGCCGGATCCGGCTGGGCGCGATCGCCAGCATCCAGACCGATGCGCTGCCATCGGCGCTGCGCCTCCTGCGTGACAGCCATCCGGCGCTCGACATGCAAGTCTCGCTCGGCGACTCCGACGAGTTGCAGGCCGCCCTGCGCGCAGGGCGCATCGATGCAGCGTCACTGGTGCGCCCGCCCTCGGGCGGCTCGTCGCGGCTGCACTGGCAGAACCTGTACAGGCAGCCCTACGTGCTGCTCGCGCCAGCGGGCACGTCCGCCGCGTCCCCCGCGGCACTGCTGCAAAGCCAGCCCTGGATCCGCTACGACACGGCGCTCACCGGCGGGCGCCTCGCGGCGCAGTACGTGAAACGGATATGCCCGCGCGCCCGCCTAGCGATGCAGATGCAGTCGATCGACGCCATCGTGGCGATGGTCGCCGGTTATGGCTTGCTGGCGTTTCGTGATCCCAACGGCATCCGGCCCCTGATCATCGGCAAGAACGAAAGCGACAATGGTGTGGAGTTCATGGTCGCCTCCGAGAGTGTGGCGCTCGACACACTTGGGTTCGAAGTGATGCGCGATGTGGCGCCTGGTGAA
>CALMQI010000198.1 GCA_937871935.1 uncultured Burkholderiales bacterium
CGTGCAGGCCGTCCGCCTCGGGCGTCAAGGGCCGGCGCGGCAGATCGCGCTGGCGCGCCGCAAGGCCGATGCTGACAGCCGCAACATCGACGCCGTGCAGGCGGCCTTTGCGGCGGTCTACGCGGGTCGGGCGTCTTGACGCGTGCGCTAATGTGCGGAGCGCGCGCGTTCAACTACCCCACGAGGTCGTCGGGGAGAAGCCAGGACGCTGCTCTTTCAGCAACGACCGCAGATGGCCGTGAGTGTGAGTCTGGCTTCGCTCCAGACAGCCGACGTTTGTGGTCGGCCACCCCCGTCCTGAGCAGAAGTGGCAGATCCTCCGCCGGAGCAGATCTCTATTCGCTCGGAGATCTCGAGGGCGTCATCGACCTCGATGCCCAGGTACCTCACAGTCGACTCCAGCTTGGAATGTCCAAGCAGCAGTTGGACGGCGCGCAGGTTCTTCGTGCGCCGGTATACCAGCGTCGCCTTGGTGCGTCGCATCGACTGCGTCCCGGAGTCGGCGCGGTCCAGGCGGCGTTCGTCCACCCACTGTCCGAGGATCCGGGCGTACTGTCGGGTTCCAAGATGAGGTGAGCTGCGGAGCCGGCTGGGGAAGAGGAGGTCCTCCGGTTCAGCCCAGCCTGTTTGATCCAGGCCTGTAAAGCGTCCCGGGTAACCTGCGTGATCTCGAACCGCACAGGGCGCTGCGTCTTGTGCTGCATGACGATGGCGCGTGTCGCCACCTGTTTTCCATGGCACACGTCCCGAACCTTGACGGCCACGAGCTCACATCCGCGCAGCTTGCTGTTGATGCCCAGGTTGAAGAGCGCCAGCCCGCGCACGCGGCACTCCAGCTGCAGACCAAACGCAGCGCCCAGATGGTACTGGCTGCCCTATTCGCTGTGGTGGCCAGGCCCGGAACCAAGTGCGGCGGGCGTGCCGGCGCGACGCGGGCGGAAGCGGTGAAGGGTTGGAGGCCGCTCGGCCAGGCGCTGGCCATGTCTGGCGAGGTGGCAGATCGGAACCTCTCGAGGGCGATCCCCGCGTTCGTGAAGAACATGCACTCTCCTGGTCCCGATGTCGCCAGGGCATCTGGCAATGGGCAGCCAATGAGGAAGAGGATGTCCAGTTCTGGGTGTGAGCGGAGAGCACCTGCTTCATCCTGATGGGCACGCCGTGCCACTCGCGATCGGTCGATCCCGGCCAGGTGGTCGAGTGCGAGATCACCGGCCTCGGTCGAGTCGCCGGCACCGTGGTGGCAATCGACGCACCGCGTGCCAGTGCGCTGGGCGTGGGCCACCCGCCCACCGACAGCCCGGAGGTCCGACGCGTCGCGCTGGGCTTTGACGAACGTGTGCCCGAGCGCTTCAAGGACAACCTGCGCCGGGCCAAGCAAGCAAGAGGATCCGCATGAGAGTCTGCATCGTCGGCGCTGGTGCGATCGGCTGCTTCGTAGGCGCCCGACTGGCTGCGGCAGGCCAGGCAGAGGTCAGCGCGGTCGCGCGCGGCGCCACGCTGACTGCGCTGAGTGAGCACGGTTGGCGGTTGCAGACTGCTGAGGGCCTGATGCAGGCGCCGGTGCGCGCTTGCGAGAAACCCGTCGAGCTCGGCGTGCAGGACTTGGTGGTGGTTGCCGTCAAGGGCCCAGCGCTGACCGCCGTGGCACGCCAGATCGCGCCGCTGTTGGGGCCGCAGACGCTGGTGCTGCCGGCCATGAACGGCGTGCCGTGGTGGTTCTGTCAAGGGGTTGCCGGATTCGGCTCGGCCCCACTCGACAGCGTCGACCCCGGCGGTGTGGTGGAGGGCGCGGTACCCAACGAGCAAGTTGTGGGCTGCGTGGTCCACGCCAGCACATCGGTGCGGTCGCCCGGGATGGTGCAGCACAGGATGGGTCGCGGCTTGGTCGTCGGTGAGCCTCGCGGCGGCCGCAGCGAGCGCGTGCAGCGCGTGGCCGACCTGCTGGAGCACGCAGGCTTCGAGGTCACGCACTCTGCCGATGTGCGCTACGACATCTGGTACAAGCTTTGGGGCAACCTGACGATGAACCCGGTGTCTGCGTTGACGGGCGCCACCGTCGACTGCGTCCTGGCGGATGCGCTGGTGCGGGACTTCTGTTCGGCCGCGATGAACGAGGCCAATGCAGTGGGCGAGCGCATCGGGGTGGCGATTTCGCAGACCCCGCAAGACCGCCACGCCAAGACCGCCAAGCTCGGTGCCTTCAAGACCTCTATGCTGCAGGACGTCGAGGCCAACCGACCCATCGAACTCGATGCCATCGTGGGCGCGGTGTATGAGATCGGCCGCCGACTGAACGTGGCCACGCCGTCGATCGCCGCGCTGCTCGGGCTCACGCGACTGTTCGGCCAAGTGCGCGGCCTGTACTCGTAGACAAGCGTACCCTGGAGAGTGCCCGTCGGGCCCGGAGCAAGAGTCCCATTTTCGACCGCCTCACGGTCGGCGTCACCCGCGCGAGGAACCGTGCCGAGCTAACCGCCGTGCTCGCCGCTCAGTAGCGGACACCTCAAACGATGGCATCCCAGGGCGATTGGCTCGACGGCAAATTGAACGACTGCTCATTCAGGAGGCCTACTGGCGGACTCGACCCATCGTCGGCACTCGTCCGCTCAATTTGATCGTCCCGAAGCGGACCTCGATTCAGACGTTGGTTGGGCCTTTCAAGCACCAACTGCTCCAAGAGCGCGGCAATGACTGCCGCTCTCGCGCGGTCGTGGCCGTGGTCAGACGACTACATCGAACTGGACCTACACGGTTTCTGTCCATGAACTGTGCGAGTTCACCGCCAAAACGCAGTGACCTGGACCGGCGCTTCACGCCCTCTGCGGCGGCGCTCGAGGGGGTAACCCTGCCTGGATGCGGATCGAACCAAGCCAATCTCACGAGCGGACAACTGCGCTTTTGCCGCCACGGACGACACCTGTGCGCCTACTCGAACCAGCTCTGGAGCAGCGATGAGACAGCAGCTGCCCGCTCGTACTGCACCCAATGGCCAGAGTTCGGAATGGCCTGCCATGTCGTGTTGGCGCGTTGGCTCTGCAGGGCTGGCCCCACTTCGGCCGCTTCACCCGTCACATCGTGCTCACCCCACAAGAGGAAAAGTGGGCCGGTGAAGCCCGACATCATCTCCAGCAAGACTGCTGTTCGAACCAGGGTCTTGACCTTGAAGCGGGCCTCGTTGCACTGCCTCCGATAGATCTCGACCGCGAGCGCATCCAGGTTGTCCGGGTCCAACATCAACGTAGTGAGGTTGTGTCTGAGAGCGGCCTCGCGTTCCGCGGGCCCCTTGCGGTTCCACCCAGCGGCCAGCGGCGCGCGCGGCGGCTTGCGTCCGCCATGGCCCACAGGCCCCAGCAATGCCAGTTTCCGGACGAGCCCGCGTGACGCCACATGCGCTGCAACAAGCGCCCCGAACGAAAACGCTGCCATGTCAACCGGCCGGTCGCAGGCGCGCACGCACTGCATCGACTCAATAAAAAGGTCGACGAGCCGTTGCAGGCGTTCGTCATCGCTGCCCTCGTCGGAGACGGCGTCGGAGTCTCCAAAACCCGGCATGTCTGGCAGCCACAGCGTGCGACTTGCTGACAGAGACTCGATGTTTCGAAGCCAGTGCAGCCAACTGCCGTGCCCACCATGCAGCATCAGCAAGTCGGGTCCGCTGCCGAAGCGCCGCCAGACAATACGGCAGCCACTCACTTCAGTTTCCACACGCTCGCCCAGGAGCTCGATGCGGTCAATGATGGCCAGGCTCATCGCGGCCCGCGAACCAAGTTGCTCGGCATACTCTGAGACTGGCATCCGGATTGGAGACGCAGCCAGGCCGCGCAGCGGCAGGCTTGTGTCGATTGGCAGACGAGGGCAGTGTCCATAAGGGCGGCACTCTTGGGAATCACGTATGCGATGTGCGGGGTTCCTCGGGCGCGAGCGCGCTGCTGACGCGACAGGGCTCTATGGAGATGCGCCGGGTGCTGTGCTCTAAGGTCAAACGCACTTGTTTCGTCGAAGGGCCGGTCTGCGGTCTTGCAACCGCAGTGCGCAGGCTCAGAAGCCGCACTGAACCGCACCGGGTTTCGAGGAGGCCGGTTGGCTTGAGTCAGACCGGCACGATCTGACTGTATTGTCTGTTTCTCTTTCTTCATCCAGCCCCCCGCAGGGGCCGCCGGAGGCTCCCCGGCTGGGCCATGCATTCATGGTTCAACCCTCCTTCAACGCCGCCGTCCGGGCGTGCTTGTTGGTGGTCGAGGCTTGTGCTTGCCGGCGCCAGTAGTTTGCCTCGGCTTCGGCCGGCGGGATGTAGCCGATGGGTTCGAGCAGGCCATGGTGGTTGAACCACGAGACCCACTCCAGCGTGGCCAAATTCGACCGCCTCGCGCGTCTTCCACGGCCCGCTTCGGTGGATGATCTCGGCCTTGTACAAGCCGTTGATGGTCTCGGCCAGTGCGTTGTCGTAGCTGTCGCCAGTGCTGCCCACAGAGGGCTCGATACCGGCCTCGGCCAGCTGCTCGCTGTAGCGGGTGGAGACGTACTGCGAGCCTCGGTCGCTGTGGTGTACCAGGTCGCCGTCGCGCTCGGCCCTGTGTGCGTACAGCGCCTGCTCCAGCGCATCGAGCACGAAGTCAGTCTGCATGGAACTGCCGACCCGCCAGCCGACGATGCGCCGAGCGAAGACGTCGATGACGAAGGCGACGTAGACGAACCCCTGCCATGTCGAGACGTAGGTGAAGTCCGCCACCCACAACTGGTTCGGCCGCTGGGCCTTGAACTGGCGATTGACCCGATCCCGCGGGCACGCAGCCTTGGCGTCCGGCACTGTCGTGCGCACCGGCTTGCCGCGACGCACGCCTTGCAGCCGGCGCAACCGCATTGGCCGCTCGACGGTGCAGCGCGCCACGGCCGTGCCTTCGCGCCTGAGCTGACGCCAGACCTTGTCGGCGCCGCAAACCCGAAGGTTTTGGTCGTAAACGCGCTGGGCCTGCGGCAGCAGGCTCGCATCACGCCGCGCTCGCGCCGGCAACAGCGCCGGATTGCGCTGACGCGCCGCGTGGCGCCGGTAGGCCGATGGGGCAACCTGCAGCGCGCTGCAGATGGGCTCGACCCGTGAGCAGCGCGGTGCTCGTCGATGAAGGCGTTCACTTCTTGCAATGGCGGTCGAGCTCCGCCAGGGCGAAATGCGCGCTGGCCAACTTCAGGATCTCGTTGGTCTCGCGCAGTTCGCGGACTTCGCGCTCCAGTTCCTTGATGCGCTGCTGCTCGGTGCTGGTCGGACCTGGCGGCATGCCGCTGTCGCGCTCGCCCTGGCGCACCCACCTGCGCAGCGTCTCGGCCGTGCAGCCGATCTTGCCGGCGATCGACTCGATCGCCGCCCACTGCGACGGGTACTGCTCCTTGGCATCGAACACCATGCGCACCGCGCGCTCCACGACCTCAGGGGAGAACTTCGGGGACGTTCTCATGCTGGCTCCATTCTCTCAATCGAAGGAGCCTCCTCAAAATCCGGGGCGGTTCAAACCTCCAGGACCCCTGTTCATCACGAATGCGATGGCCAGCAACGCGCTGGCTGACTACCATGAAGTCCGACTGGACGCGCGCTCATGCCCGACGCCAGGTTTCTCGCAAAGGAGACATGGTGTTCTCAATTGGAAAAGTGCTTCTTGGGGTTGTTGCTGTCTGCGGCCTTTCGACGCAAACGATGACCGCGCGTGCGCAAGCGGAAACACCCAAGCCCGGGGGCACGCTGCAGGTGGCCACGGTCTATGCCAATCTGCCGTCGCTGTCGTGGGATCTGGCTGACCGGAACTGGAAGCAGAACCACGACACCGGCCAGGTCTATGAGCAGCTGTTTGTGGCTGATTTGTCAAAAGCCAAGCGCCTGGGCGGTCCTTATGCGTTTGTAGCCGATGCCTGGCTTCCCAGCGACGCCATTCGAGGTGAACTCGCCGAGAGTTGGACCTGGAAGGACAAGCCGCTGACCTTGGAAGTCAAACTGCGCCAAGGCATCAAGTTCCCTGCCAAAGCCGGCGTGATGGCCGAGCGTGAATTGACAGCGGAAGACGTTGTCTTCAATTTCAATCGTCAGATCAACAGCCCAAAGCGCAACCCGGAATATTACGACCATCTTGAAAAGGTGGCGGCCCTCGACAAATACACGGTGAGCTTCCTATTCAAGGCGTTCAACTCCGAATGGGACTACCGCTTCGGCTGGGGCTACTTTTCGGGCATCTTGCCTAAGGAAGTGGTGAGCGCGGGCGCGAACAACTGGAAAAACATGAATGGCACGGGCCCGTTCATGCTGACCGACTTCATTCAAGGCAACTCAAGCACCTATACAAGGAACCCGGGCTACTGGGACAAAGAGCGCATAGGGGGCAAGGAGTACAAACTCCCCTTCGTCGACAAGCTGGTCTACAAAGCCATCAAAGACGAATCGACCCAGTACAGCGCAATCCGAACCGGCAAGGTCGACATCCTGGAATCGATCCGCTGGCAGGCGGTGGACGAGTTGAAAAAGAGCGTTCCCCAGCTCAAGTGGAACCGCTGGCTGTCCTTCACGGGCCAAGCCCTGGCCCTGCGCGTTGACATCAAGCCCTTTGATGACATTCGCGTGCGCCGGGCATTGAATCTGGCTGTCAACAAACAAGAGATAGTGTCGGCCTTTTATGGCGGACACGCAGAGTTGTTCGCGTTTCCTCAACACCCCGACTACACCGGTTACTTCGAGCCACTCGGATCGATGCCCGACTCAATCAGAGAGCTGTACACGCAGAACCTGGCCAAGGCGCGCCAGCTACTGGAAGAGGCCGGCTATCCGAATGGCTTTACCTTCAAGACCCAGGTCAATGCCGCCAACGCAGAGCACATGGAGTTGTTGCCGCTCATCGCCTCCTACCTGGAACGAATTGGCGTGAAGATGCAAATCCAGCCGCTGGAGTATGCGGCCTACCTGTCAGTCATGTCGTCTAAGACGCATGCACCCGGTTACATGATGACTACGGGGCACACGAATCCGACAACCACCATTCGAAAGAACTTCGTAAAGGGCCAGACATGGAATGTGTCCCAGTGGGCTGACGAAACGACTGAAAAATTGATGGATGAAGCCTTCCTGGAGCGTGACGAAAGCAAGCGGCAGGCCCTCATAAAGCGCGCGACCCGCCACATGCTTGAGCAATCACCCTACGTCTGGTTGCCGACTCCATATGTCCACACGGCATGGTGGCCCTGGGTCAAGAACTACGGTGGCGAGCTTCGTGCCGGCGCGGTGCGACCGGGGCCGATCTATGCGCGTATCTGGATGGACCAGGACCTGAAGAAGAAGCTGGGGTTTTGATGCCATCAGGGGTATGGTGCGGCTGGGTGCGACCCCATCAGCGGGCTGAAGTGACCGTGTCTGGTGGCAGCGGGTGGAGGCACGCGTGGACCGGTCTGTGAAGTCCGCGATGCGCGTTTTTGAGTTGCTCGAGGCCTTCGAGCGTGCGCGCAGGCCGCTGCGGGTTGCAGAAATCGTCGAAGAACTGGACGCTCCCCAGTCGAGCCTGTCGATGCTCTTGAAGACGCTGCTCAACATGGGCTATCTGGACTTCAATCCAGAGACTCGCGAGTACTGCCCCTCGGTTCGGGTCGCCAATCTGTGCGAGTGGACCACGCACTTGCCCAGCAATTCAACCGCCTTGCAAGAGACCCTGGTGCGGCTGGCGGCCCAGACCAACGAGACGGTGCTGCTCGGTCGAATAGAGGGGCTGCAGGTCCAATATGCGGCCGTCATTCATTCGCGACAAACCGTGCGCTTTGTCGCCGTCGCGGGCGCAAGGCGGCCTTTGCACCGGACGGCCCTGGGCATATGCCTGCTCTCGACGTTGCCTGACGACAAGATCTCGCTTTTGATGCGCAGGTACAACGCAGAACGTGAGGCCCACGTGAAGCCGGCCCAGCTGGATGACGTGCTCCACGAAATTGGGGTGGCGCGACGCCAGGGGTACTACTTCTCCGCGGGGTTGGTGACACCGGGTGCGGGCGTCGTTGGGACCGTGTTGCCAACACCCGTTCGAGGTCAGAGGTACGCAATAGGAATAGGCGGCCCCATCGGGCGCCTCAGAAGACGTCTGTCCGAGCATGTGGAATGCTTGAGAACGTCTGCCGATCAGTGTTGACCGCTTTGAGGTCTGGACGTTGAGTTGGACTTCCACCCGAGCCACTAGCCTGGTTCAGAGCGGCTGACCGGATCTGCCAGTTGAATCGGCAAGCCGGCTGCTGAGTGGTCGGGTGGAAAGCGCCGGCGTTGGCAATGCCGCAGCCGGCGGTGGTACTCGACACTGTCAGGTTGGGTGATCAACCTACTTCAATGGGCTGATAGGCAGGCAAGCCAACCGAGCTCAAAAGCTGCGTCATGCCAACGGACAGCACGCGCGGATCCGCGCCCACCGCGGAAGCCGCTTGCGATGCGGTTGCAGCGACCAGGCCAAACCGGGCGCGCCCGTCGTTCATGACCTTGGCCGCGTTGGCATACAGCTTCGTGCGTTTTGACAGGTTGTACTCGTAGACCAAAGCCATCGAGGTGCCGGCGGCGTCACCACCCCGCTGCGCCTGTTTCAAGCGCGCGACCTGCGCCATCACGTTGGCACTGCCCACGGGCACAACCACCCCGACCCACGCCGCACTTTGCTTGAGGTTGGTGGTGGCACTGATGGTCCTGTTGGCCTCGGAGGGGTCCCAGAAGTTGTAGCCCGCAAACACTTTCGCAACCTGAAAGTTGAACGCGGCGCCGACGTTCCCTTCGGACTGCCAGTCCGGTGCGGCACCCGCAGGAATGTCACCCACACACTGGCGCAAGCGTCCGTAGCCAGCGCTCACAAGCAACGGTCCGTCGCTGTAGGTGAGACTGGGATTGATGAAGCGGCCTGTGCCGCTCGAATTTTCGTCCCCGGCGCTGACCATGAGACGGCCTGTCACAGCCCCGACCTTGTAGGTGCCGAGCACCGAGTTGTTCACGCGGGACGTGGTGCCCTGGCAGCCCGACCCCGCAGCGGCGCTGCCGCCTTGCACGCCCAGGGCAAACGCCGAGCTGCTGCCCCAGTACACCTGGCTCAAGGCGTCGCTCACGTAGACGGCCAACAAGTTGGGGGAGTACTGCCGCCCCATCGTGAGTGACCAGTTCGGTCCACCCAGCCCGACATATGCCTGTCGGCCCCAGGCCAGACCACCCTGTTGAAGCGCTCCAGTCCCTGAGTCAAAGCCCATCTCAATGTTGAACAGGGCACGCAGGCCATCACCCAGGTCCTCGGTCCCTCGAAAGCCAAGTCGGGTGCCGGGCCCCACGCCGGAATCCAGGCGCTTCTCGCTGCGCGCGCTTCCGCCGGCGCTGCCCAGTGTGGCTGCTGCGTCGACGATGCCATACACGGTAACGTTGCTTTGAGCCTGCGCCTGCAGGACGACAACCATCGCGGTCGCTGCAAGAGCAATTCCATAATGCATTTTCAAGTTCATCTCCAAGGCGCCGGCTGACGCCAGACGGTTTTTCAAGAACACACTATTCGTCGTGTATCTGCACGATGAATTCGGCTATCAGCGCCGGGCGGTCGCTGCCTTCAATCTCCATCTCGCAGCGCGACTTGAATCGGGTGGCTGATAGCACCCGTTCCGCTGAAGTCAGCGTCTGGTTCAAACGAATTCGAGATCCCACCGGCACAGGCGCGGTGTACCGAACACGGTCCAAGCCGTAGTTGATGCCCTTGCCCCGCTTGTCGATACGAAAGAAGTCGCGCTGCAACAGAGGCACGAGCGAAAGTGTGAACAGACCGTGCGCGATCGTGCAACCGCCGGGCATCTCGCGTTTCGCCCGTTCGGTGTCGACATGGATCCAGTTGTCGTCACCCGTCAGCTCAGCAAAGGCATCAAGATGCTGCTGCTCCACCGTGAACCAAGCGCTGACGCCCAGCTTGCTTCCGACAAGGTCAAGCAGTTCTTTGGGGCTGTGTAGAACGATCATGGGCCGGGGCTCGTTGGGGATCGAATCGTCTGGCAACGCAACTTGCGCTGCCTACGATCAGGTTGCGGGTCACCGAACCAGCCGTAGGCCAAGGTGCCGCAATGATTCGGATGCATTCCAACGAGATCTGCGTCCGCTTTGATCGGACGTCGGCATGCTGGAACCGGGGTCATGCAAGGCCGGAAAGGGCCTTGCGTCGGTTTGCTTGCCAGTAGTTTCTCAACCGAAGCTGGCTGGTTCCATCATGGATGTGATCCATGTGCATTCGTGCCCATTCGAGCACTGCCGTGGCGGTGCAGTGGGCAGGGCGGGCCCGGCTGCTATTCAGCCCAGCATCGCGGCAACGCCGCCGTCGATGGCCAGGACCTCACCGGTGATGTGCTTGCCCGCAGCGGAAGCGAAAAGAAGCGCAGCGCCCTTCAGGTCGTCATCGTCGCCGATGCGGCGCAACGGTGCTCTTGCGCACATGGCCTCAAGGCCCACTTGTTCAAGTGTTCCCAGGGTCATCTTGCTGGGAAACATGCCGGGTGCCAACGCGTTGACGTTGATGCCATGCGGGCCCCACTCGCCGGCCAGCGCACGCGTGAGGTTGATCACCGCGGCCTTGCTGGTGTTGTAGGCCACGGTCTGCTGCGTGCTGGAACCGCGCAGGCCCGCAATCGAGGCGATGTTGATGATGCGGCCTTGGCGCCGGGGGATCATGCTGGCGCGCGCAACGGCCTGGCTGGTCAGGAACACGCTGCGCACATTCAGGTTCATCACCTTGTCCCAGGCCGCCAGCGGATAGTCCTGCGCCGGCGCGCCCCAGGTTGCGCCCGCGTTGTTGACGAGCACGTCGATCTGACCAAGACGCTGCAGTGCCTCGTCGGTCAAGCGCTGAATCTCCGATGGCTGGCTCACGTCGGCGGCCAGCCAGCTTGCATCGATGCCCACCGCCTGGAGGCCTGCCGCCGCCTCTTCCAGGTCGGCCGCCTTGCGGGACGTGATCATCACCCTGGCGCCAGCCCCGCCCAGCGCATGCGCAATCTGCAAGCCCAGGCCACGTGAGCCGCCGGTGACGAGCGCGGTCTTGCCCGACAGGTCGAACAGTTTCAGAACGGAAGGGATCATCGGCGGTCTTTCGCTGGGTGTCGTTCGTTGCACGTCTTTTGCTGGAGGTCAGAACCAGGCGTCCGCCATTTCGCGGCAGGTCGGGTCGCGCGTTTCGACCACGGCCAACCAGGCGCTGATCTTTGGCAGCTCGTAGTGGAAGAAGTAGCGCGCCGCCATGAGATGGCCGCGGTGCAAGTCGCCACCACCTTGGGTGTCGATGGCGCGCTGCGAGGCCAGCGCCACTTCCAGCCAAATCCAGGCCAGCACCACGTGGCCGAAGGCCTGCAGATAGGGCGTTGCGTTGGCCAGCGCCTCTTCCGGCACGCCGGTTGACCATGCGTCTTCGGTGGCCTTTTGCAGCTGGCTCAATGCGTCGGTGAGCGGCTGACCGTGGGCTGCCAAGGCCGGTGCGGCCAGCGCGCGCTGCACCGTGGCAGCGACGCGTGCCGCCAGCAGCTTCAGGCCAGCACCGTTTTCGATCAGCACCTTGCGTCCCAGCAGGTCCAAACCCTGGATGCCATGTGTGCCCTCGTGGATCATGTTCAGGCGGTTGTCGCGCCAGTACTGTTCGACGGGAAAGTCGCGCGTGTAGCCATACCCGCCATGCACCTGGATGGCCAGCGAGTTGGCTTCCAGGCACCATTCGCTGGGCCAACTCTTGACGATGGGCGTCAGCACCTCCAGGAGCAGCCGCGCTTCAGCGCTTTCGGCCGGCGCTGCCGTGCGCTGTTCATCCACCAAGCGCGCACAGTACAGCGCCAAGGCCAGCGCGCCTTGTACATAGGCCTTTTGAGCGAGCAACATGCGCTTGATGTCAGCGTGCTGGAGGATGCCGATCTGCGGCTGCGTCGGATCTTTGCCCGCAGGACCCACCGGCCGCCCCTGGCTTCGGTTGCGCGCGTAGTCCAGGCTGGCTTCGTACCCTGCGTAGCCCAACATGGTGGCACCCAGGCCCACGCCGATGCGGGCCTCGTTCATCATGTGGAACATGCAGCGCAAACCCTCGCCGGGCTTGCCCACCATGTAGGCGACGGCACCCGCAGCGCCACGCACCGGGTATTTGCCTTCGCCAAAGTTGAGCAAGGTATTGGTGGTGCCGCGATAGCCCAGCTTGTGGTTCAACCCGGCCAGTGCCACATCGTTGCGTTCACCCGTCATGCGGCCCTGGCTATCGACCAGCTTCTTCGGAACGATGAACAGTGAGATGCCCCTTACTCCAGCAGGCAACTGCCCGTCTGCGCCTGGAATCTTGGCCAACACCAGATGCACAATGTTCTCAGTGATCTCATGGTCACCGGCAGAGATCCACATCTTGTTGCCGGTGATGCGGTATCGCGGCCCGAGTGGGTCGCTGTCGAAGTCAGCGCCGTCCGGCAGCGCGCGGGTCGTGATGTCGCTCAGCGAAGAGCCCGCTTGGGGCTCGCTCAGGCACATGGTTCCGAACCAACGGCCCGTCAGCTCATTGGCCGCAAACACCTGCTTTTGCAGCGGAGTGCCGTGCACCATCAGCAAGCCGGCGTTGCCGCGCGTGAGGCCCGCGTAGGCGCTGAGCGGCAGGCTGGCCTTGGCAAAAATGGACGTGCCGGCCATCTGGATCACACACGGCAGTTGCATGCCGCCCACGTCATAGTCCTGCGCCGCCGCAATCAGCCCGGCCGCGGCATAGGCCCGTGCGGCGTCAACTGTTGTTTGCGGCAGTACAACCTTTTCGCCATCGAAGTGGGGTTCCTCCAGGTCGGCCCGCCGGTTGAAGGGAGCGAACTTGTCTCGTGCGATGCGCTCGCAGGTGTCCAACACGATGTCAAAGGTCTCGCGCGTGTGTTCGGCAAATCGCTCGCGGCCCGTCAAGGTGCCAGCGGCCAGCCAGTCGTGCAGGAGGAAGTCGAGGGTAGAGCGGTAGCTCATGGGAAGTGGCCTCGGCTGAATTCGTTGGTCGTCAACGCCCGGTAAACACCGGCGGTCGCTTTTCGGCAAAGGCGCGCTGGGCTTCCTTGGCGTCGTCTGTCTTGGCAATCTGTGCCGTCATATCCTGCTCGTAGCGATATCCGTCACGCAGGCTCATGTCCTCGATCACGTTCATGGTGTGTTTGCCCATGCGCGTTGAAATGGGGCTCTTCGCGGCGATGGTGCGCGCGATCTCCAGCGCGGCAGGCATCAGCTCTTCCGGCGCCACGCAGGCCTCGACGATGCCCAGGCGGACCATTTCGGCCGCACCCACACGCATGCCGGTGAGCGCCATGCGGCGCAGGCGTGAGTGGCTGAACAGGCGCATGGCGTGACGGCAACCGCCCAGCAGACCGACGTCCACTTCGGGCAAGCCTACAGAAGCCTTGTCCGAGGCGATCAGGATGTCTGCCGAGGCCACCATGGCCAATCCGGCGCCCAGCGCGGCGCCATTGATGGCCACCACCACGGGCTTGGCGCATTCGCGAATGGCGTGGAAACACTCGCGCGTGCGCCGTGAATGCGCAGGCAGGTCGCCAGGCCCCTTGATCACGGCCGCGCGCCCTTTCAGGTCGGCACCGGCGCAGAACACCTTGCCCGCACCTGTCAGCACCACGGCGCGCACCTCGTCCATTTCGGAGATGCGGTCCAGCGCCAGCGTCAGCTCGTCGTTTAAGGTGCGCGTGAGCGCGTTCACCGGCGGCGAATTCAGTGTCAGCGTTGCGACGAAGTTTTCAAGCTGGTACTCGAGTTGGGTGAGGTCGTTCATCTGCATTCCTTGCTTGAGGGCATTTCGATCGGCAGCAGGTGGGCGGTCAGGCGGGAAGTTCCAGTACTTGGCGCGCCAGGATGTTGCGCTGGATCTCGTTGCTGCCCCCATAGATCGTGGTGATCGTGGCTGTGAACAGCGGCGCCAGCGGTTCAACCGTATGGTCACCCAGATCCAGCTCGCGCCGGGTGGCGCCATGCTCGGCGGCCACGTCGACGATCTTGGTCGAAATGCGGGTGTAGGTTTCGGTAGCGAATATCTTCAGCAGCGAGACCGAAGGGGGCAGGGCATCACCCCGTTTGACGATGTCGGCAAACACGGCATAGGCGGCTTGCAGGTCGGCCAGGTCCAGTTCCAGCTGGGCCATGTCGGCTGCGAATGCGGTGTCTTCGTACAGGCCTTGCTGACGCGCCAGTTGCCGCAGCAGGCTCAAGGCGTGGTGGCAGGTCTTGGGGCTGCCGACGAATAGGCGCTCGAAACCCAGCAGCGCCTTGGCGATGCGCCAGCCGTCATTCAACTGACCCACCAAGTTGGCGCGTGGCACCCGGGCGTCGTCCAGAAAGACCTCGCAGAACTCTTCTTCACCAGCGATGTTGCGGATCGGGCGCACGGTGATGCCGGGGGTCTTCAAGTCAGCCAGCAGAAAGCTGATGCCAGCCTGCTTCTTCACCGTCTTGTCGGTGCGCACCAGCAGGAAGATGTGCGTCGCGTCCTGTGCCAGGGTGGTCCAGATCTTCTGTCCGTTGACGATGAAGTCATCGCCATCTGCAATGGCTTCCGTGCGCAGCGAGGCAAGGTCGGAGCCGGCATTCGGTTCCGAATAGCCCTGGCACCAGACATGTTCACCGCTGATGATCTTGGGCAGCCATTGTTGCTGTTGCTGCGGTGTTCCATGCTGGATCAACACCGGTCCGAGATTGATGAGGCCCTGATCCGGCATGCGTGCGGCACCAAAGTCCTCGAACTCCTCGATGAAGGCCAGGAGCATGTTCGGCGGCAAGGCCATGCCGCCATGTGCCCTGGGCCAGGCCGGCGCGATCCAACCCTGGCGCGAAAGTGCGAAGTACCAATCCTTGATCTCGTGCCAATGCACACGGCGCGGCGCGTGCCGCAAATGGGCTGGATAGTGCGCGTGCAGGAAGGCCCGCACCGTGTGCCGAAAGGTCGCTTCCGGCAACGCCACCCAGTCCGTGCCCGGTGGTAGCAGCGGCTCACTCAGTGACGCGCTGACTGCCGAGTCAGTGTTCGTATGCAGTTGAAGAAAGCGTGCCCGATGGGCAGCGGCGCTGCCCAGCCAGCCTGCCAGGTGAACGGCGCGCTTCCAGTACAGACCAATGTCGAACTCGTCGGTAAAGCCGATGGCGCCGTGCAACTGAATCGCCAGGCGGGTCAGCCGCAGCGCAGCATCGGCACAGCGCGCCTTGGCGCGACTGGCCAGTGCGGCCAGCGGCACTCCACCCCGTTCGTGTTGGTCCACCACGTCACGCAGGCAGGCCGTGGCGATTTCCACCTCGATGTAGGCGTCCACCATGCGGTGCTGCAAGGCCTGGTTGGCGCCAATCGGCTTTCCGAACTGCACGCGGGTCTTGAGGTACTCCAGCGTCTTCTCATACGCCTGCCGTGCCACGCCCAGAAGCTCTGCCGCCTGTGCCAGTCGTGCCACATCGGTGGCTTGTTCCAAGGCTGCCAGCGCCGCCCGGCCCGTGGCCAGGCTTTGCGCCTTTGCGCCATTGAAGCGCAGGCTGGCCATGGAGCTGCCGTCCACACGAGGCAGGGCATCGAGCTCGACCGCCGGTTCGGCCTCGACCCAGCACAGGCAGGCACCAGCGGCCAGCACCAACCAACCGTCAGCGCCAGCACCCGGGGCGACCCAGTGCTTGCTCCCATGGACGAGCCACTCCGCGCCCGCGGCCTGCAAACGCGTTCCGACTTGATCGGCCCGCAGCACGCCGGCTTCTTCTTGCCAGGCGACGCCGATCACCCGACGGCCAGCCATGGCGTCGGCCAGCAGTTCGTCGCGAAGCGCGGAGCGCGGTAGGGCAGACAACAGAGCGATGCTGTGCACGCCGGCAGCCACGAAGGGTTCGGGCAAGAGACGGTGGCCAATTTCCTCGACGATGGCAAGCAGTTCGCGCAGGCCCAGGCCGAGACCGCCATCGGCCTCCGAAACCAGGATGGACGTCCACCCGGCGTCGGCGAGTGCCCGCCAGGAGCTGCGATCGAATCCGGGGGAAGCCTCGCGCAGTGCGCGCACGCGGGCGGGCCCGCCCAGATCTTTGAGGAGCGACTTCGCGCTGTCGCGGAACGCATCCGCCGTGATGACGGCTTCTGTGGTCATGGGCATCCTTGGGCGGCAGGCGTGAATCAGCGAACGAGTTTGATGGCCTGTTCTGCGCTCCACCATCACAGATGCGATGTCGGTGTCCGGATGGATCGGAATGCCGAGGCACCCTGTCGATGCGCAGGTTCGGCCGCACGCGGGCAGGATCGCATGTGTGATGTCGACGAGGCGCAGTTCTTGCGACACTGCATTCATGCCAAGCCCAAAAGACTCGCAGGCGAGTCAACCGCATTGGTTGTTGCCGGTGGTCGTATCGCTCCCGCTGGCCTTGCAGACCCTTGACACCACCATCATGGGCCCGGCGTTGCCGGCGATGGCGGAGTCGCTTCGGGTGCAGCCGCTGCAGCTGAACCTGGCGGTGACTTCGTACCTGATCAGCCTGGCCATCTTTCTGCCGGCCAGCGGCTGGCTGTCCGACCGATTCGGCGCCCGCCGGGTGTTCTGCTTCGCCATCGCGCTGTTCTCGGTGTCGTCCGGGCTGTGCGCACTGGCGAATTCGCTGGAGACGCTGGTGGCCTGTCGAATCCTTCAGGGCATGGGCGGGTCGATCATGATCCCGGTGGGTCGGATCATCCTGCTGCGCAGCATCTCGCCCGCGGCCATGGTCGGCGCCATGGTCTGGTTCACCATGGTGCCTGCGGTGGCGCGCCTCGTTGGGCCCCTGATCAGCGGTCTGGCTGTCACCTGGCTTTCGTGGCGCTGGATCTTCCTGGGCAACCTGCCGTTTGGGTTGCTTGCCATCGGCCTGGGCCTGTGGCTGATCAAGCCTTCTCCGATGGCCCGGCCGGCCCCAAGATTTGATTTGCGTGGTTTCCTGCTGCTGGCCTTTGCGCTGGTGTCGTTGCTGGCCGCGGTGGAAGGGGCGACTTCGAGGGCTATTGACGGCCGCGTGGCGCTTGCACTCATGGTGGCCGGCACTTCGACTGCTTTGATCTACGTCTTTACCAGCCGACGAGCACTGAATCCCATCATCGACCTCGGCGTTCTGCGCTATCGCACCTACTTTGCCTCGGTGGCCGGCGGCATCCCGCTTCGGCTGGCCATCGGGGCCGTGCCCTTCATGCTGCCGCTGCTGTTTCAGCTCGGTTTCGGCATGTCGCCGATCCAGTCAGGCCTGCTCACGGTGTCCAGTGCGATCGGCTCGTTCACGACCCGCGTCACGATCACCCAGGCGCTGCGCTGCGTGGGGTTCCGCACCTTGATGATGGCCGCCACGGTGTGCTGCAGCTTTGCCTATTTCGGGTACGCCCAGTTCAGGTCTTCGACACCGCACCTTGCCATCGTCTGCGCGCTGGTGGTGGGCGGCCTGGCCATGTCCATGGCCATCGTTTCGCTGCAGACACTGGCCTTCTCGGAAATGCCGGATCCGCTCATCGGCAACGCTACTGTCCTGGCGACGATGGTGCAGCAGGTCACCATCAGTTTCGGTGTCATGGCAGCAGCTGAATTGCTGCAGTTGGCCGCGCACTTGCGCGGCGGCTCGGCCGAGCAGTTGCAGGCCACCGACTTTCACGTGGCGTTTGTTTGCATCGGTGTGATCGTCCCGTTGTCGTGCATCTTCTTTCTGCGCCTCCCTCGAGATACCGGGTCTGCCATGCGCGATTCAGAGGCGGGCCCATGAACGCACGCGGGCGAGTGCGGCCCCTATTCGTGGGCGTGAACCAGGAAGCGCTGCGGCACATCAGGCCCCCAGGGCCCTGCAGCGCTCTGGGGTGTGCCGTCCAGTACACCCTTGAACTGGGCATTGACGCGGTCGGTGTCGGTCCAATGTTCGTACATGAATTCCCAGGGATCCATCCAATAGTCGAACAGTTGCCCGCCATAGACATGCCGGCCGACGCCCCAGACGTTCTCGTAGCCCTTGGCCTTGAGGTGCTCGTGCCCGAGCATCAGATCGTCCAGGTCGCAGATTTCGTAGGCGGTGTGGTTAATGCCAGCCTTCGGGCCGATGTCGATGAGCAGCACGTGGTGATCGACGTACTCGTCACCGCGATCGACGCGGTTGAATGACAACGCCAATTGCCCGTTGGGCTGCAACACTTCGTCGCTGCACAGCAGGCCCAAGGTGTCCTGGTACCACTGCACCAACTGCCGCGAGCGGTGGCTCTTGAGCACGGCATGCCCGATGCGCACCACCTGCGCAGAACGCCGGGTGTGGCGCGACAGCGTGCCTGCCCGACGCAGGCCGTGGGTTGCGTCGTTCATTGGCAGCACCTCGGGGGTGATGGCGGGCAACGGCTCGATGCCATGCACCACCTCAACGCGGTTTCCGTCGGGGTCTGTCAAGGTCACACGCAGTCCGCCACCGGGCTCGCCCGTGGGCTTCACGGCGGAAGCGCCCGGCGCTTGGCTCAGCGCATGCAAGTCGGCAGGCGTCGCGGCGAGAAAGGCCAAACCCAGGAACTTGGGCTCACCCAGTTCGGCCACGTGAAGGTGGTGTGCGGGGCCTGTGCCACGCATGTACAGGGCGGTTGGCGTGCGCGCGCTGCACTGCATTCCGAAGTCAACAAAGAACTGATGCGCCCGGTCGAGGTCCGGCACGCGCACCCGCACGTAGGCAATGTCGAAAACTTTGATCAATGGCATGACTAAGGATGAATCTTAAAAGTTTCGAAACGATTGACGAATTTCGGCAACCGCTCTATTCTTTGGCCGTCATCACCTCTCTGTCAAGGTCCCACGCAAGCGACGCTATCGCGACGCACGTAAACGATCACTGTCTCGATCTCCATCGCAACGGCCTTCCTGTCACGGGATCCACCTGCCATGAATCTGTCTTCAATCATCCGCTTGACCTGCCACTGGTCTTTGCTGCTTTCGTTGGTGGGGGCCACCCAGGCGCCGTGGGCGCAAGAGGTGTACCCATCGCGCGCCATTACCATGGTCATACCGCTTTCGGCCGGCTCGCAAATGGACGCGCTCGGGCGGGCACTGGCCGACAGCATAGGCAAGCAGGCTGGGCAGACCGTTGTGGTGCTCAACCGTGACGGTGCAGGTATGGTGTTGGGCATGGACGCAGTGGCGAAATCGCGCGCCGATGGATACACCATTGCCTTCGGCCCCGACGCGCCGCTCAGCCAGATGCCGCACTTGCGATCCAGCGTGCCGTACAAGCCGGGCGACTTCGACTTGATATGCCGCACCAATGTTGCCAACATGGCGGTGGTGGTGGGGCCGAGTTCGCCCTTCAAGCGTTTTGACGACTTGATCGCCGCCGCCCGCAGTGCACCTGGAAAGCTGAACTACGGCACCGCCGGTGTCGGGACGCCACCCCATCTGCTGATGGAAGCCATCGCAGCCGAGTTGGGACTGAAGTTGACTCACATTCCGTTCCGCTCGATTGGTGACATCGCCATCCAGACCATGAATGGCTCGGTTGACTTCACCGTCACCGTGCCCAATATGCTGGCGGTGAACGCTGAGCGTGGCATGCGGGGGCTGGCCCTGACAGGTAGCTCCGGCATGCCCGAATTGCCAACCGTGCCGCTGGTGCGCGAGTTCATCGACAAGAGCTCGCCCGTGGCCAACTACGGCGTGGGTGGCCTGGGGTTCTATGCCCCCAAAGGCCTGGCGCCAGAAGCCATGGCTTGGCTGCGCAAGGCCTGCAAGACGGCCACGGATGGTGCCGACTTCGTCGCCGCATCGGCGCGTACCTTGACGCCCGTGGGGCATGCCGAAGGCCCGGAGTTCCTGCGCGCGATGCAGGTGGGCAGCCAAGTGTCGGCAGACATCGTGCGCAAGCTCAATCTGAAATTGGACTGAGAGCAATGCCATGACGTCCCCCGTCACCGCACCGTTGCCTCTATCACCACATATCTACCACCTGGCCAACATTCCGGTCCTGAAAGGGAAGTTCGGACAAGCGCAGATTGTTTCGGGCACCGGCCTGATGGTCATCTGGGGTGAGGTGGGTGTCGGCCTGGAAGTGCCGCGCCACGCTCATGTGAATGAGCAGGTCACCTGGATCCTGGAAGGCAGTGTGGACTACCAGGTGGGCGATGGCCCTGTAACCGCCTGCGGCCCAGGCAGTGTGATCCACGTACCCCCTGGAGTGCCGCACCAATCGTGGTACCGCGGGCATTGCAAGCTGGTGGAGATATTCAATCCGCCGCGCTACGACATGTACCCGGCCGCAGCCACGCACATTCACGGCGTGCGCTGAACCGAGCGCCGGGGTCTTTTCGTTGTTCTTCCCTTCCTCAACGCGATCAGTAGGTTACTCATGAAGTTAGTCAATTTCCTGCACGACGGCCGCACGCACTATGGTGCCGTCAAGGGCACACGCATCGTGGAACTCGGCGCCGCGCTGAGCCCAGCTTTCCCGGACATCGTGTCCTTTGTTGCCGGCAACGCGTTGCCCCAGGCCCAAGCCATCATCGACAGCCGTCCCGGTGAGTTCGACTACAACGCGGTCGAACTGCTGCCTGTTGTTCCGCGTCCGGGGAAGATCATTTGCGTGGGTGTCAATTACGACGACCACCTGGAAGAAGCGCGGCGACACTTCTCCGAAAGGGCCGAGAAAGACGGCAGGCCGATGCCACGCCCGCCTCAATCGGGCTACCCCATGATCTTCGCGCGCTGGCCTGAATCGCTGACAGCGCATCGCGCACCCATCATGCGCCCGAAGGTGTCGGTGCAGTTGGACTGGGAAGCCGAGTTGCTGGTCGTCATCGGCAAGCCCACCGGCCGCTATGTGCCGGCCGAACGCGCACTGGATGTGATCTTCGGCTACTCGTGCATGAATGAAGCCTGCCTGCGCGACTATCAGTTCCATACCGGACAGATCAACCCGGGCAAGAACTTCGAAAAGACCGGTGCCACCGGACCCTGGCTGGTGACTGCCGACGAAATTCCCGATCCCCAGGCGCTTGACATCGAGATGACTTTGAATGGCCAGCGGATGCAGTTCGGCAACACCCGCGACATGACCAATTCGGTGGCCAAGATCATTGCCTACATCACGCAGTGGATGCCGCTGCAGCCGGGCGATCTGATTGCCACTGGAACCATGGGTGGTGTCGGCTTCACGCGCAAACCGCCTGTTTTCATGAAGGCCGGGGATGTGGCGGAAGTGGTCATCCAAAGCATTGGCACGCTGCGCAACGAGATTCAAGACGAACCCGCCACCCTTTGACCTCGGCAGCGCACCTGGAAAACCTCGCAGTCAGATAGCCGGGCCGCAGATCGGCCTCTGTGCTGAAACACATTTGGATCGACACCAGCCATGCAAGACATGAACAAAGACAGCTATGAGGCTCGCCACGCAGCGGGGCTGCAAACACGCCGAGAGCTCTTCGGCGCCGAGATCACGGACAAGCAGATGGCGTCGATGGATGACTTCATTCGCCCGCTGAGTGAACTGCTCAACACCTACTGCTTCAATGATGTGTGGAATCGTCCAGGGTTGGCGAGGCCCACGCGAAGCATGCTGAACGTCGCCATGTTGTGCGCTCTGAACCGCGGGCCAGAACTGCGGGTGCATTTGCACGCAGCCGTCACCAATGGCGTCACCAAGTCTGAAATCCAGGAAGTGCTGCTGCAAGTGGCTGTTTACTGCGGCGTACCGGCGGCGGTGGAGGGATTCCGGGTCGCGCGCGAGGTCTTCGCCGATCGCGGTGGCTGATGCCGATCGTGCGGTGTAGGTCTCCGGGGGGTAGAACGACTCCTGCTAATCTCGGGCCTGCACCCAAGCTGAACCCATGCCCAGGACGAGACAAGACAACCAGCGCCTGACGGCGGCCCTCGGCCAGTCTCTGGGCGTCGGCACGTCCACAGCGCCGCAAGACATTGCTCTGCAGGATGCGGCCAGTTTCCATATCTACCGATTGCTGCGCGCCGACATCCTCAACTGCCGCCTCGAGCCTGGCGCACGTCTTCGCTTCGAGGTGCTGCGTCAGCAGTACCCGGTTGGGGTTGGAACCTTGAGAGAGGCTCTGTCTCACCTGGTGTCTGAGGGCCTGGTTAGAACCGAAGCCGGGCGCGGCTTCTCTGTTGCGCCGGTCTCGCTGACTGACATGCTCGACATTGCCGAATGGCGGGTGGAGTTCGAAGTGCGGGCAGTCACCCAATCGATACGCCATGGCGATGAAGCCTGGGAAGCTGAGATCGTTACCGCCCATCATTTGTTGTCCAAGACGGCCGTGCCCAGCGTTGATGCGGATGACGAAACGCGCGACCTGTGGAAGGCGCGGCATCACCGTTTTCACGAGGCCGTGGGCGCGGCCTGCGGGTCACCTTGGCTGCTGCACTTTCGCAGCCTCTTGTTCGGGCAAGCACTGCGGTACCAGCGACTGGTCGCACTGTACGGACCGCCCATGCCGCTGAAGCACGATGACCACCGAGAGATCATGGAGGCCGTGCTGGCGCGCGATGAACAGCGCGCAGCACATGCAGTGGAACAACACATTCGGCGTACCGTCGATGTGGTGCTGAAACACGTTCCAGGGTTTGACGTTCTCAAAGACACGACGGGTGCTGCACGGCAAACCGTGAGGCGTCCTGCAATTGCCACGGCCACAAAGGCGCGACGTCGTTCCGCCGGCTAGACCCGACAACGACTGAACATCTCAGCGCCTTGGTGATGCCGGTAGGAGACCGCCGAGCACCGTCAAAGGCTCTCGACGGTCAAGCGGTCGGGCGTTGGGGGCAGGGGGCAGGGGCGGGTAGCGCCTGAGCAGCGCCTGCATCGCGTCGGCTTCCGCTGCGGTCAATGGGTTGTCGATGGCCTGCACCACCGGATCGAATCCTGCCTGCGACCGCGGCCCGACGTTCAGCGCCGTGACTGCGGGCTGGGCCAAGGTCCAGGCGTAGGCCAGCGCGCTGGGCGTACGGCCGAACGGCGCAGCCAGTCCAATGAACGCGTCAGTAAAGTCGAGGTTGTGCTCGGTCCAGTAGATGTCGGCATAGTGGCGGCGAAAGCCCATGGCATCGCGTGACTCGCCTTGGCGTGTGTGCACACCTGCCAGCAGCTCGCCGGCCAGTGCGTTGAAGGCCAGCACGCTGACACCGGCGGCCTCTGCAGCCCGCAGTTGCTCCCGTCTGGATACGTGCTAAGAAAATGTTGAAGTGGATCTGCTGCGATTGGTAAGACACGAGCTTGTTCACCTCGCTGGCCCACAGCGCCCTGTACAGCCGCCAGGCCGCGGTTTGTGAACAGCCGACATAGAGGATTTTGCCTTGGCGCACCAGGTCGTCCATGGCCCTAAGCGTTTCCTCGATGGGCGTCGACGGGTCGTAGAAGTGCGCCATATACACGTCGATGTAGTCGGTGCCCAAGCGCTTCAAAGAGGCCTCTGCTGCCGCCATCAGGTGTTTGCGCGTCAATCCCCGTGACGTAGGTCCGATGCCTTTCTTCATGAGCGCGGCGTTGTCGATGCCCTCGCGTCGAGGTGTTCCGTTCCACTCTGCGCGCGAGCTCGGGGCTTCGGCTGTGGCCACCCGCATGCCGGCCTTGATCACCAGATTCACCTGATCGCGCCGTGAGCGAAGCGCCTGCCCCAAGAGTGATTCGGCGCGGCAGTTATAGTACGTGTCGGCCGAATAGAAGGTGTCGATGCCGCAATCCCACGCGGCATCGACGAGCAGTTGCGTTGATTGTTCGTTCTCGAACTCCGATACCGGTGCCTCCAAAGAAGGCTCTCGACGCCAAGAGACCCGTGCGCGCCAGCTTGCGATATTCCATCTCAGCGCTCTCCGCCGGTGGTCAACCCCTTGTTGGGGTTGATCAAGTACTTTGAACCCGTTGCGCGCTGCCCATACACCGCAATCCGTTCCGGCAGCAGGGCCTCGGCCAGCGACAGTTCGCCCGCATAGTGGCTGGCGAAGGTGGTCTTCAGTTCAGCGGCGACGCGCCGCTTCAGGCCTTGCGCGGCGTCAGTGCCGATGCGCTGCAGGAACGGGGTGAGCAACCAGCCGCCCATGCCCCAGGCTAGGCCAAAGTTGCGGACAAGTGTGGTGGGCCTCGTGTCCAGCCCGCCATAGATGTAGACCTGCTTGTGGGTGGTCGACCCATAGCGGCTGAATGTTTTGGCAGCCTTGTTCAGGGCCGCTTCCATGCAGCCGAGGATCTGGCCGGCGAGGGGCCCACCGCCTGTGGCATCAAAGGCTATCGTTGCGCCTGTTGCCACCAACGCATCGGTGAGGTCGGAGACAAAGCTGGGGGCGCTGGTATCGCACACGTGGGCTGCGCCCATCGCCCTGAGCAACGCGGCCTGTTCGGGTTTGCGCACGATGTTCACCAGCGCAATGCCGTCGGCCCGGCAGATGCGGTTGAGCATCTGGCCCAGGTTCGATGCTGCCGCGGTGTGCACCAGGGCGCGATGGCCTTCCATCCGCATCGTCTCGACCATGCCCAGCGCCGTCAGCGGGTTGACGAAGCTGGATGCCGCTTCGACCGGTGTCGTGCCCTGTGGCAAGACCAGGCACAGGTCCAGGTCGACATCGCGGAATTGCGCATACATCGCGCCGCCGCGAACGGCAACTGTCTGGCCCAGCAGCGCCTGAGCTGAGGCCGAGCTGCCCGCAGCGACCACCACACCGGCGCCCTCGTTGCCCACGGGCAGTGGCGTGTTCAGGCGTGCGGTCAGGCCCGCTATGGCTGACGCGGGGATCGGGGCCCTGGCGACAGCTTGCTCTGGTCTGCCCGAGCTCTTGAATGCATCGATGTCGGCGCTTGCAAACAGCAGCCCCATGTCCGACGGGTTGATGGGTGCTGCTTCCATGCGCACCCTGACGTCGTTTGGCCCCAGTGGTGCCAAGGCCACGCGCTGAAGCGCCAACTCCAGTTCACCGCTGGACTTGACCTGGGAGGTGAGCTGGAGGCTGAAGAGGGGGGTGTCCATGTTCATGTGATGAGTCAAGGGATGTTTTCGAACCGGCGCGGTTTTGGCTGCGACCGCAGTCTGGCGCCGTCCAGGGCGACACACCATCACATGTGCGATGGCACTGCCCCGATTGCTTTGGGACCATCAACTGACACCACCCCCCGCCCATGAACGAGCGCCTTCCGCCCCACTTTGCACACTGGCCACCGGGGCTGCCGCGGCATCTGACCGTGCCGCAGACGCACCTGTTCTACAACGCGGAAGTCTCGGCAAAGCGCTTTGCGGACAAGCCTTTCGTCATCTTCTACGACACGCCGCTCAGCTTTGCCGAGTTCCAGCGCGACGCTGAACGTCTTGCCGGTTGGTTGCAGCGCGTGGCGCAGGTACGGCCCGGCGACCGTGTGCTGCTGGACATGCACAACAGCCCGCAGTGGCTGCTGGCCTATTACGGCATCCTGCGTGCCGACGCGGTGGTGGTGCCGGTCAACCCGATGAACCGCACCGACGAACTGCGTCACTACGTGGCCGATACCGGCGCTTCGGTGGCCTTCGTGGCGCAGGACCTGCTGGCCCAGTTGCAGCCGCTGCTTGCCCCGCCCGGCAGTGAACCGCCTGGCCTGCAGCGCATCGTCGTTGCCGCCTACAGCGACTGGCTGCGCGCGCCCACCAGCCTGGCCGTGCCTGCGTTTGTGTCGGCGCCACGCGTGTCGCTGGCTGGCCAGGGGCTCACCTCGTGGCAGGAGGTGATGGATACCGACCTCGAGCCTGGCCCGATGTGCGCCGGGCCCGACGACCTGGCTGTGATGCCCTACACGTCGGGCACCACCGGCCAGCCCAAGGGTTGCATGCATACGCACCGCAATGTGATGTGCACAGCGGCCACCAGCGCCCAGTGGCTGGGCCGCACGCAAGACGCGGTGGCCTTGTCGGTGCTGCCGCTGTTTCACGTCACCGGCATGGTGGGGGGCATGAACTCGTTGCTGCTCATCGGCGCCACCCAGGTGCTTCTGCCGCGCTGGGACCGCGACGCCGCTGCAGAGTGCATCGCGCGCTACCGCGTCACCACCTGGCAGACCACCACCACCATGGTCATCGACTTTCTAGCCAACCCGCGCCTGGGCGAATTCGATCTGTCCAGCCTGGCCAGCATCCGGGGTGGCGGCGCGGCCATGCCCCCCGCGGTGTCAGAGAAGCTGAAGCTGACCACCGGGCTGGACTTCATCGAAGGTTATGGCATGACCGAGACGATGGCCGGCGGCGCCGTCAACCCGCCGCACCGGCCCAAGCCGCAATGCCTGGGCATACCGACCTTCGATGTGGATGCGCGCGTGGTGGACCCCAGCACCCTGTGCGAACTGCCGCAGGGCGAGTCGGGTGAGATCGTGCTGAACGGTCCGCAACTGATGCTGGGCTACTGGCGCCAGCCTGAAGCCACGCGCGACGCCTTCATCGAGCTGGACGGCAAACGCTTCCTGCGCACCGGTGACCTGGGTCATGTGGACAGCGACGGCTACCTGTTCATGACCGATCGGATCAAGCGCATGATCAACGCGGCGGGCTTCAAGGTATGGCCGGCGGAAGTGGAGGCTCTGATGTACCGGCATCCGGCGATTGAAGAGGTGTGCATCATCGGCGCCCGTGACGCGCGCCGTGGTGAAACGGTGAAGGCCATCGTGGTGCTGCGGCCCGATCAACGCGGCCGGGTCACCGGGCAAGACATCATCGACTGGGCGCACGCCCAGATGGCCGCCTACAAGCGTCCGCGACTGGTTGAATTTGTCGATGCGCTACCCAAGTCCGGCAGTGGCAAGGTGATGTGGCGCGAACTGCACGACTTGCAGGCTGCGCGTGATCAACAGCTGCCACCAACCGGTGCGCCCCAGTGACCGCCTTTTCTGCGCGCCAAGGCGCCCCGTCGCAAACGCCCGTGCGGCCAATCGGAGAGTCTTGATGCCCGACGTTTCGTTCCCCAGCAGCTTCAGCGCCATGCGCCGCTGGTTGTTCCCGGCCATCGCTGCCGGCTTGACTTGCACGGCGCTCGGCGTCCATGCGCAGGGCTTCCCGAACAAACCCATCACCTTGGTTGTGCCCTACGGCGCGGGTGGTCCGACCGACGTGCAGATGCGAGCCCTGGCCGCCGCCGCAGCCAAGGACTTGGGGCAGCCCATCGTGATCAACAACATGCCGGGCGTGGGCGGCACCCTCGGCCCGGCCACCATGGCGCGCGCGGCTGCGCCCAATGGGTACACGGTGGGTGTGGTGGTGGGCAGCCTGTTCAGGCTGCCGCACCTGCAGAAGGTGGACTACCACCCGGTCAATGACTTCAGCTACATCATCGGCCTGACCGGCTACACCTATGGCGTGGCGGTCTCGGCCGAAGCCCCCTGGAAGTCCCTGGCCGAGCTGATGGCCGACGCGAGGCGGCGCCCCGGCGAGATCTCCGTCGGCTCGTCGGGGCGCGCAACGGCCGGGCACATCATGATCGAAAAGCTGGCGCTCGCCGCTGGCGTGAAGTTCAACTTCGTGCCGTACAAGGGTGCGTCAGACATGATGCCGGCGATGCTGGGCCGCCACCTCGACGTCTGGGCCGATGGGGGCTTCGGGACCGGCGTGGATGCGGGAAAACTGCACCTGCTTGCGACCGCAGGCGATGCGCGCGAGGCCCGTTGGCCTGCCGCCCCGACCTTGAAGGAACTGGGTTACGACGTGGTGATCAATTCGCCGTTTGGCTTGGCCGGCCCCAAGGGCATGGACAAGGCGGTGGTGCAGGTGCTGCACGACGCCTTCAAGAAGGCCATGGTGGACCCGACCTTCCTCAAGGCGCTGGAGGCCAGCAGCCAGCCGGTGATGTACATGAGCAGCGCCGAGTACAGCAAGTTCGCCGCGGAAACCTTTGAACGGGAGCGTCGGTTTGTGCAGGAACTCAAGCTCAAGCTGGAATAGCGTCTGACCATGAACCCATTGCATGTGAACAACCTGGACGGTCGGGTGGCGATCGTCACGGGTTCGGGCCAGAACATCGGACGCGCCATCGCCCGCCGCCTGGCCGAGGCCGGCTGCGCGGTGGTGGTCAATGGAGCAAATTCCCAGGACAGGGTCGACGCTGTTGTGCGGGAGATCAAGGAAGCGGGTGGCCGAGCCATCGGCGTCATGGCCGACGTGAGTGACGCCCAGCAGGTGGGCCGGCTCGTCGAAGAAACACGTGCTGCTTTTGGCCGCGTCGACATCGCGATCTCCAATGTCGGCAGACGGCTGCACAAGCCCTTTGAGACGATTTCCATCGAGGATTGGGACTGGGCGATCCGCACCAACCTGTCGTCCTGCTTCTACCTGGCGCACCATGTGGTGCCCTTGATGCGCGAAAGCGGCTGGGGACGCATCATCCATGTGTCAGGCTACGACGGCTTCACCGGCCACCTGGTCAACCGCGCCTACAACATTGCAGCCAAGTCCGGCATGCACGGATTTTCGAAAGCGCTGGCCAAGGAGTTGGGCCCCTGCGGCATCACCGCCAACACCATCGTGCCCGGCGCCATCGACACCGAACGGGACTGGTCGCAGTACCCTGCTGCCGCTGTCGAAGATGTGCGCAAGCGCATTCCGGTGCAGCGCTGGGGACACGTGGACGATCTGGCTTATGCATGCCTGTACCTGTGCACGACAGGGGGTTTCGTCAATGGCCAGGCACTGCACCTGAATGGCGGCGAATACATGTTCTAGGGCAAGTGACTAGGCCGTGCGCGCGTGGATCGCGAGCAAGCGCAAGGCCTGCTCGAAGTGCAGCCGCTCGACCATGCGGCCGTCCAGGTTGACCACGTTCGAGGCCGCATGCTGGGGGTCCGAGAAGACGGCCACGATGCGGTGTGCTTCCTCCACAGCCTCGGGCGATGGTGAGAAGTGGCGGTTGGCGGGCTCCACCTGGCTGGGGTGGATCAGCGTCTTGCCGTCGAAGCCCATCTTCATGCTCTGGGCGGTCTCGAGTTCGAAGCCCGGCTGATCGCGGAAGTTGTTCCAGACGCCGTCCAGCACCGACACACCACGGCGCTTGGCCACCAGCACGATGTTCATCAACCAGGGCATCAGGTAGATGCGTCCGTCGCCGGCACACACACCTGTTTCCTTGGCGATGTCGTTGGTGCCGACGACCAGGCAGGTCAGTTGTGGTTGCAGGCCTGCACCGGCCTGGACGATGCTGTCCAGCGCCGCAATGCCCGCTGCGGTCTCCACCATGGCCCACAGCTGGGTGAGGGCAGGGACGCCCAGGCGTGCCGCGCGCCTGGCGAAGTCTTGCAGCTGTTCGGCGCGGTTCACCTTGGGCACGAGCATCGCATCAGGCTGGCAGCGTGCCACCGCTTCAAGATCAGGTTCGATGTCGGCCGTGTTCAGTGCATTGACGCGGATCACGGCTTCGGTGCCGGGCAGGCGGTGCTCGGCCAGATGGGTGGCCAGCGCTGCGCGGGCGTCCGCTTTGGCCGTCGGTGCCACGGCGTCTTCCAGGTCAAAGACGATGGCGTCGGCGCCCAGTGTCCACGCCTTGGCCATGGCGCGGGCGTTGCTGGCTGGCACGTAGAGCACGGAGCGACGCAGGCGAAGAGGGGATGCAGACATGAGCGCTTGATTCCGGTGCAGACAACAGGGCTTGATTGCACGGGATTCCCCCGTGGCGATCCATCGCATACGTGATTCAAAGCCCGCCGTCGCTACCGGAACATGCACGCATCCAGCCGATCCATGGGTTCCGGCTTCTTTGCGGACGCTTTCGACTTTGGAGTTACTTGATGACGCTCTCTCACCAGGATGTACGCAACATACTCAGCGTCCTCGACCATGCGGAGCATCTGGAGTCGATTGATCTGAGGATCGGGGACTTCCAACTGCAGGCGCGCAAGGCCGGGGCACTGCGGCCCGAAACGGGCGCGGCGGCGGGGTGGGCGGCGCAGCAGGGCGCGCGGCCGGAACTTACCAGCGCTGCAATCACCGGAGCGACGCCTGTCGCTACGTCTGGCACAACACACGCAACGCCGGTCGAGGTGCCGGCAGCAATGGCTTCCGCCCATGCAGAGGCGCTCGCGCCACCGCAGCAGCCCGACATTCCAGCAGGCGTAGTCACCGTATGTGCGCCGATGCTGGGCACCTTCTACAGCAGGCCCAGTCCGGATCAGCCGCCGTTTGTCAGCGAGGGCACGGCTGTTCAAGCCGACGACACGGTCGGGCTTGTCGAGGTGATGAAGATGTTCAACTCGATCAAGGCCGGCGTGTCGGGAACGGTGCGGCGCATCGTCGCGCAAAGTGGCAAGCCGGTGCAGCAGGGTCAGACCTTGCTGTTGATCGAGCCCACCGAGCAGGCCTGAGCCATGCGCCGGCCCTTCTCTGTCCCGATGGCCAAACACGACATCCGCCGTGTCTTTGTGGCCAATCGTGGGGAGATTGCGGTGCGCGTGATCCGCGCCTGCCGCGCGCTGGGTATCGAGGCGGTGTTGGGCGTGTCAGAGGCCGACGTCTCCACGCTGGGTGCGCAGATGGCCGACAAGGCGGTGGTCATCGGCCCGCCGTCGGCGAGCGAGAGCTACCTGCAGGCGGACAAGATCGTGGCGGCCGCGTTGGCCACGGACTGCGACGCCATCCACCCGGGGTACGGCTTCCTGTCTGAACGGGCTTCTTTCGTGCGGGCCTGCCAGCAAGCGGGCCTGGTGTTCATCGGCCCCTCGCCTGAGGCGATGGAAGCGATGGGGGACAAGCTCACCGCCGTGACGCTGGCTCAAAAGGCGGGTGTGCCGCGGGTTCCGGGGTCGGGTGCGCTGCAGGGCCTGGCGCATGCCAAGCCGTTGGCGGCGGGCATCGGCTATCCCGTGTTGATCAAGGCCACGGCAGGCGGCGGCGGGCGGGGGATGCGGGTCGTACGCGACGAAACCGAACTCGCAGCCGCGATGGCTTCGGCCACCAGCGAATCGCTGGCTGCATTTGGTGACGCCACGGTGTACCTGGAAAAGTTCATCGAAAAGGCGCGCCACATCGAGATCCAGATCATGGCCGACGCACACGGCCATGTGGTGCATCTGGGTGAGCGCGAGTGCTCGACGCAGCGGCGCCACCAGAAATTGATCGAAGAGGCGCCTTCGCCCTGCCTCACGCCGGCCATGCGGCGCGCGATGGCCGACTGTGCGGTGAAGCTGGTCCGCCATGCGGGCTACTGTGGCGCCGGCACGGTGGAGTTTGTGCTGGATGAGCGGGGCGGTGGGTTCTACTTCCTGGAGATGAACACGCGCATCCAGGTGGAGCACCCGGTGACCGAAATGGTCACGGGCATCGACCTGGTTGCAGAGCAGATTCGGGTGGCCTGCGGGCTGCCCCTGTCCTTCACGCAGGCGCAGGTTTGTTTGCAGGGGCATGCGATTGAATGCCGCATCAATGCCGAAGATCCGGACCAGAACTTCCGCCCCTGTCCCGGCCTGATCACCAGCTGGGCCGTACCCACAGGCGAGGGCATCCGCTTCGACAGCCACGCGTTCGCGGGCTACACGGTGCCACCGGACTACGACTCCCTCATCGGCAAGTTGATCGTTCACGCCCCCACCCGAGCACTGGCCATTGAACACATGCAGCACGCGCTGCGTGGCTTGAAGGTGCAGGGGATTGCCACCACGGCGCCGATGCATGCCGCCGTGCTGGACCACCCGGCGTTCAAAAGCGGGTTGGTGACGACACGTTGGGTCGAAGACAGCTTCTTGCCGAGGGACCGCCCGTGCGCACAACGCGTATGCGCTTGACCGACGTCAGCCTGACGGACGGGCAAAGCGCCGTCTGGGCCGGCGCCATGACCACGCCCATGGTGGGCGCGGTGGTGCAGCAGTTGGCGGCAGCCCAACCCGCAGCCCTGGAAGTCTGCTCGCCTTCGACCCTGCGCCAATGCGTGGCGCGCGGCGAGGACCCCTGGCAGCGCCTGGACATCATCCGACAGCGCTGCCCGCACACGCGCCTGCGCGCGGTGGTGTCGCTGCTCACCGATCATGGCCGGCGCGGTGCCGACCTGATAGCCGCAGACGTGGCCGTGCAGTGGCTGCGCGAATTGACGCGGCGCGGCGTGGCCGAGGTGCTGTTCATCGACCCGCTGCTGGACATGCGGCGTCTGGCGCCGCTGCTGGCCCAGGCCGCCAAGCTGGGGCTGGTGCCCATCGCTGCGCTGCCGTTTTTCGAGGACGCCGCGCTTTCCAACGAGGCCCTGTGCATGCGGGCCGCTGCCTTGGCGGCTTGTGGCGCTGCGCGGGTGATGCTGCGTGACGAGTCTGGCGTGCTGACGCCAGACCGCCTTGTGTCGCTGCTGCCTGCGCTTCAACAGTCATTGCCCTCCACGCCCCTCGACCTGCACCTGGGCTGCCAGACGGCACTGGGCCCGATGCTGGCGCTTGAGGCGATACGGCTGGGCGTTGACGGGCTGGACACCGCCTTTGCGCCGCTGGCAAATGGGGCATCGGTTCCGGCCTCGGGCACCTTGGTCAAGTCAGCACGGCTGCTGGCGCTTGCTAGTGTGGATGACACGCACTTGGCGGCGGTGGATGCAGCCAGCCGGGCGCTGGCCACGCTTGCACAGCGGCATGGCTTGCCCGAGCCACGGCCCTGGTCCTTCAGCCTGGCGCCCTACATCCATCAACTGCCGGGAGCAGTGGCTGCTGAATTCATGGAGCGCTTGGACGGGGCCAATCTGCGGTCAAAGCTGAATGAATTTGCCCAGGAGTGCGCGCGCATTCGGGTTGAGTTCGGCCGCCCGCCGATGCTGGAGCCCTTCGCGCGCCCCATCGCACAGCAGGCTTGGCTGCATGTGAATGGTTTGCCGCGCTATTCTGAACTGCAGCCTGGACTGCGGCGCGTTGCGCAGCAGATTTACGGGCCAACCCCGGGCCCCGTCGACAAACACCTTGCGCGGCGAGTGGGGCGGCTGACTCAGCAGCGGCCACAGGCTATGCAGGACTTGCGCGCGCAGTGCCCCGGGGCTTCGGGTTCGGCTCTGGTGTTGGCACAGATCTGCGGAGTCGCGCCCGACAGGCTGCCGGCGCCCGCAGCGCCGGACTTTGTGGCCTATGTGGCTACAACACCCACCGATGCGCTGATTGCGGGTCTGTCGGCGCGCGCGTCGCGGTTTGCCGAGCTCAACGTCATCGGACCCCAGCTCTCGGTTCGGCTGCGGGGCGGGTTGGGAGCGCGGCATGTTTGAACACCTGAAAGCCTTGGTGGCGGCAGAGACCCAGCGCACCGGCAAGCGTCGCACCATCCACCTGGCTGACGAATCCCTGCGCGACGGTCAGCAGTGCCTGTGGGCAACCCGCATGCGCACCGAGCACATGCTGCCGATTGCCGATCGGCTGGACCGGGCCGGTCTGGCCGGTATTCAAGCCATGGCCCCGGTTCAATTTGACGCCTGCGTGTTGTTCCTGAAGCAGGACCCGTTCGAGCGCATTCGCCTGCTGCGGGAAAGGGTCACGCGAACGCCCTTGCGTGGATCGGTGCGCAGCAACCTGATGCGGGGTTTCATGCCGGTTGCAGACGACATCACCGATCTGTTTGTGGAGCGCCAGTTTGCCAACGGCCTGAGCGAGATCGGCTTTTTCGATGCCTTGATGTGCACGGACAACCTGGCATCGAGCATCCACTGCGCGCAAAGGCTCGGCGCCGGCGTGGGCGTGATGCTTCCCTACAACCTGGCGCCGGGATACGACGACGAACTCTACGTCGCCAAGGCGCGCGAGATCGTCGAGCGATTCAATCCAAACACCGTGGGGTTCTACGACGCGGCCGGCATCTTGACGATCGATCGTCTGCGCACCCTGATACCGGCCATCAAGCGGGCCATTGGCGACAAGCCGCTGGGATTTTCAACCCATTGCCTGACGGGGCTCGGGTCCTGGCTGGCGCTTGAAGCCGCTGTCCATGGTGCCGACCGCCTGCTGACTGCGGTGACACCGCTGGCGCATGGCAATTCAGTACCCGCCACCCAGGCGACGGCGCAAGATTTGCGCGCGCTGGGGTTTGACGTGCAGGTCGATGAGAGCTTGCTGGACGAGGTGGGCGACTGCCTGCGTGCGGTCGCGGTGCGTGAAGGGCTGGCGCTCGGCATGCCGGCTGAGTACGAGCCCAGCCACTACATGACCCAATATGCGGGTGGCGCCATGAGCAACCTCGAGTCTTCCTTGCAGCAAGCCGGTATCGCCGACAAGCTGCCGGCGGTGCTGGATGAGATAGCACGCGTTCGGGTCGAACTGGGTTCACCGATCATGGTCACGCCGTACCCGGCCATCATCGGTGCCCAGGCGGTGATGAATGTCGTCAGTGGCGAGCGCTACAAGGTCGTTGCCGACGAGGTCAAGAAATACGCCTGCGGCTACTTTGGCAAGCTGCCGCTTCCCGTCGACCCTAATGTGCTGGACCGCGTGATCGAAAACGGCTCGGCCGATGTGGCGCTGAACGCGCCACCACTCAAGCCCTCGCTGCCTGCTCTGCGCAAGCGCTACGGAAAGCTCGGCGACGATCAACTGTTGCTGAGATACATGTACGGCGACGAAAAGGTGGATGCCATCGAGCCCACAGCGGCAGGCGACGCCTACAGCGTTCAGCACCCTGTCGTGGACTTGATAACAGGGCTGGCCCGCTCGAAGCGCAAGGTGCACGTCCGGGTGTCGAGCCGTGACTTTTCGCTGCAAGCGAACTGACCAGTCACTGCCTCTCCCTTCCACTCTCATTCTGCGAAACGCGCCATGTGCAACCTATCTGATCTTCTTGCTGGGACGGTCCGGCGCGACAGCCATGTGCCCATACGGTCGCTGCGTGCGAGCTCCCGGATCGTGGGAGGCCGCTGATGCGCAGTTACATCATTCGGCGTCTGGCGGCGCTGCTGCCCACGCTGATCCTGGCCAGCATCATCGTCTTCGTCACCGTGCGTTTGATTCCCGGCGACGTGATCGACTTGATGCTGAGCCAGAACGACGTGGCTGCCGACAAGATGGGCCGCGATCAGATCATCGCGGCGCTGGGCATGGACAAGCCGATGTGGCAGCAGTACTTCCACTGGATCTCCGCCATCGTGTTGCACGGGGACCTGGGCAATTCACTGTGGCAAGGCACGCCCGTCACCGAACACCTGCGCGCGCGCCTGCCGGTGACCTTTGAACTGGGCTTCATTGCGCTGGTGGTGGGGCTTGTGATAGCGCTGCCCATCGGGGTCTACTCCGCGATTCGCCAGGACACGACGGGCGACTACCTGGCGCGCAGCTTTTCCATCCTGCTGCTGGCCGTGCCCAGCTTCTGGCTCGGCACCATGGTGGTGGTGTTTCCTTCCATCTGGTGGGGCTGGTCGCCGTCGGTGGACTACGTGGCGCTCACCGAGTCGCCCAGCGCCAACCTGTCACAGATGCTGCTGCCTGGCATCGTGCTGGGCGCTGCACTGTCGGCCATCACCATGCGCATGACGCGCACCATGATGCTGGAGGTGCTGCGCCAGGACTACATCCGCACCGCCTGGGCCAAGGGCCTGGACGAGCGGCTGGTCATCGTTCGCCACGCACTGCGCAACGCCATGATTCCGGTGGTCACCCTGGTGGGCCTGCAGGCGCCGCTGCTGATAGGCGGCGCGGTCATCATCGAGCAGATCTTCGTCATTCCCGGCATGGGCCTGTTGCTGCTGGACGCTGTGCAGCAACGCGACTACCCCATCATCACCGGTGTGTTTCTGGTGGTGGGCGTGGCGGTGATGTTGATCAACCTGCTGGTTGACCTGAGCTACGGATTGCTCGACCCCAAAGTGAGGATGCGCTGATGCCCGCCGTATTGCCCCCGGCCGGATCGGCCGCTTTGACCACTGCCGATGTCCCGCAGCGCAGCCACTCCTTTGTTGCCCGCCTGTGGCGCGACAAGCCGCTGGGTACGGCGGGTGCCCTCGTGCTGCTGCTGTTCCTGGTGGTGGGCGTCTTCGCGCCCTGGGTGGCGCCCTACGACTTCAACGACATCGCGCCGCTGGACCGCATGCAGGGGCCGGGCTGGGCGCATTGGTTCGGCACCGACAACCTGGGCCGCGACGTGCTGTCGCGTTGCATTTATGGTGCGCAGTTGTCAGTGATCATCGGTTGTTCTGCGGCCGCGCTGGCCACACTGATTTCCGGGCTCATCGGCATCGTCAGTGGCTATTTCGGCGGCAAGGTCGACATGGCGGTGCAGCGGGTGGTGGATGCCTGGATGAGCTTCCCTGACCTGATCGTGCTGATCGTCGTGGTGTCGGTCCTTGGGCCTGGCATGCCGCAGATCATCGGTACGCTGGGTCTGCTGCTGGGCATCGGCGGCTCGCGCATCGTGCGTTCGGCGGTGGTGTCGGTGCGCGAACACATGTACGTGCATGCGGCGCAATCCATCGGTGCGAGCACCTCGCGCATCCTGTGGCGGCACGTGTTGCCCAATGTGCTGCCGCCCATCATCGTGCTGTTCACCACCCGCGTGGGCACGGTCATCCTGGCCGAATCGGGCCTCAGCTTTCTGGGCCTGGGCGTGCCGCCGCCCGCACCCACCTGGGGCTCCATGCTGTCGGGCAGTGGCCGCACCTACATGTTTCAGGGGCCCTGGCTGGCGCTGGCGCCGGGCCTGTGCCTGACCGCTGTGGTCTATGCCACCAATGTGTTTGGCGATGCGCTGCGGGACCTGCTCGACCCTCGCATGCGCGGCACACGCTAATCAGTGAACCACCAGCCCGCGTCAGCGGGCACTCAACAGGAGACACCCATGATCCGACAACAAATGCCTCGCCGCCTGGCGACCCTTGCCGCAGCGGCTTTGCTGGCCACGGCGCCGACCTGGGCCACAGCACAAGCGGCCAAAGCAGCGCCCGAAAAGCCGCAACCGGGTGGCGCATTGAGCATCGCCAACGCCTACTACACCGTGGCGCCGCTGAGCTTTGACGCGGGCGACTGGGCCTGGAAGTTCAACATGGACAACGGCCTGGTCTACGAACAGCTGATGGTGGCCGACCTGAGCAAGTCCAAGCGCAAGGGCGGCAAACATGGGTTCACAGCCGATGCCTGGTTGCCACCCGATGCCATCAGGGGTGAGTTGGCCGAGAGCTGGAAGCTGCTGGAGAACCCGCTGCGGCTGGAAGTGCAACTGCGCAAGGGCATCATGTTTCCGGCCAAGCCCGGCGTGATGGAGTCCCGCGAGCTGGTCGCCGACGATGTGGTCTACAGCTTCGAGCGCATGAACAAGAGCCCGAAGAAGGTGCCTACGTATTTCGACCACATCGCTGATGTGAAGGCCACCGGCAAACACTCGGTGGTCTTCAACTTCAGCAGCTACAACGCGGAGTGGGACTACCGCTGGGGCTGGGGCTACAACAGCTCGATCGTTCCCAGGGAGGTCATGGAATCCAAGGGCAAGGACTGGAAGAATTCCAACGGCACGGGGCCCTTTGCGCTGACGAACTACGTTCAGGGCAACTCGATGACCTTCACCAAGAACGCGGCGTACTGGGACAGCGAGACCATAGCCGGCGAGAAGTTCAAGTTGCCGTTTGCAGACACCATCACCTACCGCTACATCAAGGACGAAAGCACCGCCGTGACGGCGCTGCGCACCGGCAAGATTGACATCATGGAGTCGGTGCGCTGGAACGCGGTGGAGGAGCTGAAGAAGAGCGCGCCCAAGCTGCAGTGGCACCGCTACCTCAGCAACAACGCCAGCTACATCACCCTGCGCGTGGACCAGAAGCCCTTTGACGATGTGCGGGTGCGCCGGGCGCTGAACATGGCCGTGAACAAGCCCGAGATCGTGAAGACCTACTACGGCGGTAATGCCGAGTTGCTGAACTTCCCGATGCACGTCGACTACATCGGCTACTACGAATCGCTGGCCGAGATGCCCGAGTCGGTGCGCGAGCTGTACACCTACAACCCCACCAAGGCCAAGGCGCTGCTCGCCGAGGCCGGTTATCCCAATGGCTTCAGCTTCAAGACGCAGACCGGCGTGCACGCGCTGGACAACGACGTGCTGGCCCAGGTGGCCGCCTACCTGGCCAAGGTGGGCGTGAAGATGGAGATCCAGGTCATGGAATATCCAGCCTTCCTGTCGGCCATGACCACACGCACGAATGCGCCGGGCTACTACCTGCAGGCCGGTTTGAACAACCCCACCACCTCACTGCGCAAGTCCTTCGTCACCAAGCAGACCTGGAACCCCTCGCAGTACAGCGACCCCGAGTTCGACAAGAAGATGGCCGC
>CALMQI010000199.1 GCA_937871935.1 uncultured Burkholderiales bacterium
TGTCCACCACTGTGTCCCGCGTGGGCGCGTGGTGTATACGGCAGCGCGCATGGCCACCGCCGTTCTCCGTCGCAGCGTCGCCCAGTGCTTCGCGCGCCAGCGGCCATCGTCGACGACCTCGACGCGCTGTTCGTGCGCTGCGTCGACGTGCTGCGCCGCGGCCGCGACCTGGGGCCCGAGGTCTCGATGCTGAAGATCTGGGTCACCGAGACGCAGCAGCGCGTGGCCGACCTGATGCTCGAGACCGCCGGCGAGAGCGGCGTCAGCGACCAGTCGCTGGCCTTGGCCGGCGGCGCGCTGCACCCGGCCAACGTCTTCTTCTCGGCGCGGCCGGCCAGCATCTACGGCGGCAGCAACGAGATCCAGCGCAACATCCTGGCCAAGGGCGTGCTTGAACTGCCGGGCTGATTCGGCATGGGGTCCGTGCGCGCGCTGAACATCGAACGCCACTGAATACCGATTCCGAGGAGAACCATGCGATGAGCGAAGCCACGACCGTTTCCGGCTGGACCCAGGGGCCCGGCCCCGACGCGGTGTACGCGCAGCACCTGGCCGCCAACGCGTTCCGCATCCAGCACTGCCGCGCCTGCAGCCGGCATGTGTTCTACCCGCGCTTGGTCTGCAGCCACTGCGGCAGCGTCGAACTCGACTGGGTGGCCCCCAGCGGCCGCGGCACGGTCTACGCCGTCAGCATCGTCAACCGCAGCGCTGAGAAGGGCGGGCCCTACAACGTGGTGCTGGTCGACCTGAGCGAAGGGCCGCGCATGATGGCGCGCGTCGACGGCGTGGCCAACGACGCGGTGCGCATCGGCATGGCGGTGCAGGCGCGCGTGGCTCCGGGTGCCGACGGCAGCCCTTGCGTCGTCTTCGATGCCGCCCCCGGGGGCGCAGCATGAGCGGCGGCGCGAAGCACGGCCTGCGCGGCCAGGCCGCGATCGTCGGCGCGGCGCTTGCCGGCCTGGGCGAGGCGCCGGGCCGCAGTTCGGAAGACATCGCAGTCGAGGCCAGCGTCAAGGCGCTGGCCGAAGCAGGGCTCACCACGCGCCACGTCGATGCCGTGTTCGGCTCGCTGCCCGGCAACGCCAACCCGCTGTCGGCGTTGCTGATCGCCGAGATGCTGGGCATCCAGCCGAAGTTCACCGACAACAACCGCACCGGCGGTTCGACCTTCCTGTCGTACACGCTGATGGCGGCGATGGCGCTGAAGGAAGGGCTGTGCGAAACGGCGCTGATCTTCTACGGCAGCAACCAGCGCACCGCATCGGGCAAGCTGATCTCGTCGGTCAAGCCCTTCGCCTACGAAGCGCCGTATGCGCCGATCTTCCCGGCCACTTCGTACGCGCTGGCGGCCTCGCGCCACATGCACCAGTACGGCACCACGCGCGAGCAACTCGCGGCAGTGGCCGTGGCGGCGCGCGCCTGGGCCAACCTCAACCCGCAGGCATTCATGCGCGGGCCGCTGAGCGTGGCCGACGTGCTGGCGTCGCGCATGGTGTCCAGCCCGCTGACGGTGCGCGACTGCTGCCTCGTCACCGACGGCGGCGCAGCCCTGGTGATGACCACGGCTGCGCGCGCCCGCGACCTGCCCAAGAAGCCGGTCTACCTGCTCGGCGCGGCGGCGGCCACGACGCACATGAACATCGTCGCGATGGCCGACCTGACGCAGACCGCGGCCATCGATTCCGGCCGGCGCGCCTTCGAGATGGCCGGCCTGGCGCCGCGTGACATCGATGTGGTCGAGCTCTACGACGCCTTCACGATCAACACCCTCCTGTTCCTCGAAGACCTGGGCTTCTGCAAGAAGGGCGAGGGCGGTGCCTTCGTGGTCAGTGGGGCCATCGCACCCGGTGGCGCGCTGCCGGTCAATACCAACGGTGGCGGCCTGTCCTGCGTGCACCCCGGCATGTACGGCATGTTCACCCTGTTGGAAGCGGTGCAGCAGTTGCGCGGCGAAGCCGGCGCGCGCCAGGTGGCCGGCGCCGAACTGGCGCTGTGCCACGGCAACGGCGGTGTGTTGTCGAGCCAGGTGAGCAACATCCTGGGCACCGAGGCTACGCTGTGACGCAGCCGCTGCCGGAGATCACGCCCGAAGCGCTGTTCCCGGACCTCGAGTTCCAGACCCGAACGGTCGCCGGCGTGGTGGCGCGCGAGGTCGGGCAGGGGCCGACGCTGATGCTGTTGCATGGCGGCACCGGCTCGTGGACGCACTGGGTGCGCAACATCCGCGCCCTGTCGCAGCATTTCCGTCTGGTGCTGCCGGACCTGCCCGGCATGGGCGAGTCGCTCGACGTGCCGGACGATTCCGATCTCGATGGCTACGGCGAATTCCTGCTGGCCGCCGTGGTGGCCGGCCTGGTGCCGGCCGGCGCGCCTTTCCTGGTGGCGGGCTTCTCCTACGGCGGCGTGATGACGGCCTGGCTGGCGGCGCGCCTGCCCGAGCGCGTGGCCGGCATCTGCCTGCTCGCACCGGGCGGCTTTCCGCCGGGCAGCTGGTCGCGGCCACCCCTGCGCCCGGTGCCGGCGGGCGCCAGCGAAGCCGAGACCAACGCCGTGCACCGCCGCAATCTCGAGCTGATGATGATCGGCGACCCGACACGCATCGACGATCTCACGGTCGCCATGCAGCGCCGCAACCATGCGCTGACGAGGTTCAGGTCGCGCTTCCTCGGCTACCGCGACACGCTGGGCCCGAGCCTGCGCCAGACCTGTTGCCCGGTGCTGGCGATCCAGCCCGAGCGCGACCCGCTGCCTCAACCCGACGCCGCGTCGCGCGTGGCCTATCTGGAAAGCACCGCGCCACGCATTGCCTGCCGCATCATTCCCGGCGCCAGCCACTGGGTGGCGTTCGAGGCGCCGGATGAGGTGAACCGGCTGCTGATCGAATTTCTCGGTGCGCGTGGCCGCCGTGACGAGGGCGGCGCCTTCGTCTGAAACCGCTACATGCGGAACACGGCGAACGCGGTGGGTTTGGCGGGCGTCCGGCCGGCCATGTCAAGCAACTGGGCGAGCACGGCGCGCGTCTCGGCCGGCGCTATGACCATGTCGCACCACAGATGGCGGGCCCAGTTCAGCGCCCCGGCCACGTCGTCGGCGGCGTCGCGCGCGGCGGCGGCGCGGGCGTTGGGCCACATCAGCAGCGCGCTCGGCTTGAAGGCGCGCCCGCACATTGCGTAGCAGGCCGCGCCATAGGCGTGGCCGGTGATCAGCGTGAACTTGGGCACGTCGGCATTGGCCACCGCATTGAACAGCTTGGCGCCGTGCCTGCCCAGGCCGCGCTGGTCGGGCAGATCGCTGTCGGCGAAGCCCGGTGAGTCGACCAGGAACAGCAGCGGGATGTCACGCTGGCAGCACAGCTCGACGAAGTGCGCGCCCTTGGCGCCGGCCTGCGCCGTGAGTTCGCCGTTGTTGGCCAGGATGCCGACCTCGAAGCCCTCGATGCGCGCGAAGCCGCACAGCAGGGTTTCGCCATGCAACTGCTTGAACTCCTGGAAGCGGCTGCCGTCCACCATACGGGCGATGATCTCGCGGCCATCGGCGCCGGGCTGCTCGCCGATGCGCACCAGGCCGGCAAGTTCCTGCGGGTCGTATTTGGGCGGCTCGGCTGCGGCCGGTGTCCAGCGCAGACCCGGGGGCGCGCCGAGGTGGGCGACGATGCGGCGCGTGATCTGCAAGGCATGGGCGTCGTCCTCGGCCAGGTGGTCGGTGACGCCGCTCACCCGGCTGTGCATCTCGGCGCCGCCCAGCGGCTCGATGTCGACCACCTCGCCGGTGGCCGCGAACACCAGTTGCGGGCTGCCGAGGAACATCGCGCCGCGGTTGCGGATGATGACCACTTCGTCGCACAGCGCCGGGATGTAGGCGCCGCCGGCGGTCGAGGGCCCGAACACCAGCGCAATCTGCGCGATGCCCTCGGACGACATCTTGACCTGGTTGTACATGACCGAGCCGCCTTGCCCTTCGTCGGGGAAGATGTTCTCGAGGTCGGGCAGGAAGGCGCCGCCGGACTGGACCATGGTGATGCAGGGCAGGCGGTGCTGCCAGGCGAACAACTGTGCGCGCACGTGGCGCTTGGTCGTCATGCCGAACATGGTGCCGCCCTTCACCGTCGGGTCGTTGACGATCAACATGCAGGCCCGGCCGCAGACCTGGCCGACGCCGGTGATGATGGTCGCACCCGGCGGCACGCCCTCGTAGAGATCGGCTGCGGTGAGCTGGCCGATTTCCAGGAACGGCGAGCCCGGGTCGAGCAGGGCGGTGATGCGTTCGCGCGGCAGCATCTGGCCGCGGCTCTTGTGCAGCCTGCGCGCCTTTTCGTTGCCGCCGACCGAGGCTTCCTCGCGCCGCGCCTGCAGGGCCGCCATCATCGACAGGCAGGCGTCGCGCCGGCGCTGGAACGCCACCGTGTCGGTGGCGACCGCGGACGACATCGGGCTCATGGGCGCGGACGCTACATGCGGAAGACGGCGAACTCGGTGGGTTTGGCGGGCGTTCGACCGGCCACGTCGAGCAACTGG
>CALMQI010000200.1 GCA_937871935.1 uncultured Burkholderiales bacterium
CGTCGTGAAGAACGAGATCGGCCGCTTTCTCGCCGAGGACGGCAAGCTGGTCGAGGCGCTGCCGTGGATCATGGCGGCGCTCGACCTCGAGCCACAGCAGCCGCTCTATCATTATCATCTCGGCAAACTGCTCACCGAGGGCCGCGACGATTTCATCAAGACCGGCCAGTTCACGCGCGCCTCGCTCGACAAGGCGATGCAGCTCATCGACTACAAGGGGTTCGAAAGCCGGCGGGCCGCCTCCAAGGCCAAGGGCGGGCAGTGGCCATCTCAGGAGGACGTGGCCGGCGCCATGGTGGGACTGTCGGTGGAGAGCCTCGGTGGCAAGGGCTCCTGGCGCAAGGACCACATCGCCAACCAGACGTTCGTGCAGGGCTTCTCGACGCACAAGAACAAGTACGACTTCGTCACGCTCGACCCCGCGCGCATCGAGACCATGTATTCGGCGGACCTGCAGAAGCCGGCCGGAGCCAACTTCTGGGAGTGGCTGAAAACCGCGCAGTTCAAGGTCTGACGGGCCGGCAATCGCGCGATGTCGGCATTTGCCAACCTCCTGATCGGCGGCATCTTCCATGCCGCCGTTCTCTTTCTGGTCGCGGCCGGCCTGCAGCTGGTCTTCGGCGTGCAGAAAATCGTCAACCTGGCGTGCGGCTCGTTCTACGCGCTTGGCGCATACTTCGGCATCACCTTCGTGACGTTGGCCTTCAACGCCGGATTTCCCGCGTGGACGCTGCTGCCGCTGCTGCTGGTGGCCGGGCTGCTGATGGCCGCGATCGGGCCGCCGATCGAGCGGCTGCTGCGCACCGTCTACGACCGCGATGAGAGCTTTCAGCTCCTGCTGACCTTTGCGCTCGTCCTGATGTTCCAGGACGGCTTTCGCTTCGTGTGGGGTGCAAATCCGCAGTCGCTCAATAACGTGCATCTCGTCTACGGCAAGCTGGCGTCGGGCGATTTCAGCGTGCCTGTCTACAACCTTCTGGTCATCGGGGCGGCGCTGGGGGCGGCCATTCTCATCGGCCTGTTCCTGCAGCGCACCAACTACGGCCGCCTGCTGCGGGCGACCGCGGAGAACCGCACCATGGCGGAGGCGCTCGGCGTGGACGTGCGTCGTGTCTATGCCGTCGTGTTCACGCTCGGCACCTTGCTCGGCACCGTCGGCGGTGCGCTGGTCGTCCCCACGTCTGCCGCCTCCCTCGACATGGCCATCGAGTTCGTCATCGAGGCGTTCGCCGTCGTCGTCATCGGCGGGCTCGGCTCCATGTGGGGAGCCCTGATCGGTGCGGTCCTGGTGGGCTTGATCCGCGCCATCTCGCTGGTGATCTATCCCGAGTTCGAGATCCTCGCCATCTACCTGATCGTCATCGGCGTTCTGCTCTTCAGGCCTTCCGGTCTGCTGGGAAAGCCCGCGACATGAAGCCGGGCCTCGGTCTTCTCGGCATCGTCGCCGCCATGGCTGGCCTCGCCGCCGTGCCATTCGTCGCCCCGCCCTTCTATGCCAACCTGCTGGTGCCGTTCTTCGGCTATGCCATCGCCCTGCTCGGCTTCAATCTGCTGTTTGGCTACGCGGGCCTCCTCTCCTTCGGCCACGCAATGTTTCTGGCGCTCGGCGCTTACGGCGCGGCTGTCGTGGCCGGCGTACTCGGCATCAAGCACTTCGAGGCGGTGCTGGTGGCCGTCACGCTGGCCGCCATCGTCGTTGCCCTTCCCATCGGCGCCATGTGCGTCCGCTATACCGGCATCTTCTTCGGCATGCTGACGCTGGCGTTGTTGAGCTTCCGCCAGACACTGCCTCATCCCTGGGTCATCAGGCAGGCCTGGGCGATGCATCTGCATAATCCACGGACCGGCGTCCCCTACGGCATTGCCATCGCCACTGCCGGATTGGTGGTTTATCCCGACATTTCCTGGGCAATTCATTTCAGGCTCTGAGAGCCTGACCGGATCAGCCGGCCAGAACCGGCCTCGCTGGTTTTCCGCCGCTCGGCAATGTCGTTTGCCGTTGCCGTCAGATCTGCCGACCATCGAGCTGTCGGAATGACCATTGCGCGATCCCGACCGACAATCGTTCCGGAATGATACGCAGATTAACGGGGCATTGACCTTTCTCCCGCACACTCCGGCCTAGACGAGATCGGAATGCCGGGATGAAGGACCCGTTTTGTGCAATGAATCAGACACGTAGATTGGTCATTCTCGCTGTCGCGCTCGGCGCCGCATTGTGCGCCGCCCTGGTCGCCAGCCAATTCGTGCGGCCGGCACAGGTTCCGCAGGCGATAGCCCCAGCTCTCGATCAGATCGAGGTTCTCGTCGCCAAGCGCGAGATCCGCATGGGTGATCGGGTCTCCACACAGGATCTCAAGTGGCAGGCATGGCCGAAGGAAGCGGCCACGCAAGGCTACATCACCAAGTCCGCCAAGCCGAAGGCCATGGCCGACTACGACAAGGCGATTGCGCGGACGGGCGTCTTGCAGGGTGAGCCGATCTCGGAAGGCAAGTTCGTCCGCTGCTCGGAAGATCCCAACAAGAAGGTGCAGTGCGAAGGCGGCGCCATGGCGGCCATCCTTCCTTCGGGCATGCGCGCCATCGCGGTCAAGATCAGCGAAGAGTCGTCCGCCGGCCGCTTCATTCTGCCCAACGACATGGTCGACGTCATTCTGACGCGGCGCATGCGGACGCGCGGCGCGCTGCGACATCCAGAGCCAGGTGATCGCGGCCAGCACCACGCCGATCAGCGCCAGCGGCAGCGACATCATGATCGCCACCGGCTGGATGAAGCTGCCGAACTGCGAGGCGAGGATCAGGTAGATGAAGATCACCGCCAGCGCCATCGCCGCCAGCATGCCGGCAAAGGCCTCCTGCTGGTCCTTGGTCTGACCGCCGACGTCGAAGCTGAATCCGGCCGGCAGCTCGGTGCGGTCGACGAGCTTCTGCACGTCGGCGCCGACGTCGCCAGCCGGGCGGCCCTGCACGCCGGCGAAGATGGCCTCGCGGCGCTGCAGGTTCTGCCGGCGGATCACGTCCGGGTTGGCCACCGGCTCGATCGTCGCCACCGAGTCCAGCGTGATCGGCGTGCCGTCGCGCGCAAAGGCCACCGGCAGCGCGCGCATCTGGTCGATGCGCTCGCGTTGTCCTTCAGGCAGGCGCAGCAGCACCTCGACCTGCTCGCCGTCGGCGCTGGTCCAGTAGGTGGCAACCTCGCCGTTGACATAGGCACGCAGCGACGAGGCCAGCTGCGTGGCGGTGAGGCCGATCTCGCGCACCGCGTCGGGCTTGACGCGCGCGGCGTAGGCCGGCAGCCCCGGCTTGACCGAGAGCTCGATGTCTGCGACACCCGGAATCTGCTTCACCTTGTCGGCGAACTCCACGGCGATGCGCGCCAGCTCCTGCGCATCGTTGCCGAGGATCGCCACGTAGATCGGCCGGTCGAAGCCGACCGACACCTCGATGCCCGGGATCTTGGCGATCGCCGCGCGGATCGCCTGTTCGACCTCCTTCTGGCTGCGCCGCCGGTCGGCCCGATCGACGAGCGCGATGTTCATCGTGGCCTGGCTGCGGCCGACCGACAGACCCTGGCCCTGGCCGCCAACACTGGTCGACAGCGTCTTCACCTCGGGAAACGCCGCCACGATGGCCTCGACCTGGCGCACCTTGGCGTCGCTACGGTCCAGGCTCGCGCCCACCGGCATGCGCAGCGACAGCTGCGTGAAGCCTTGGTCGGTCTGCGGCACGAACTCGCTGCCGACCAGCGGCGCCAGCGCGAGGGCCGCGCCGAAGCTGGCCACGCCGACGGCGACGACGATGCCGCGTGGCCCGAGGACGCCATAACGCCGACCCGAAAACACCCAGCGCAGCAGCCGCTCATAGAGCGTGTGCAGCGCATCCATCACGCGGTCGGTCGCGCGCATCAGCGCGCCCAGCAACGGCAGGCGGCGCAGCCGATCGGCCGGCGGGTCGCGCCAGACGGCCGACAGCATGGGGTCCAGCGTGAAGCTGACGAACAGGCTCACCAGCACCGCCACCGCCACCGTGATGCCGAACGGATAGAAGAACTTGCCGATGATGCCGCCCATGAACGCCACCGGCACGAACACCGCGCACAGCGCGAAGGTGGTGGCCATCACCGCCAGGCCGATCTCGTCGGTGCCCTCGCGGGCCGCGCGATGATGGTCCTTGCCGAGCGCGACATGGCGCACGATGTTCTCGCGCACGACGATGGCGTCGTCGATCAGCAGCCCGATGCACAGGCTGAGCGCCATCATCGTCATGAAGTTCAGCGTGAAGCCGAACGCGTGTACCGCGATGAAGCTCGAGATCACCGCGATCGGTAGCGTCAAGCCGGTGATCACCGTCGAACGCCATGAATGCAGGAACAGGAACACGATCGCCACCGTCAGCAGCGCACCTTCGATCAGCGTGCGCTGCAGGCCGGCCAGCGAATCGCGCACGAAGTCGCTCGCCGCGTAGATGAGGCGCAATTCCACGTCCGCGGCCAGAGTCTTGCGTACTTCGTCCATCGCCGCCTTCACCGCCTCGCCGGTGACCACCACGTTGGCGTCCTGCTGCTTGAAGACGCTCAAGTTCACCGCACGCTGACCGTTCACGCGCGCCCGCGACTCCGGCTCGCGCTCGCGTTCGACCAGCGTGCCCAGGTCGCCCAGCGTCAGCGGCAGGTTGCCGCGCCGGGCCACCACCGTGTCAGCGAACAGGCGCGGGTCGCGCACGCGGCCTTCGACGCGCAGGATCGCGTCGGTGGTGGCATTCGACAGCAGCCCGACCGGCTGGTCGGCGTTGGCATCACGCAGCGCGGTGGCGATTTCGGCCGGCGTGATCGCGTAGGCGCGCAACCGGGCCGGGTCGAGGTCGATACGCACTTCGCGTGTCGCCAGGCCCGACAGGTCGACCTGCGCCACGCCCTCGACGCGCGTGAGCCGCTTGGCGACCACCTGCTCGGCCAACATCGACAGTTCGCGCGGCGAGCGCTGCGGCGCCAGCAGCGCCATCACCACCACCGGCTGCGCGTTGTCGGAGTTGAAGCGCCCGATGATCGGTGCCTTGGCATCGCGCGGGAAGCGCGCCTGCACCAGCGCCACACGATCGCGCAGCTCCTGCATGCCGCGGTTGACGTCGGCGTTCAGCGTGAACTCCACGCTGGTCTGGCTGCGGCCCTCGAAGCTGCGCGAAGTGATGCGCTTGATGCCGGCGATGGCATTGAGCGCTTCTTCCAGCGGCTTGGTCACTTCGCGCTCCACCGCCTCGGGTGACGCGCCGGGGTAGCGGATGTCGACGAACGCGCCCGGCAAAGTGATGTCGGGCATCTGCTCGACGCCCAGGCGCATGTACGACGACAGGCCCAGCACGCACAGCGCCACCATCACCATCGTCGCGAAGACCGGGTTGGCGATCGAGATGCGCGTGATCCACATATGGCTTCGCGCTCCGGTGCCGTCCGCGCGGGCCGCGGCCTCAGCGCAGCGCCGGCTTGCCGGCGTCGGCGGCCGCGCTGGCGCCGGCTGCGCCGGCAGCGACGACGACGGCATTGGCGCCTTCGCGCAGGTTGTCGAAGCGAGCACCCAGCACCTGCGCGCCCGGCTCGACACCGCTCAGCACCTCGACGCGTCCGGCCGCGTCGTCGCGCCGACCCAGCGTGACGGCGCGCCGCAGCAAGGCGCCTTGCTGGATCAGCCAGACGTGATCCTGCCCGCCGGCGCTGACCACGGCCGTCACAGGCAACGTGAGGCGGGGCGACGCATCGGGCAGCGCCACGGTGGCCAGCGCGTACTGGCCGGCGCGCAGGGTCTCGCCGGGATTGGCCAGCACGATGGTGACGCCGATCGAACGCATGCCTGCCTCGGCCGCAGGCGCGATGCGCGCCAACCGACCCGTCACCGGCGTCGGAACGCCTTCGACACGCAGGCTCACCGGCATGCCCGGTGACAGCAGCGACACCTCGTGGGTGCCAACGTGGCCGGCCAGCTCGAGCTGCGACAAGTCGACGATCGTCAGCAGCTGCTGCTCGGGCGACACCTTTTCGCCGGGCACCACGTGCCGTCGCGCCACGATGCCGGCAATCGGCGCCGCCAGGGCCGCCTCGCGCAGCCCCACCCGGGTGGCGTCGAGCGCCGCCTGCGCCGCGTCGAGCTGCGCCCGGGCGCCGTCGAGCGCCGAACGGGAGGCCTCGAGCGCGATCGGCGAGATGAACGACTGCGCGGCCAGCTGCTCGTTGGACGCATGGGTGCGCTTGGCCTGTGCCAGCGCCGCACGCGCCGACTCGAGCAGTGCACCGCGTTCGGCGCTGCGGCTGGCCAGCTCGGCCAGGTCGATGCGCCCGACCGGTTGGCCAGCCCGTACACGGGCGCCTTCCTGTACCGTCAGCGCCACCAGCGTGCCCGCCGCCTTGGCCCGCACGACGGCGGTGTTGGGCGCCACCAGCGGGCCGGAGAATTCGATGCGTCCGTGCATCGGCTGCAGTTGCGGCTGCACCACTTCGGCCGCGGTGAACTCGAGCGTGACAACCGGCTTGTCGCCCTTGCCTGGCGCGTTCATGCGGCCGCGCGCGACGACCACCGCTGCCGTCACCGCAACGATCACCGCCACCAGCGATCCGATCCAGCCTCGTCTGCCCATGCGCCGGCCTGCCCTCTCGTAGCCCCGCCTCCCCTCGTGCGGCGGCAGTGTAGGCATTCCTGGCGACGCCGGGGTCGTGGTGCGACGAACTGCAGGGACAAGGCACCCGACTGCGGGGGCACTCGACAGTGTGAGTGCCCCCGCAAACCGCGCTTCAGGCGGGCGTCGCCGCCCGCGCGTACCGGCGCGAGCGCAGCACGCTCAAGGCCGACAGCAACGCCGACGCCGACGCGGCCCAGAACACGGCCGGGTAGCCCCAGCGCTCGATCAACGCCCCGCCGGCGACGCCGCCGATCACACCCGAGGCGCCGTAGCCGATGGTGCTGTACAGCGCCTGGCCGCGACCGCGCATGCGGCCCGGAAAGTAGCGGGTGACGAGTGCGATGCAAGCCGCGTGGTGCGCCGCGAACGTGACGGCATGCGTCAGTTGCGTCAGTGCCAGCAGGCCCATGTGGCCGGCGCTGACAGCCATGAGGGCGAAGCGCAGCGCCGACAGTACGGCCGCCAGCAACAGCCAGCCGTGCAGCGACAGGCGTTCGAACCAGTGCCCCTGGTACCAGAAGAAGGCGATCTCCACCACCAGCCCCACGGTCCACAGCAGGCCGATCGCCGACTCGTCCATGCCGTAGGTGGCCGCGAACAGCGAGAAGAAGGCATAGATGCTGGTATGGGCCAGCACGACGAAGAACACGCTGGCGAAGAACCACGCCACCTCGGGCCGCCGCAGGGCGCGCAGCGCGCCAGGCGCCGCCGCCTCGTGCTGCGCGGCGTCGGGATTGCCCGGCAGCCGCCACAGCGACGCCGCCAGCATCAGCCACATGCCGAACACGATCCACGGCCAGGCGTCGAGACCGAGCTGCTCGAGCACGAAGCCGAACGCCAGCACCGAGACCATGTAGCCGACCGAACCCCACACCCGCGTGCGGCCGTAACGCCCGCCGCCGCCGCCGGCGCCGAGATTGAGGTGATGCGCCAGCGAGGCCTCGGTGAGCGGCATCACGGCGCCGTTGGCGATGAAGAGCATCGCCACGCACAGGCTCACCGCGGCCATGCCCAGGTGACCGGTCAGGGCCAGCGCCAGCGCGCTGCCCGCGCTGAGCGCACCGGCCCACTGCAGCAGCTGCTGGCGACGGCCGCTGTGGTCAGCTGCCCAGGCCCAGGCGTAGGGGGCGAACACACGCGTCCACGATTGCAGCGAGGCGATGGCGCCGATGGCCAGCGCCGACAAGCCGAGCCGGCTGAACCACAGCGGCGCGAACAGGCTGTACACGCCGATCGCAGCGAAATAGCAGAACCAGGCGCGCGCGAAGGGGCGCAGCGGGTCGCGGGCGTCGGTCATCGACGCGGCGTGCCCGGCGCCGCGGCGGCGATCTGCGGCACGTCGAGCGCCACATCGCCGTTCTGCGCGCGGTGCCGCAGTGCGTGATCCATCACCACCAACGACAGCATCGCCTCGGCGATCGGCACCGCGCGGATGCCGACGCACGGGTCGTGGCGGCCGTGGGTCTGCACCACCGTCGGCTGGCCGGCGCGGTCGACCGACGCGCGCGGCAGCCGGATCGAGCTGGTCGGCTTGATCGCGATCGACACCACCAGGTCCTGCCCGGTCGAGATACCGCCGAGCACACCGCCGGCGTGATTGCTGCGAAAGCCCTCGGGGCTCAGCTCGTCGCCATGTTCGCTACCCTTTTGCGTGACGACGCCGAAGCCGGAGCCGATCTCGACGCCCTTGACCGCGTTGATGCCCATCATCGCGTAAGCGATCTCGGCATCGAGCTTGTCGAACAACGGCTCGCCCAGGCCCACTGGCATGCCCTGCGCGACGACGCTGACGCGCGCACCGCAGGAGTCGCCGCTCTTGCGCAGTTCGTCCATGTAGGCCTCCAGGCGCGGCACCACGGCCGCGCTCGGCGCGAAGAACGGATTGGCGGCGATCTGCGACTCGTCGTCGAACGGGATCTGAATGTCGCCGAGCTGGCTCATCCAGCCCATGAATCGCACGCCATGACGCTCGGCCAGCCATTTGCGGGCCACCGCACCGGCGGCCACCATCGGCGCGGTCAGCCGCGCTGACGAACGGCCGCCGCCGCGCGGCTCGCGCAAGCCGTACTTGCGCCAATAGGTGTAGTCGGCATGGCCTGGCCGAAAGGTGTCGAGCAGGTTGCCGTAGTCCTTGCTGCGGGCGTCGGTGTTGCGGATCATCAGCGCGATCGGCGTGCCGGTGGTCACGCCTTCATGCACGCCCGACAGGATCTCCACCGCATCGGCTTCGCTGCGCTGCGTCACGTGGCGGCTGGTGCCGGGGCGACGACGGTCGAGGTCGCGCTGGATGTCGCCTTCGGCGAGCGCCAGGCCCGGTGGACAGCCGTCGATCACGCAGCCGATGGCCGGGCCGTGGCTCTCGCCGAAATTGGTGACGCGAAACAGATGGCCGAAGGTGCTGCCGGACATGACGCGGCCGATTGTCGCAGCTTGTCGTGCCGACACCGCCGGTGGGCGGCCTGACATGCCACTACAGGGCATGTCCCGATAGGGGCCTCACGGTCTTCCCTTCGGCTGGATGTGCAGTTCGAACCGGCTACCCTCGCGCAGCTCGAACTCGCGGATCTTGCGGATCAGCGATGCGGTAAGGCGGTGGCCGGCACTGAGCATCAACACCCCGCGCCCCGAAACCAGGTCGCGGGCAAGCATCATCTCAGACTCCAACGCTGCAGTGGGCAGCACCAGGTTCTGCGCAACGGCCTGCTCGGCCGCTGCTGCGGCGGCCGCGTTCTCCATTGTCTGCAGAAAGACGTCAAGCACCTCGGAATCGAACTGCGTGCCCCGGTGCGTGCGCATCAGGATCCGCGCCTCCCGTGCGCTGAGCGCCACCTCGGCGACGTGGCCGTTCTGCAAGTCGTCGTAGACATCGGCCACGGCCAGGATGCGCGCACCCAAGGGAATCGACGCCCCGGCCAGCTTGTCGGGGAAGCCAGTGCCGTCGTAGCGCTCGTGATGCGCCCTGATGAGCGGCAGGATGGGTTGCATGTCATCGAGCGCAAAGAGCGATTGTTCGCCGATCTGCGGGTGTGTACGGTACTGCGACAACTCCTCGGGTGTGTAGCGCATCACCGCGCGGGTCAACAGCTTGTCGGCCAGGCCGATGACGCCGATGTCATGCAGAAGACCGGCCAGGAACACCTGTTGCACGGCCTCCTCGTCCAGACCCATCGCGCGTGCCAGATCGCGTGCCACCTCGGCGACGCGCCGGCCGTGGCCGGCGAGCTGGCCACCGCGCAATTCAAGCAGGTTGGAGAAGACCTTGATCGATCTCAGATAGCCCAGCTTGAGCTTGCCGTGTGCCTCGCTCAACTCCTGCGTGCGTGCAGCCACGCGCGACTCCAGCTCGGCATTGAGCGCCCGCAGCTGGCCGTTCTGTTCCTGCGTCAGTGCTTCCAGCCGTACCTTCTCGCGCTCCAGCACGAGGCGCTCGGTGCCTTCGTGCAGTGTTGACAGAAGGTCGCGCTCGTCCCATGGCTTGCCCAGATAGCGGAAGATGCGGCCGCGATTGATCGCCGCCACGGTGGAGACTTGGTCGGCGTGGCCGGTGAGCAGAATGCGAACCACCTGCGGCCAGCGCAAGTGCACCTGCTCGAGCAGCTGTGCGCCGTCGATGCCCGGCATTCGCATGTCGGACACGACGATGTCCACTGGCAGCCGGGTGAGTATCTCCAGTGCTTCTTCACCGTCTTGCGCAGTGAGGACCTGGTAACCCGCGCCTCGCAGCGCGCGCTTCAGGGCTGACAGCATGTTGGGTTCATCGTCGACGCACATGACGGTCCACGCCGGCGCCTTGGGCGCAGCGTCGCGGCGACTGACGTCGATTTCAATCATGCAGCAGCCGCCCCGCTTCGGCGCACCGGAATCGTCACCCGAAAGAGCGTGCCGCGGCCGGGCTCGCTGTCGACCTCGAGCCTGCCACCGTGCTTCTGCACGATGCCGTAAGACAGCGACAGCCCCAGGCCGGTGCCCTTGCCCACCGGCTTGGTGGTGAAGAACGGATCGAAGATGCGGGAGAGGTTCTCCTTCGCGATGCCGCAGCCGTCGTCCTCGATCTCGATCCAGACCTGATCGTCCCGGTTGCCGGTGCGCACGGTGATGGTGCCGCGAGTCTTGTCGACCGCATGCGCGGCGTTGACCAGCAGGTTCATGAACACCTGGTTCATCTCGGAGGGCAGACACTGCACCTCGGGCAGCTCGCCGTACTGCTTGACGACGTCGGCCTTGTACTTGATCTCGTTGTTGACGATGTTGAGGGTCGAGTCGATGCCCTGGTGCAGATTGGTCCACTCCCAGTCCTGCTTGGTGTCGACATGGGAGAAATCCTTCAGGTCCTGGACGATCTTGCGCACGCGCCTGATGCCTTCCCGGGACTCGCTCATCAGCGCAGGCACGTCGTCCTTCAGGTAATCCAGCTCGATCTCGGCGCGCAACGCGGCGAGCTTGGTACCCACCGGAGTGCCGGTGAGCTGGCCCTCGGCTTCCTCGTAGGCCGCCAGCACGCGGAACACGTCGGCCAGGTACTTCTCCAGCGTGCCGAAGTTCGAGAACACGTAGCCCACCGGGTTGTTGATCTCATGGGCCACGCCGGCGGCAAGCTGGCCGATCGAGGCCAGTTTCTCCGACTGCATCAGCTGATCCTGCGCCTGCTTGAGCCTGACGTTGAGCCGCTTCAGCTCGTCGTTGTTTCGCACCAGCTCGAGCACCTGCGCGGCACGGGGACAGTCCGCACACGGCGCAGCGATGGCTGCATCCGACAGAACCTGCGGAGAGCAATCGGATGGATTCATGGTGCCTCTTGTTCCGGTTTCAATGCGCCAGCGCGCGGCACAGCACCTCGACGCCCTGCTCGGTGCGCTGCAACAGGGCCAGCGCCTGATCGGCGTTCAGTCCCAGGCGCCGCCAGGCCAGGGGATCGACGTCGGGCACGGCTTCGCTCGAATCACCCGAGAGGTCCAGCGCATGCACCATCGCGTCGGCGATGTGGATGGCATCGTCCATGCCGACTGCACCGTTCGTGCCCAGCGGCTTGTGATGGTTGGCAATCGCGGTCTGCACCAACGCCGGAAAGCGCCAATGTGCGGCGATCGTCGCCCCGATCGTGGCATGGTCGGTGGCCAAGGTCCCGCGCTCGGCCTCCAGCCACGGCAGGTCGCTGCCGCGCGCCTGCGAGAGCACGGCTGCCGCTTCGTCCGGAAAGTGCGCCGCCAGCGCGAGCCGGCCGATGTCGTGCAACAAACCGGCGGTGAAGGCGGTTTCGTCGTCGAGCATTCGGATGCGGGCGATCGACTCGGCGGCGATCGCCGTGCCGATGGAGTGGCGCCAGAAGCCGTCGAAGTCGAAACCGTCGCAGCGGATCGCATTGAACTGAACGTTGGCCGTCGCCGCCATCAGCGCGGCGCCCAGCGTGCGTCTGCCCAACAACTGGATCGCACCGGTGACACTGGCCACCCGCCCGGGCAAGCCATAGAAGGCCGAGTTCGCCAGCCGCAGCACACGTGCCGTCAGCGCCTGGTCGTGGCCGACGCAGCGCGCGCACTCGCCGGCGCCGGTGGCGTCGTCGCGCAACGCAGCCAGCGCCTGTGCCGCCACTCGCGGCCATGCCGGCAGCTGAGCGATGCGTTGCTGCAGCAACTTGGGATCGATCGTGATCGTCATGGCTGAGCGCCGCCGCGATACAGGCGAATCAGATGCTGGAGCACGTGAACACGACCGGCGCGCAGGCTGTGACGAAAGAGGAACTGAAGGCGCTGCTCGGGGTCGCCGGGAGAAGGTCCGACCGGCGGTGCGGCCGCTGTGCCTTGGGCCTCGTGCGCCGCGGTGCCGATACGAGCCGGATCGAAGGACGGGGCCGGATTCATTGCGGAGCCACCGGGGCGCCATCGGCCGGCCAGAACAGCAGCAGACTGCCACGCGTCGCTGCGCCATCGGACTCGGGAGGTACGAACCGCGACACGACTTGATAGGGTCGTCCGGCGATCGTCACCTCGGATCGGCAGATCGCCGTGGTGGCGCCTGCGCCATCGCCCCAGGCCGGCACCAACTCGCCAGCATGGCGACCCAACGGCGGGCCGTCGGGCCACAGCGCCTCCGCGCAACGGTTGAACATCACGATCTGCCCGTCGGGGTCTATGCCGAGCACAGCGGCCGGCAACTCGTCGAGCAGGTAGCGCGACTGATTGGCCTGCGCCGTCAGGAAGTCCGCATGCTGCCGCTGCTGCTGCAGCAGCTGTTCCAGGCGTGCGTTCAGTCCGGCCAGGTCTGAATTGGCCGACTCGACCTGCTGCGACAGCTGGCGGTTCTCGTCCGCCATTCCCTTCTGGCGGAACGCTTCGGCGACGTGTTCGCGCAGTCGATCGTCGTCCCAGGGCTTGGTGAGGAACTTGTAGATCGCGCCTTCGTTGACGGCATCGATGATCGACTGCAGCTCGGTATACCCAGACAGCACCATGCGCACGGTGTGCGGGTACAGATCCTTGGCCCGGCGCAGGAACTCCACGCCAGTCATGCCGGGCATGCGCTGGTCGGAGATGATCACGTCGACGTCATGCTCGGTCAGCCGCTGCAGTCCCTCGGCGGCATCGGTCGCGGTGACGATGTGATAGCCCTCGCGTCGCAGCGTCCGCTTGAGCGCGGCAAGGATGTTCTCCTCGTCGTCCACCAGCAGCAGCGTGCGCGTCCGCCGCGCCCGCATCACGAACTGCGGCGGCAGTCGCTTGTCGGCCCGCATCGCCTCCTCGAATGCGGCGGCCGGCAGCGGCCGAGAGAAGTAGTAGCCCTGCACGCGGTCGCAGCCGTCGGCCGCCAGCAGGCTCAGCTGCCCCTCGGTCTCCACGCCCTCGGCCAGCACCACGAGCTTCAGGCTGTGGGCCAGGTGAATGATCGAACGCGTGACCGACACGTCCTGCGAGGCCGCGGTCACGTCGTGGACGAACGAGCGGTCGATCTTCAGCACGTCGAGCGGCAGTTTGCACAACCAGTTCAGGCTGGAGAAGCCGGTGCCGAAGTCGTCGAGCGCGATTTCCACGCCGATGGCCTTCAGCTCGTGCAGCACCTGGGCGGCGCGCTCGACGTCGGCCATCAACACGCTCTCGGTGATCTCGATCGACAGGTCGCTCGCATGCGCACCGGCGGCCACCAGCATGGCCTGCACATGACTCGCCAGGTCGGGGCGCTGCAACTGCGTCGGCGACAGGTTGACGCCCAGACGCAGTGGCCTCGGCGAAACACCCCGCCAAGCGGCCGCCTGCTCGCACACGCGCCGCATCACCCAATCGCCAATCACGCCGATCAGCCCGGTGCGCTCGGCCACGGGTATGAACTCGGCGGGCGACACGGGCCCCAACTCGGGCGAGGTCCAACGCAGCAGCGCCTCAGCGCCACAGATGCCCCCATCGGCAAGGTCAACCTGCGGCTGGTAGTGCAACTCGAACTCGCCGGCATCGATGGCGCGGCGCAGTGCTCCCTCGACCAGCATCTCGCGCATCGCCTGCGTCGCTGATTCCGGCTTGTAGAAGGCCACACCGGCACCGTCGGCAATCTCGAGGCGGGCGGTCTGAGCCGCCTCGACAAGTCCATCGGGCGCATCGGCGTCGCAGGGAAAGCGCGCGATGCCGACGACGCAGCGGGGGAACACATCGGTCACGCCCAGCTTGACCGGCGACTGCAGCGCCGCCGATAGACCTTCGGCACGCACGCGCATGGCAGCCAGGTCCTCGGCGCTGGCGTACTCCGCCAGCAGCGCGAACTCGGTCTCACCCAGCCGGGCCACGGCCTCGCCCTGCTCGGCGTGCGCGCTCAGGCGGGCGGCCAACGCCATCGCCAGCGTGTCGCCCGCGCCGAAGCCCATGCTTGACTTGATGTCGATGATCCGAAGCACATCGATCGTGAACAACGCCAGTGCCCGGTCGCCCCATCGCGCCGCATGCATCGCCGCGTCGACCTGGTCGACGAAGCTCTTTCGGTTGGCGAGCCCCGTGACCTCATCGTGGGTGGACAACTCTTCGATGCGCTGTTCTGCCTCCCGCTGCAAAGTGATGTCCTGCAGGATCGCGACGCCGCGCCATGCCTTCGCACCGTCGCTGGCCGAACTGAGCAGGCCGATGTGCCGCACGGTCAGGCGCCGGTCGTCGTGAGTCGTCAGCCTGTGCTGGAACTCGATCGGTTCACCGTGCGCGGCCGTGCGCCAGATACCGGCGACGAGCGCGCGCTCTTCCTCGGGCACCCACGGCAACGCATCGATCAGCAGTGGCGCGTCATCGTCATGCGGCAGCCCGACCAGAGCGCGCAGACCGGCCGAGACGATCACCTCGCCGCTCGGCAAGATGACTTCGAACGATCCCGAGCGACACAAGGACTCGCTGCGGGCCAGCATGTCGGCGTTCCATTCAGCGCGCTGCAACGCCCGTTTCAGCTCGCTGATGTCGGTCACGGTCATCATCACCCCGGGGTGGCCGCGAAAGGCGATCCGACTTGCATGCACCCGAGCATCAAACGTTGTACCGTTGCGGCGGACGAACCGCATATCTCCTGGCCGGCCCGCCTTTCCCGCCAGTCGGCGGCGCACCACCGCACGTGCGGCCTCGACGCAGTCTGGTACGACAAGGAAGGCGGCTGCCTCGCGACCCATCATCTCGCCTTCGGTCCAGCCGACCATGTCGGCCAGGGCTGGGTTGACGTAGGCGACGACGCCGTCTTGGTCGACGAACATCCCCACTTGCACCTGTTCCAGCAGGTGAAGGGCGGCCTCACCGTCGAGGTGCGACGCCGTGACGGGATCGCCGGCGTGAGCGGCCAGCCGGCGCGGCAATGTTGATGGCACAGCGGCTGTCATCCTGCCCGAGGGTAGTCCCGGCTGGAGAGGGTGCAGCGAGCGGAAAAGCATGCGAGTACCGCCGCTAATGCGCTCACCCAGGACCTCGCTTCGCACAAGTGGCCGGCCCGCAACGCTTGCCGCGCACAAATGGCCGGCGTGCCGCGATCGCCGGTCGCTCAGGCCCTGGGCAGATGCCCGTGCCGGGAAGTCAAAGTCTCGGGGCGCGCTCGGTCTCGGAGGACTCTTCCCCCGATTCCACCGGCCAGTCGCGGATGTAGGCCTTGAGCATGCGATTCTCGAAGTCCTGACTGTCGACCACGGCCTTGGCGACGTCGTAGAACGAGATCACGCCCATCAGCGTCTTGCGGTCCATCACCGGCATATAGCGCGCATGGCGCTGCAGCATCATGCGCCGCACTTCGTCGATCTCGGTCTCCGGCGTGCAGGTGAGCGGTGCATCGTCCATCACCGTGCCGATGGTGACGATGCCCACGCTGCCGCCGTTGGCGACGATGGCGTTGATGACTTCGCGAAACGTGAGCATGCCGATCAGCTCGCCGTGGCTCATCACCACCAGCGAGCCGATGTCGCGGCCGGCCATCGTCTGCAATGCCTCGGCCAGCGGTTGCTCGGGCGACACCGTGTACAGCGTGCCGCCCTTGACCCGAAGGATGTCGCTGACCTTCATGATGCTGCCCTCCTGTGGAAGTGAGATGTCCCCCGGAAAAACATAGCACACAATGCCTCGACGCAACAGCCCCCGAGGGACTTATGCCCGGAGCCAGTGACCCCGGATTCGACACGCTGAGCCTGCACGCCGGCGCGGCCCCCGACCCCGCCACCGGCGCGCGCGCGGTGCCGATCCACCTGAGCACCTCGTTCGTCTTCGACAGCAGCGAACATGCGGCGTCGCTGTTCAACATGGAGCGTTCGGGCCATGTCTACAGCCGCATCAGCAATCCGACCAATGCCGTGCTCGAGGAGCGCGTCTCGGCACTCGAGGGCGGCGCCGGCGCCATCGCCACCGCCAGCGGCCAGGCCGCGCTGCACCTCGGCATCTCGACCCTTGCCGGCGCCGGTTCGCACATCGTCGCCAGCACGGCGCTCTATGGCGGCTCGCACAACCTGTTGCACTACACGTTGCGCCGCTTCGGCATCGAGACCACCTTCGTCAAGCCGGGCGACATTGCCGGCTGGCGCGCCGCGATCCGGCCCGAGACGAGGCTGCTGTTCGGCGAAACGCTCGGCAATCCCGGCCTCGACGTGCTCGACATCCCCTTGGTGAGTTCGATCGCCCACGACGCCGGCGTGCCGCTGCTGGTGGATTCGACCTTCACCACGCCCTGGCTGATGAAGCCGTTCGAGCTGGGTGCCGATCTGGTCTTCCACTCGGCGACCAAGTTCCTGTCGGGCCACGGCACCGTGATCGGCGGCGTGCTGGTCGACGGCGGCGGGTTCGACTGGGACGCCTCGGGGCGATTTGCCGAACTCACCGCGCCCTACGCCGGCTTTCATGGCATGGTGTTCAGCGAGGAAAGCTCGGTCGGCGCGTTCCTGCTGCGGGCGCGGCGCGAAGGCCTGCGCGACTTCGGTGCCTGCATGAGCCCGCATACCGCGTGGCTGATCCTGCAGGGCATCGAGACGCTGCCGTTGCGCATGGCCAGGCATGTCGACAACACACGCCGGGTGGTGGCGTTCCTGGCCGCGCATCCGCTGGTGGCCCATGTGGGCTACCCGGAGCTCGACACGCACCCGAGCCACGCGCTGGCGAAGCGGCTGCTGCCACGCGGCTGCGGCTCGGTGTTCAGCTTCGACCTGAAGGGCTCGCGCAAGCAGGGCGCGGCGTTCATCGAGGCGCTGCAGATCTTCTCGCATCTGGCCAACGTGGGTGACTGCCGGTCTCTGGTGATCCACCCCGCCTCGACGACGCACTTCCGCATGGACGATGCGGCGCTGCAGGCGGCCGGCATCACGCCGGGCACGATCCGCCTGTCGATCGGGCTGGAGGACGTCGACGACCTGATCGACGACCTGAAGCGCGCCTTCAAGGTGGCGGAGAAGGCGGCATGAAGCTCACCGTCCAGGGACGCGAGGCCTACGCCTACAGCGGCGGCAAGCCGTTCGATCCCGCATTGCCGTGCGTGGTGTTCATCCACGGCGCGTGCCACGACCACTCCGGCTTCACGCTGCTGGCGCGCTGGTTCGCCCACCACGGCTTCGGCGTGCTGGCCGTCGACCTACCCGGCCACATGCGCAGCATCGGCCCGCTGCTGCCCGACGTGGAGGCGATGGCCGACTGGGTGCTGGCGTTGCTGGACGCCGCCGGCGTGCAGCGCGCCGCGCTGGTCGGCCACAGCATGGGCTCGCTGGTCGCCCTGCAGGCGGCCGCCCGGGCGCCGCAACGTGCGACGCACCTGGTGCTGATCGGCACCGCGGTGCCGATGAAAGTCAGCGACATGCTGCTGACGACGGCGCGCGACGAGCCGCTGAAGGCGATGCGCATGGTCACTGCCTGGTCGATCTCGTCGACCGCCAGCAAGCCCGGTTACCCCGGACCGGGCAACTGGCTGCATGGCGGCGGCCTGGCGCTGATGCGCCGCGTGCAGGCTGCGGGCGGCGGTGCCAACGTGTTCCTGCACGGCTTCGAGGTCTGCCACCGTTATCGCGCCGGCATGGAGGCGGCGGCCCAGGTGCGCTGCCCCGCCACCGTGATCATCGGCAGCGCCGATCTGATGACGCAACCGCGGGCCGCGATGCCCGTCGCCGAGGCGCTGCACGCGCGTGTGGTCACGCTGCCGTGCGGCCATCATCACATGGGCGAGACGCCCGAGCACGTGCTGGCGGCCGTGCGCGAAGCACTGGCCACGCCGGCAGCGACGGCGTAACTCCGATCCTCCGGGCGGCGCTGCTCAGCGGCCGCGCCGATGAGCAGCCGGCCTCAGCCCAGCGTCTCGTCCATCGCCTTGCACGAGGGCGAGCAGACGGCCTGGGCCTTGCCCAGTACCTTGCGCGTCTTCATCATCGAGCGGGGCCTGTGCTTGCCGCACAGGAAGCACGACATCGTGGCGGCACCGAAGGTGGTGGTGGCCTTGAAGGGCGAACCCGATACCTTGCTCTTGTAGCGCAAGCCGTCGGGCAGCACGGCCGTCTTGGCGTCAACCTTGGCCATGGGCGGGGTCCTGTAGGAAGTGGCGTTGGCGTATCACGCGATCGTCGGGATAACCGGCCTTTGCCCGGATCCGCGGCGCGCAGGCCGCCATTGCCAGGGTCGGTCGGGTATTCAGGGTTTGCATGTGGGTGTATTGTCCCTCATTGCAAGAGTCCTCCTGACCGGCCCGCAGAAGGGCGGCCCGGCCGCGTACTTCAGCCCTGTTCTGGTCATGGCCTGCTACCGAGCCGTGAGGTCGGGCCCGATGATCTTGCGCACCACCAGCTGACCGAGCAGCAGCAGCCCGGCCGCCGCGGCGAGCAGCGCGGCAGGGGAACCGAGTGCGTGCGACACCGCGCCGAACAGCGGCGGGCCGAGGCCCTGCCCGGCGAAGAAGCCGCAAGCGAAAAGCGCCACCGCCGAACCGCGCGCGGCGGGCGCAAGTTCGGTCGCCTCGGTCTGCAACGAGTTGTGCAACATGTAGTAGCTCAAGCCCACACCGGCCATCGCCAGCGCATGCAGCCACCAGAATGGCAGCACGGTCAGTGCGGCGTACAGCGCCGCCACGGCCGAAGAGCCCCACAGGCACATGCGGCGCACGCCGAGCCAGCCGATGATGCGGCGCACCAGCACCGCGTAGACGAGCCCGCCGATGCCGAAGGCCCCAAGCGCCAAGCCGGCCTGCGCACTGGCCGCCTCGACCGCGCTGCCCGTGCGCTCGATCAGCAGCGGGCCGACGTAGGGAAACACGCCGAAGACGAGCAACCCCTCGCCGATCACGGCCGCATACAGCCAGACCGCCTTCGGGTTGTCGAAGACGTGCCGATACAGACCCAGGAACGACACCGGCGCGGCCACGGGCGTGATGACCGGCGCCGGGCGCGGACGCCCGATCGCTGCCCAGGCGAGTACCGCTGCGAGCACCGCGGCAGCGGCGGCGATCCAGAACGCGCTGCGCCAGCCGAACGCCGCATTGGCGAAGCCGGCCACCATGGAGCCGAGCATCTGCCCGGTGATGATGGCCAGCAGCATGCGGCCGATCATCACCTGCCGATTCATCATGTCGTAGGCGTCGCCCAGCCCGGCGAGCACCAGTGGAATCAGGCCGCCGGCAAAGATGCCGGCGACGATGCGCGTGGCCAGCAGCCACTCGAATCCCGGTGCCAGCGCACCCGCCAGCAGCGCCACCGTCATGCCGGCGACGCACACCTGGATGCAGCGCGCCTTGCCGAAGCGGTCACCGAGCGGACCGAGAAAGGGCTGGGCGATCGCATAGGGCAGCGCGTAGGCCGAGCTGAGCAGCGCGGCCATCGCCGGCGTGATGGCGAACGCGTCGGCAATCGGCAGGATCAGTGGATCGATGATGCGCAACGCGAAGCCGCTGGCGAAGGCACAGACCGCGAAGACGAGGAACTGGGGAACCTCTGGTGGTCGCCGCACAGGCAAGGTAGGCACACCGATCAGGCAGACGGCTGCAGGTGGCGCCACATCTCGTCGACCATCGCCTGCAGGTCGAAGCGCCCGCGCCAGCCCCAGTGGTCCCGCGCCTGCGCGTCGTCGATCACCCGCGGCCAGCTGTCGGCAATGGCCTGGCGGAAGTCGGGCTTGCAGTGCAGCTCGAAGCCCGGCACGTGGCGCGCAATCGCGTCGGCGATCTCGCGCGGCGTGAAGCTGCAGCCGGCCAGGTTGTACGAGCCGCGCTCGCGGATGCTCTTGGCGGGCGCCTCCATCAGCTCGATCGTCGCGCGGATCGCGTCGTCCATGTACATCATCGGCAACCGCGTGTCCTCGCGCAGGAAGCAGGTGTAGCGGGCGTCCTGCAACGCCGCGTGGAAGATCTCGACCGCGTAGTCGGTGGTGCCGCCGCCGGGCGGCGTCTTCCAGCTGATGAGGCCGGGGTAGCGCAGGCTGCGCACGTCGACGCGGTGATGCGCGTGGTACCAGGCGCACCAGCGCTCGCCGGCCAGCTTGCTGATGCCGTAGACCGTGGTCGGGTCCATCACCGTGTGCTGCGTCGCGGTGGCCGGCGTCGTCGGACCGAAGGCGGCGATGCTGCTCGGCCAGAACACGCGTTCGAGCGGCACCGTGCGGGCGAGCTCCAGCACGTTCAGCAGGCCGCCCATGTTGAGGTTCCAGGCCCACTGCGGGTGCTTCTCGCCGCTGGCCGACAACGCCGCGGCCAGGTGGTAGACCTGCGTGATGCGATGGCGCTGTGCCACCGTGCGCAACGCGGCCGCGTCGGTGACGTCGAGCATCTCGTGCGTCAGTCCGGGCAGCCGGCCCTCAGGGGCCAGGTCGCTGGTGACGACGGCGGCCACGCCCGGCCGCGCGGCCAGCGCGGCGGCGAGCTCGGTGCCGATCTGGCCGTTGGCGCCGATCACCAGGATGCGCGCGGCACTCATCCGATCACGCCCAGCTCGCGCCCGGCCTGCCGGAACGCGGCGACGGCCTGCTCCAGCTGAGCCCGCTCATGCACGGCACTCATCTGCACGCGGATGCGCGCCTGCCCCTTGGGCACCACCGGGAAGAAGAAGCCCACCACGTAGATGCCCAGCTCGAGCAGGCGCGCCGCCAGCTGCTGCGCCTTGGCGGCGTCGTGCACCATGATCGGCACGATCGGATGCGTGCCCGGCTTGATGGCGAAACCCGCCGCCTGGATCGCCTGGCGGAACCAGCGTGTGTTGTCGTCGAGCTTGTCGCGCAGGGCGGTGCTCGCCTCCAGCAGGTCGAGCACGGCGATCGATCCGCCGACGATCGCCGGCGCCAGTGTGTTGGAGAACAGGTACGGTCGCGAGCGCTGGCGCAGCAGTTCCACCACCTCGCGCCGCGCCGCGGTGAAGCCGCCCGAGGCCCCGCCGAGCGCCTTGCCGAAGGTGCCGGTGATGACGTCGATGCGGCCGAACAGGCCGTGGTGCTCGTGCGTGCCGCGCCCGCGCGCGCCCATGAAACCGCTGGCGTGGCACTCGTCGATGCCGAGCAGCGCGCCGTGCGCGTCGCACAACACGCGCATGCGGTGAAGCTGGGCGATGGTGCCATCCATCGAGAACACACCGTCGGTGAACACGAGCTTGAAGCGCGCGCCGTCGGCCGTCGCCTGCTGGAGGCAGCGCTCGAGATCGGCCATGTCGTTGTGCTCGTAGCGGTAGCGCCTGGCCTTGCTCAGGCGGATGCCGTCGATGATGGACGCATGGTTGAGCGCGTCGCTGATGATCGCGTCGTTGTCGCCGAGCAGCGGCTCGAACAGGCCGCCGTTGGCGTCGAACGCGGCGGCGTAGAGGATCGCGTCCTCGGTGCCGACGAAGCGGGCGATGCGCGCCTCGAGCGTCTTGTGCGCATCCTGCGTGCCGCAGATGAAGCGCACCGAGCTCAGGCCGTAGCCGTGCGTGCGCAACGCCTCGTGCGCCGCTGCGATGACCTTGGGGTGCGAGGAAAGGCCGAGGTAGTTGTTGGCGCAAAGGTTGATCACCTCGCGACCATCGGCCGTCCTGATCAGCGCACCCTGTGGCGTGATGATGATGCGCTCGCTCTTGTACAGCCCGGCCTCGCGCAGTGCATCAAGTTCGGCCCGTTGGTGGGCGTGGAAGGCGTCGATCGAGGCGGTGCTCATGGGCGGTGTTTCCATTGCGGTGGGTTGGCGCGAATCATGAAGACGCATGCGCGCGGCCGCCGGGTACGACAGAACGCGCCTAGAAGAGTTCGGCCAGCCGCATGCTGGCGAATGCGGCGCGGGCGCGGAAGTTCTGCGTCGACGGCGTCGGCTCGAGCAGCAGCGTGTCGACCAGCGGCGCCACCAGCGTCGACTGCGCGTCGGCCAGCAGCACGTAGCGGCGTGCGCCCTCCTCGTCGAGTCGGGCCGACCAGTCGAGCGCGACCAGGCTTTCCAGCACCGGCTCGACCTGCAGCGGGTCGACATGCACGGCGCCGGAAAGCTCCAGCACGGTGAGCCCCTTCTTCGCCGTCGTACGCGCCCGGTGCAACTCGCGCAGCAGCGCCACCGCGAGCGCGAAGCGGTAGCCCGGGTTGTCGGGCACGCGGGCCACCCGCATCGACAGGCTCGGCGCGTAGGCCGCCACCACGGCACCGAGCAGCACCACCACCCAGCCGAGATAGATCCACAGCAGGAAGATCGGCAGCGTCGCGAAGGCGCCGTAGATCACCGAATAGGTCGGCACCAGACCCACGTACCAGGCGAGCAGCCGCTTGGCCACCTCCATGCCGGCGGCGACGAACACGCCACCGGCCCAGGCATGGGCCCAGCTGACGTACGTGTTGGGCACGAAGCGGTACAACCCCGCCATGCCGGCGGCCAGCAGGCTGAACTCCAGGGTGCCAAGCAGCATGCTCAGGCCACCCGGCAACGCATCGACCAGGCCCTTCGATGCCGAGATGGCGTACGACGTCAGCGTCAGGCTGATGCCCAGCAGCAGCGGGCCTAGTGTCAGCGCCGCCCAGTAGATCAGCAGGCGCTGCGCCAGCGGTCGCGGCCGGCGCACGCGCCAGATCGTGTTCAGCGTGCGGTCGATCGTGAACACCATCGCCAGCGCGGCGACCATCAGCACCACGAAGCCGACGCTGCCGAGCTTGCTGGCCTTGGCCGCGAACTGCGTCAGCGCGGCCAGCACCGGCTTGGACGACGACACCCAGCCGAAGATGCCGCCTTGCGCCTTGATCATCGCCAGCCCCGCCTCGTGAAACTGCGGGAAATAGGAGGCGCAGCAATCGCCCAGCACGATGCAGCGGTAGCCGCGGTCGTTGGCTTCGCGCACGGTGGTGTTGACGCAGACCTCGGTGGTCACGCCGCACACCAGCAGGTTCTCGATGCCGCGATTGCGCAGCTTCATCAGCAGCGCGTCGTCGAAGTGCAGGCCGGCGGTGGGCGCCGCCACCGCGCCCAGTTCGCGCGCGAACACGGTCTGGTAGCGCTCGACATCGTTCGCGCCCGGCTCGCGCCGGATGTAGGGCGGCAGCGGCAACCGGCCCGAGCGCAGCAGCAGTTTTTCCAGCGGTTCGGCGCATTCGAAGCGAAG
>CALMQI010000201.1 GCA_937871935.1 uncultured Burkholderiales bacterium
GGCTCCGAAGAGCAGATTTTTCAACCACCGCAAAGGACACAGCCATGAGCGCAACGACCATCCACAGCACCGGCAACACCACCAAGGCGCGGTTCCTCGCCCCCGGGACTCACCAAAGACCAGATGCCACGGGCGCAGCAGGGAAAGGGCAGGGGAATGGGCAGGCAAGGGAGCGGGCCACGGCCCTCGAAGCCGAACAAGTCAACCCGGGCGACCTGGTGCTGATTCCGTTGTCGCGGCTGGTTCACTCCGCGTTCAACGTGCGCAAGTCGGGCGGCGAGGATGTCAGCGAACTGGCCGCCCTCATCAAGGCGCAGGGCATGCTGCAAAACCTCGTAGTGCATCCCGACGAAACCAAGCGGGGCAAGGTGACCGGCGACTATGGCGTCGCTGCCGGTGGCCGGCGCCTGCGGGCTTTGCGCTTGCTCGCCAAGGCCGGCGACATCCCTGCGGACAAAGACATCCTGTGCCGGCTCATCACACGCGAGGAAGCCATCGCGGCCAGCGTTGCCGAGAACAGCGGAAGGGCGCCCATGAGCGTTGCCGACACCGTCACCGCGTTCGCAGAAATGATCGCGGCGGGTGCGGGCGTTGAAGACGTGGCGGTGTGTTTCGGCATCACGCCGCTGACGGTGCAACGGCGCTTGAAGCTGGCGAAGGTGTCGCCCTCGCTGTTCGAGTTGTTCCGCAAAGACGAGATCAACCTCGACCAGTTGATGGCGCTGGCGATCACCGACGACCACGCCGCGCAAGAGCGCGTGTGGAGCACGACACCTGCCTACAACCGCAACGCGACGAGCCTGCGCCGGTTGTTGCTCGGGCGCGAGATCGATGCTTCCACCGATCCGCTGGCCAAGTTCGTGGGTCTTGCGGCCTACGAGGCAGCGGGTGGGGTCGTGGTGCGCGATCTGTTCGAAGACGAGGGCGGCGGCTACATCACCGACGGCGAACTGCTGCAACGACTCGCGATCGAGCGGCTGACTGAGCAGGCCGGAGCCTTGAAACTGGAAGGATGGGCCTGGACCGAAGCGCGGACCTCATTCGACTATTCGGAGCGGCAAGGTTTCGGCGTGGCCGGGATGGGCCAGCGCGAACCCACGGCGAAGCAACAGGCTGCGCTCGATACGCTCACCGTCGCACACGAGAACGCCAACACGGCCCTTGAAGCACTCTATGCCACCGAGGACGAAGAGAGCTTCGATCAGGCAAAGGCCGCCGCCCTCGAAGCCGACATCGAAAAGGCCAACGCCAAGCTGGAAAAGCTGCGGCGCGACCTGAGCGAATGGACGCCCGACATCCTGGCCTTTGCCGGTGTCGTCGTGGCGCTCGACCGCAATGGCGAAGTGACGGTGCACCGTGGCATGGTGAAGCCCGAGGACCGCAAGCAGGCCGCCAAGGCGGCGGCGCTGGCCAAGGGGGCGAGCGGCGCGGCCGACGCAGGCGAGGGCGCGGGGGTCAGTGCGCATGCCGAGAGCCTGGTCAAGAAGCTGACCGCGCACAAGACCAAGGCTTTGCAGGTGCTGCTGTCGGACAACACGCACGTTGCGCTCGCGGCGCTGGCTCACTCGCTGGTGCAACAGCTGGTCACAGGTGGTCTGCACCGGACCGTTTCGGCATTGAACATTCGCGCGCTGGACTGCGATGGCTCACTCAAAGGCGTGGCCGACGACATCGAGGCTTCGCGCGCGTGGGGCGCGTTGGCAAGCCGCCTGGACAACTGGCGAGAGCGCATCCCAGGCGATGCCGACAAGTTGCTGCCTTGGCTTATCGGTCAGCCGCAGGACACGCTGCTTGAATTGCTGGCGCTGTGTTCGGCGTTGTCGGTCAATGCCATGAGCGGGCGCGAGGCGGATCACACCGGCGACGCTCTGGCCGCTGCGGTGGGGCTGGACATGGCCGACTGGTGGACGCCGACCTCGGGCAGTTACCTCACGCAAGTGCCGAAGGCGCGAATCGTCGAAGCGGTGACCGAGGCGGTGTCGGTGGAGCAGGCGCTGCCACTCGGAAAGATGAAGAAGGGCGACGCAGTGGCGAAGGCCGAGGCCTTGCTCGACGGCAAACGCTGGCTGCCGTCGCCGCTGCGTTCGCGCCGGGCCTGATCGATTCCTCGCACCGGGCTTTTGGGCCCGGTGCAGTGCCTACCAAATTCTTGAGTTCCACATGCCAACCAACACCCACATCACCACCGCCACTGGCGGAGCGCAGTTCCCCGCCCCCGAGACTCCCCAACCGACGGAAGGGCAGGGCGATGCATTGGAAGTCCGAGAAGCAGAGTTCGAGGTGGTTGACGAAACGCCGTTCTTCGCGCCGATGGCGTCCGATCTTCTCGACAGCCTGCTAGGTCAGTACCAGGCCGCGCGCCGTCATATCGACGAGCTCGGCGCCATCGTGAACGGCGGCGAGCTTGGCAACGTCGTGCACTACTTCATCGAGGGCAACGCGGGCGACGATCGGTTTCACCGCACGGTGTACGTCGAGAAGCTGTTTCTCGTGCCGGGCGCGGTCGGCGCGTTGAATTCCGCGTATTGGTCGAAGGCGCTTGCGTTGACCGATGTTCTCGACCACATGCCGCAGAAGCGCCGCGACGAGTGGTTCAAGTCAATCAAGGAGCAGAACACGCCGGACTTTGAGGAGGCAACGGTTCGCGACACGATCTCAGGCTTGTTGAACATGCGTCAGCAGTTTCTGGCCGAGCGCGTCGATGGCATCTTTCGCGGCTTGTCCGGCGAGCACGTCACGAACGCGCCGGAAGCTTTTGGCAAGCGAATGATCCTGTCTCGCGTGCTGTCGTCGTATGGATCGGTCGAGCATTCGACGGCAGGGCTGATCAATGACCTTCGCTGCGTGATCGCAAAGTTCATGGGGCGTGATGAACCGAAGCACTACGTGTCGGGACGATTGCTCGACATGCTTCGCTGCCGCTGGGGCGAACTGGTAAGCATCGACGGCGGCGCGCTGCGCATGCGCCTCTACAAGAAGGGCACCGCGCACCTTGAAGTGCACCCGGATATGGCGTGGCGCCTGAATTCGATCCTCGCCCATCTGCACCCGCTTGCCATCCCGGCGCAGTTCCGCAAGAAGCCAGCGAAGCGCTCGAAGGAGTTCAAGACCATTGACCGGCCGCTGCCGTTCGCCGTGCTCGAGCTTCTGGCCGAGAGGCAATCGGGCGGGGCGTATGTGAAGGGGTTTTCGCTGTCCTACAACGCGAAGGAGAACCGTGCGGCGTATGACGAAGCAGTGCGCGTGCTTGTGTCGATCGGCGGCGTGCCAGACAAGAGCGGTTTGCAATTCGGCTTTGAATATGTCCCATCCGAGGTGCTCCGCGAGATTTGCACGTCCGGTTGCATCCCCGATTGCCAGTCGCATCAGTTCTACCCGACCCCTGAAAGCGTGGCGCGCGTCGCGGCGGAGCTGGCCGCGATCGGCGAAGACGACCGGGTGCTAGAGCCGAGTGCCGGGCACGGTGACCTGGCCGCTTTCCTGCCCGTCGATCGCACGCGGTGCGTGGAAGTCTCCGCGCTGCGTTGCAGCGTATTGAAGGCGCGGGGCTTCGACACCGTGCAGGCCGACTTCATCGAGTGGGCGAGCACGACGGCGGAGCGCTTCAATCGCGTCGTGATGAACCCGCCTTACAGCGAAGGCCGGTGGCGGGCGCACACGGAAGCGGCTGCGTCCCTCGTTCGCGCCGGTGGCCGACTCGTCGCTGTGCTGCCCGCGTCGGCGCGCAACAGCTTTGAGCTTGCGGGCTTTGCCTGTGTGTGGTCGCGCGTGTTCGATAACGAGTTCGCTGGAACCAGCGTATCGGTTGCGATCTTGACGGCGGCGATGCCTGACTAATCCTGATCGACGGGAACCCATTCAGATCTCGGGCGCCGGACTTCGGCCAGTGCAGTTCGGGAAGGGCCGGGTTCCCGGCTTCGCTCGGGCCGCTCTCTTTGGGGCGCTGCCCCAAGGGCGCGTGCCAGATGCCCCGCAACTCACCCGGGGCCGCGCCCGTGGCGCTTCCCCTCGGCGTTGGCCTGACCCCTCCCACAACGCACGCCGCTCAAGTAGGGGGCAGCTGCGCTCTGCGAAGCCGGAACGCCCCCTGCGGGTGCAACCACGTCCCCGCAGTTCGCAGCTCCCCCCTCGCCGCTCGGGCTTCACCCCCAATGCACGCCCAGCGCCTCGCGCTCGGCGTTTGCGTCCGGTCATCCCCGGTTCGTTCTGAGTTGCCGAGTCGAAGTGCGCCGCTGCGCGGCGGTGGAACGCCGTGCCTTTCAGGGGTGGCGCGTGTTGCTGGTGGTGTGGGGAGCACGGCCGGTGCGTTCGATGTCTGCCGGCGGTTGATCTGCACATCGGCGCTGTCTCTTGAACGACGCATAGCGCCCTCCAGTCACGCCTCAAGGGTGAAGACTGCGCCCACGTCCTCACCCGGTCTCTGCGCTGCGCTCTGAGCTGCGGCTTGCGGGCGTGCCCTTGGGTCGCGCCCGGCTGTCGCTCTTCATGCGTCGAGACGGCTCCGAAGAGCAGATTTTTTCAACCACCGAACGAGGACATCGACATGAACGCACCGGCCACCCACACCACCCGCAACACCACAGAGGCGCAGTTCCTCGCCCCCGAGACTCACCCAAGAGCAGTTGGGAATCAGGACCAGCAGCAGGGCGACATGACCGCGTTGCTTCAAGAGGTGCTGACCCGGCCGGGCGTTGTCAACGCCGCCTATCGCGCGTTCCATAACTACAGCCTCGGAAACCAAATACTCGCCGCGGTTCAGTTGGGCATCAAGGGCTTGCCGCTGTCACCCATCGCCAGCTTCAACGCATGGCGCGAGAAGGGGCGTTTCGTCAAAAAGGGTGAGAAGGCGATCAGCTTGTTCATGCCGGTCAGCGTCAAACGTCGCGCAGCCAAGGAAGCGCCGGCCGCCGATGCCGAATCAGGGGAGGGCGGGACTTACAGCGTGTACATGTTGCGACCCAACTGGTTTTCGCTCGAACAAACCGAGGGTGAGGACTTCGTGCCTGAGCTGGTCGTGCCTCAATGGGATGCGGCGCTTGCGATGTCGGCGCTCGACATCACGGAGGAGCCCTTCGAGCAGTTGCTCGGCAACCGCTTGGGGTATGCCATTCGTCGGACGATTGGCATCAGCCCGCTGAATCCGTTGAAGCACAAGACCCGGTTTCACGAGATGGCGCACGTGGTGCTGGGTCACACGACCGAGAGCGACATGAGCGATGGCCCGGAAACCGCCCGCCACATCGCGGAGGCCGAGGCCGAGGGTGTCGCCTACATCCTGTGCGCGTTGCTCGATCTTCCCGGCCAGGCAGAGAGCCGGTACTTCGTGCAGCGCTGGCTTGACGGCCGCGAGCTGCCGGAGAAGAGCGCGAAGAAGATTTTCGGCGTCGCCGACAGGATCATGAAAGCAGGCCAGCCGGTCACGCCATGACGAGGCGATGACGTGGCAGGGAACCGCAAACACGGGTTCCTTCGCGGCAACGCGAATGGGCGCAACGGATCGAACACGCCGGCGCCGTGGCACTGCGCCGGATGTGGGCGACAGCATGGGGGTCGCGTGACTCGAACCGGCCTGGCCGGCATGGCTTGGCTTGTCGGTGCGTGGTTGCGGAGTACCGGTCGCGGTGCGCCCCGCGATGTGCGCATGTCGCGTGGTTACGCCGTGCGTGTGGGCGACATGCTGGTGTCGGTGGCCGACGCCGCCGCACTGTTCCGCATCCAGTGACGGGCGCGACATGAACCAAGTACCTACTTCCCAATCGATCCTGGCTTCGCCGTGTTCCTCGTCCTGGCTGACAGCAGCACTGCGGGCCGCACTGACGCGCGATCCGGTGGATGCCGCACGCGACGCCGAACACTTGTCCCAGGTGCTTGGTGCACGAGCCTCCGCCATCCTTGCGAACCCACCGGGGAGCGCGGTATGAGTGACCAAGCCTATCGGTTGATGTTGATGAAGCGCGCGCTCGCGCGCAGTGACGCCGAACTGTTCGGCCAGCGGCCTCGGTATCTCGAAGTGGCCAGACGCCTTGCGGCGCTGCTGCTTTCGACGGACGCGCCATGAAGGTCTCACGCAAATGGATCGACTGGGCGCATGGACCTGGTGCCGAAGACGGGCAGCCGTTGGCGATGACACTTTGCGATCTGGCCAGCTCGCCCGGCACGAGCGCAATCCGCATCACTGACCCGGCGTTGATCGCCGAGGTGGTCGATGTCGCCGAGCTGTACCGCAACGCGTGCACGGGCGATGCGCTCTATGACATGGGGCCGTGGTGGATGGGGCAGCCGCGAAGGATAATTTCGGAGGGTCGAGCCGCGCTGCGGTTGACCGAAGCTGCTGACAGCGCGATGCCACGCGTGGGCCACGTGCAGTGACTACAACAAGGACCACTTCATGCTGCGCATCAACGTCGCAGGTGCCCTCAGGGGTACTTGTCATCGCCAACACCGAGGGCTTGCCAAGCGCTGCACCGGCGCGCACAAGTTGCATCGTGGACGCGCACTCGTGCCTGCCTTGAAGGGCGGCACTTGATGCGTCGGCTTGCCACGCTGGCCGGCCTGTCGCTTGCGCTGCTTCTTTGCGTCGGCCAGGTCAGTGCGCGCGAAAACACGTCGAGCACCCAAGCGGCGCCGTCCTCGTTTCGTGGTGTTGCCACCGTGACCGGTGTGGCGGACGGCGATACGCTTTACGCCGACATCGAGGGGCACTCCATCCGCATCAGGCTGGCCCAGATCGATGCGCCCGAGAAGGCGCAGGCCTTTGGCCGTCGATCACAGCAGTCCTTGCGTGAGCTGGTCTGGAAACGCCAAGTGCTGTTGTGGTGGAAATCGCTGGATCGATACGGGCGACCGATCGCCCAAGTGTCCATGGACGGGATGGACGTCAACGCCGAACAGGTCAAGCGCGGCTTCGCCTGGGTCTTCCGACGCTATTCGAATGACCCGGCTCTGCTTGAGCTGGAGGCGCAGGCGAAGTCCGCAGGGCTTGGGCTGTGGGCCGACCCTCACCCCATTGCGCCCTGGGATTGGCGAGCCAATCGGGGCGAGTGAGCCGCCCGGCTAAAGCAGCCGCACCAGCACCCACAACACGGCCAGGTGCGCTGGGTAGTACACGTAGAACCCCAGTCGAATTCGCGGCACCCTCATGCTGACCTGTCCGGCTGCAAAGATGAGCGGCAGGGCGGCGAGCGCCCACAGGTTGCGATTGATGATGTACAGAGCCGCCAGGGACGCGATCCACAGCACCAGCATTCCCCAGCTCGGGCGCCGGCAATAGGCCCAGGCAAACAGGCACGCCGCGAGCCCTGGCCACCAGAACTCTACGACTGCGCCGCCCAAGATGAACAGCACGCCGGCTAGGGCGATCCGCGCCCAACCGCCGACCTCGATCAGCCACGCGCAAAGTGTGGCGATCAGCAAGGTCGCCATGACATTGAAGGGCCACCATCCCCACCCCAATCCACCCAGTGCGATGAACGGGACACTCGCGATGCTGCCGAACACTGCGAGGCGTGCGGCCGTGCGCTTGAAAGCGCCATCGGCCAAAGCATCAGGCCGAGCCAGGTTGTAGCCCAGCACAAAACCGAACAGCGGCATGGCCAGACGCCCCGCCGCGAACAGCTCGGGCACCGAAGCATGAAGCAGGTGCTTGTTGACGTGATCGAACGTCATCAAGATCAGGGCGAGCCATTTCAGGGCCTCCAGCGTGCCGCTGCTCAGCATCAGCGCCGGTGCTGTGCTTGCTTGTCTTCGAACCTGTGATCCGCTCGCCGCAGCTTTGATGCTCACGCTCATGACCCGCTCCCCTCATGACAAGCAAAGGGCCGTCGCACGCCACCAAAGGTTCCCGATGGCATACAGAGCTTGCGTGGCAGTCCGGGGGACTGCCGCGTGCCCCGGTAGGAGCCGGCCCGGTAGGGCTGCAACCCGCCTGAGCGGGGTGCACTCCGTAGCCCGGGGCACTCATGCCAGAGCGCGCGGACGTGGCATGCGGCAGTCATCGCAGCCACAGCGCCGCACCCCCCATGCCGAGCGCTGCTCCGACAACGAAGGTGCCGACCAAGGGCGCGAGCCTGGTCCCAATTGCGGTGCTGTGAAGCTCGATCTGCCTGGCGATGTCGCGCACCGCCGGTGCGAGCTGATCGGCAAACGCCAGCGTCGCCGCTTCTTGCATTGCCGTGCGGTGGTCTGCCAGGGCCTGCGCCGTCGTTGCCGATGCTCGACGTTCGATGTAGTCGGCCAGTGCCTTCTTGGTCGCGTCGGTGAGCTGCGCCACTTCGGCCGAGTAGGTGGTGCCGGCTGTCGTCAGAGCGGCGGCAGCCGATTCCAGGCGCAGTGTGTTGATCGCCAGTCGTTCGCCGGCCGAGTCGGCGGCGGCCAGCACGGTGTCGACACCACGAAGCGCTTCGAGGATCAGCGCTTCGCGGGCCGTTCGAGCATCGGTCACGCCGCAAACAGCGCCGCGAACGCGGCGTCCAGATTCTTGTTGCAGGTCTTCGCCAGGCGCTTCATGGCAATCATCTGGATCGCAGCGTCCTGCTCTTCTTCGTTCGCTGCCTCGCGCAATCTTTGCCGGTAGTCGGTCGCGTCGTCGTTCAAGGCGCCGATCGACAACTGCTGCGTCTTGAGCATGGCGAAGAGTTCGTTCGAGAAGATCACGCCCCCTTCGGGGATCGTTGCCTCGCCGCTGGCGCAGAAGCCGAACACGCCCGCGAAGTCGGTGCGCAGGTCATCGTCGGTTTCGACCTTGTTGATGAGCACGAGGATCTTGGTGGCCGGTACGCCGATCGCGCGCAGCGCCCGGATCGTGTTCACCGTGTCGGCCTGCTGCTTGCCGTCCTTCACCACCGGCACCACGAAGAGGTCGAACTCTTCCTGACTGTCGGCGTAGTGCTGCATCATTTTGAGGAAGTCTTCGACGTTGGACGAACCCACGTCCACGATCGCGTTGTCGAGCTTCATCAGGCGTTGCTGCAGCTCGTTGTAGTGCTTGCCCCTGAGCCTGGCCACCTCGACGCCATCGCTCGATGCATCGACGTTCAGGCTCTCGACGCTGAACACCTGGGCTTGCAGCCGAGGTTGCAACAGATGCGCGGCGATCGTGCTCTTGCCGACGTTGCCGCTGAAGTTCAGAACGCAGACTTTCATGGTTTTCCCCTTGGCGCCAACTTGGCGAGTGCTTTCATGTCGGGCGTGCTGCGCATGACCTCGTCGAGCAGGCGAGGGTCGTGCGCGCCGAATTTCGATGCCGAAGCCGGGTTCGGCAGGTGCGCGAGCGTGGGAACGCTGGCGATAAGGCCGCCGCTCGGGCGCCCGACCGGCACCGGTGCCGCGTCCTGGCGCTGCTTGCGCAGGCGGGCGATGACGTTGGAGAGCTGGTGCGGCGTGATGTCGATGCCGACGCCCATCAACGCAGTGACGATGTGAGCGCGCGGGCTCCCCTGCGACATGGCGGCCTCGATCTGCGGCAACAGCGCCGCAATGCGGCGGGCCTTCGACGGGGGATGGCTGGCGGCGCTTTGTTCTAGGCTGACCGTGAACGCGTCCGTCGTCATCGGGCTGTTCGGGATTGGGGGTGCGTTGAGGTCATCGGGCGTACTTTTTGGGTTCCAAACACACAGATGGCGCAAAACAGGTGCGTATGACGGCACTATATGTGATTGCAAAGCAATGAAAGTGCATATAAAGTAAATATGCGTGGCCAGAACAGCGCGATATTTGCAACGGAGTGCCTGTTCGGTGCTCGTGGAGCACGATTTTGTAGGCCGTGCGAGTAGGCGATGTGCTGGAGCGGGGAGGGAGTGCGTATGCGTTGGTGTTCTTGTGGTGACGAGCTGGTGTGCTTGTGTGCATGGAACGCTATGGAGTTGCGTACCGTGTCAGATCAATTGCTGGCTGATGGCGACCCCTCGAGCGACCGTTGTGTCGTTGCGCGGCGTCTTGGTGGTTTTCGAGCGAGTGCGAACCGATGAATCCGACGTTTGAGCGTGTTGCGTGGGTGAGCTACCCAGTGCTGCGGTGCCTGGCACCGCTGGACGCAATCCTGGCGCCGGCCGCAGGTCTGTACTGGGTCAAGACCTTGCCCGCCTCTGGCGGGCTTGTGGGGGCCGTGCTGGGGGTGTTTTGCCTCGGGTTCGGCATCAAGCGCGCGTACCGCGCGGTGACCGAATTCGAGGCCTACCGCTGGATGACGCTTCGCCTGGCGAAGCTCGCCATCGCG
>CALMQI010000202.1 GCA_937871935.1 uncultured Burkholderiales bacterium
CCAGCGCGTCGTTCACCACCCGCCGATAGGGCTCGAAGTTCTGCAGGTCGTTGTGCCCGGCGCCGTCCACCACGGCCAGCCGTGCGCGCGGCGCTTGGGTCAGCAGGGCGCGGCTGTGGTGCAACGGGATCAGGGGGTCGCGTTCGCCATGCACCAGCAGCACGGGCGAGCGAATGCGGCCGATCACCGCGTCGGTGCGCAGCGGGTAGCGGATCACGGCCGGCGGCACCCACGGATAGTGCTCGCGCGCCAGCGCCAGCAGGCTCTGATAGGGGGACACCAGCATCGTCAGATCGGGCTCGATCGCGACGGACAGCGTGGCGGCCAGCCCGGTGCCGAGCGAGCGGCCATAGACGACGACCTTGCGCCCCTGGTAGCGTGGTGCCACCTGCTGCCACACCGCCAGCACGTCGGCGTGCAGCTGCGCCTCGCTCTCGATGCGACCGCTGCTCTTGCCGTAGCCGCGGTAGTCGAGCATCACCAGGTCGAAGTTGGCGCGGCGGTAGAAGTCGGTGTTGACGAACCAGCTCTGCAGGTTGCCGGCATTGCCATGCAGGAAGAACACCACGCCGGCCGGATCGGGCCGGCGCAGCTCGAGCAGCGACAGGCGCGCCCCGGGCACGTCGACGAAGCGTTCGTGCACGTCGCTGTCCCGCACGATCGGCAACGCGGGGTCGCTGCGTGTCGGCTGGAAGATCAGCCGTTCCTGGGCCAGCCACAACGCGCCGAGCAGCGCAGCGTAGACGACGGCGCAGGCGAGCAGGGCGAGCAGTGTGGTGCGCAAGAGGCGTCGCGGCAAATGGGGCGCCATCATCGGTGATACGGGCGCGGCGGCGAAGCGGATGCGCCTTGGCCGCTCGGTCATCTCGGTGACGATCCAGCCCGGCAGGATGCTGTTGACTCGGATGCGGTGGCGCGCCAGCTCGACCGCCAGCGCACGCACGTACGACGCGAAGGCGCCTCTATCGGTTGCCCTGTGGCGGCCCGCGCTCTCGACGGCGCGACCCGGCGGGTGTAGAACAGACGTGCCGAATCGCGTGGCGCCGTTGTTGCGGAGGCGAACATGGCCCGACTCGTCGTTGTGTTGTTCTCAGTGTGGCTGGCCGTGGCGCCGCCCGCCTCGGCACAGGTGGCGCTGCCGTTCGTCGGCGACGAGTTGCGGCGGGTGCTGGCCCTCGGGCCCTGGCCGCCCGCACCGCGCATCGACCCGGGCAACCGGGTGTCCGGCCAGCTGGCGGCGATCGAACTCGGGCGGCATCTCTTCCGCGACCCCCGCATGTCACCGGTGGGCTACATCGCCTGCGTGACCTGTCACCAGCCGGACCGCTCGTTCACCGACACGTTGGCGCGCGCGCATGGCCTGGCGGACCTGCCGCGCAACACGCCGGCGCTGGCCAACCTCAACCAGCAGCGCTGGTTCGGCTGGGGCGGCTCGAGCGACAGCCTGTGGATGGCGAGCATCCGGCCGATCCTCGACGCCCGCGAGTTCGGCGGCAGTGCCGCCAGCGTGACGCGGCTGTTCGCGCGCGACGCCGAGCTGGCGGCGTGTTACGCCCAAGTGTTCGGTGTGTCGCCGTTGAGCCGGCCCGAGCTGACGCTGGTGAATGTCGGCAAGGCGCTGGCGGCCTATGTGGAAACGCTGACCACCGGCCGCACGCCGTTCGACGAGTACCGTGACGCGCTGGCGCGTGGTGACGGTGCCGCGAGTGCAACCTATCCGGTCGCGGCACGACGCGGCCTGCAGCTGTTCGTCGGCCGCGCCGGTTGCATCGAATGTCACCGGGGGCCCAACTTCTCCGACGGCGAGTTTCACGCGAGCGTTGCCAGCAGCGCGAACGCAGGGGGTTTGCGCTTCGCCAGCGATGGCGGCCGCTTCGACGACGCGCGCAGCCTGCAGGCGAGCCCGCTCAACCTGCTCGGCCGGCACAACGATCAGGCGGGGCGGGGCAACGCGGCGGCAACGCGTCGGCTGCTCGTGCACGACGGTCTGCGCGGGCAATACCGAACGGCGAGCCTGCGCAACGTGACGGTCACTGCCCCCTACCTGCATGATGGCCGTGTCGAACACCTGCGCGACGCGGTGCGGCATACAGATGGCGACCTGTCCGCGCAGGAGCTGGACGATCTGGTCGCCTTCCTGACCACGCTGACCGATCGTGATGCCGAGCGCCGGCCGTGGATCGCGTCGGCGATGACGACGCGCTGCCCGTAGCGTGCTCAGGCCCGAGCCGGCTACGGCGTGCTCGAGCAGCTGGCCAGCAGACTCAGGCCGAGCGCCTCGGCCACCTCGATGCCGTCGACGCCGGCCGACATGATGCCGCCGGCATAACCCGCGCCTTCGCCGGCCGGGTAGAGGCCGGCGACGTTGGTGCACTGCATGTCCACGCCGCGCGGAATGCGCAGCGGCGACGAGGTGCGTGTCTCGACGCCGGTAAACACCGCGTCGGCCATCGCGAAGCCGGGGATCTGCCGCTCGAAGGCGGGGATCGCCTCGCGGATGGCGGCCAGCAGATCGAGCGGCAGGCTCTCGCGGCCCGGTTCGGCCAGGTCGGTCAGCCGCACGCCCGGCGTGTACGACGGCAGCACGCGGCCGAACTCGCGCGCCAGCGCATCGCCGTGGCGGCCGGCGACGAAATCACCGACCAGCTGGCCGGGCGCGTGGTAGTTCTCGCCGCCGAGCACATAGGCGCGTTGCTCCCAGTGGCGCTGATAGGCGATGCCGTCGAGCGGGGGCACCGGGCCGGTGGCCTGGCGGTCCTGCCGGTAGTCGTCGGGCGTGATGCCGACCACGATGCCGGCGTTGGCGTTGCGCTCGTTGCGCGAGTACTGGCTCATGCCGTTGGTCACCACATGGCCGACCGCCGACGTGGCGGCGACCACGGTGCCGCCCGGGCACATGCAGAAGCTGTACACCGAGCGGCCGTTGCGCGCGTGGTGCACCAGCTTGTAGTCGGCCGCGCCGAGCATCGGATGGCCGGCGCTCGGCCCGAAGCGCGCGCGGTCGATCAGGCTCTGCGGATGCTCGATGCGAAAACCCACCGAGAACGGCTTGGCCTGCATGGCCACGCCGCGCTGATGCAGCACCTCGAAGGTGTCGCGCGCGCTGTGGCCGACCGCCAGCACCACGTGGTCGGCATTGAGTTGCTCGCCATCGGCAAGCACCAGGCCACGCAGCCGGCGGCTCGCCGGCCGACCGGCAGAGGAGGGTCGTTCCTCGATGTGCAGGTCGGTCACGCGCTGACCGAAGCGGATCTCGCCGCCGAGCGCCACGATGTCGGCGCGCAGCTTCTCGACCATGCCGACCAGCCGGAAGGTGCCGATGTGCGGCTTGGCGACGTAGAGGACCTCCTCCGGCGCGCCGGCCGCGACGAACTCGGTGAGCACCTTGCGCGTCAGGTGGCGCGGGTCGCTGATCTGGCTCCACAGCTTGCCGTCGCTGAAGGTGCCGGCGCCGCCCTCGCCGAACTGCACGTTCGACTCCGGATCGAGCACGCCGCGCCGCCACAGACCCCAGGTGTCCTGCGTGCGCTCGCGCACCGCCTTGCCGCGCTCGAGCACGATCGGCCGCAAGCCCATCTGCGCCAGCACCAGCGCCGCGAAGATGCCGCAGGGGCCGAAGCCGATCACCACCGGCCGCGGCCGGTGGTGCGCCGCGTAGTCGGCCGGCGCGTGCGAGACCAGCCGATAGCGCGTGTCGGGGCTGGTCCGCACATGCTTGTCGCCGGCGTGGCGTGCCAGCAGCGCGGCCTCGTCGCTGTCGTCGCCCGCGAGCTCGCAGTCGACGGTATAGATCAGCTGGATCGCCGACTTCTTGCGCGCGTCATAGGCGCGCCGGAAGACGGTGAACGACAGCAGCTGCGCATCGGCGATGCGCAGCCGCGCGACGATCGCCGGGCGCAGCGCGTCCGGCGGATGGTCGAGCGGCAGGCGCAGCTCGGTGATGCGCAGCATCGGTCTTGCGGCGCGCGCGGCTGGCGTCAAGCCGCGCGCGCAGGGCTCAGCTGCCGCCCTTGCCGGCGCGCTTGCCGGGGTTCTTCTTGCTGCGGGTGTGCGAGCCGCGTTCCTTGCTCACCTTCTGGCCCTTGCCGGCGGTGAAGGTGACGCCGCCGGGTGCCTTGACGGGCGGTGTGGCTTGGCGGTCGGCTTCGGTTCTGATCTTGCGGCCCATGGAATGGCTCCGGTGCTTTGAATTTCGTGGTGCGAGATTAGGCCACAAGTGCCGGACCGGGCCGTCCGGCCGGCGTATCGTCGCCTGCGCGTGCACGAAGAAGGGACACCGACGATGCGCTACGAGCTCCACTACTGGCCCGGCATCCAGGGCCGCGGCGAATTCGTCCGGCTGGCGCTCGAGGATGCCGGCGCCGACTATCTCGACATCGCGCTGCTGCCCGAGGCGCGCGGCGGCGGCGTGCCGGCGATCCAGCGCTACCTCGACGACGACGACGTGGCGCGGCCGCCGTTCGCGCCGCCGTTCCTGAAGGCGGGCCGGCAGCTGATCGGCCAGACGGCGAACATCCTGCTCTTCCTGGGCGGACGGCTCGATCTCGCGCCACGCGACGCGGCCGGCAAGCTGTGGACGCATCAGCTGCAGCTGACACTGGCCGATCTGGTGCTCGAGGCGCACGACACCCACCATCCGCTCGGCCCGGACCTGTACTACGAGCAGCAGAAGCCCGCGGCGCGACGGCGCAGCAAGGGTTTCCTGAAGACACGCCTGCCGAAGTTCATGAATTACTTCGAACGCGTGCTCGAGCGAAATGCGGCCAACGGGCCGCAGCTCGTCGGCCGGCAGGTGAGCTATGCCGACCTGTCGCTGGCGCAGGTGGTGGCCGGCTTGCGCTATGCGTTCCCGCAAGGCAGCCGCCCGGCGCTGGCCGATTGCCCGCGTGTGGTCGAGTTGCACGAGCGCATGTTCGCGCGCAAGCGGCTGGCGCGGTACCTGGCTTCGCGCCGTCGACTGCCGTTCAATGAGGACGACGTGTTTCGGCGGTATCGTGAGCTGGACGTCTAGTGACGCGTTGAGTTTCATGGCACGCGAGTGCGTGGCACCGAGCGAGCAAGGCTGCGGGCGGGCATGCCCTGGCGACTCAACCGCCGGCGCCTCGGCCTTTCAGGCCGAGGTTCCCTCCGATGCTCGCCCTTGGGTCGTGCGGCGTAACTCACTACGCTCACTTCGTTCGCTG